>MWBZ01000024.1 GCA_002069765.1 bacterium ADurb.Bin243
CGGCATAATGAACGCATTAGGCCACTATTTTCATCTGCTGTCCTATTATTTTACCTTTAAGGCCATCGTTGAAACCAATCTTAAATCTCCTTTCAACGCAATGTTTTACGAACTTTCAAAAATGTTTTACGAGCTTTCAAAAACGAACGAAATATTGATCAAAGAAGCCAGGGAAAAAAAGGCGGCCGAAGAAAAGCTCTTCGACAGCGAAACGAAGCTGAGATCTCTTTTTGATAACATGACCAACCCCATGCTGTTTCATAAAGCGATTTTCGACGAAGACAACAAAGTAACCGATTCTTATATCATCGACCTTAACCCCGCGTTTGAAAAAACTTTCGGCGTAAAAAAAGGCGAAGTCGCAAATAAGCCCCTCAAACAATCCATCCCGGCACTTTTCAACGAAGAACTCGACCTCATAAGCATTCTCGGCATAGTAATAATCAGCGGCGAAGAAACTCAATTCGAATACTATTCGTCAGAGCTGGGAAAATGGTTTTTCATTTCTGTTTTTCGCACCAAGGCCAATTACGCCGCTACGATTTTCAACGATATAACTCATCAGAAAAAGATAGAAGACATGCTGTCCGAGTCGCAGCGCTTCTTTAAATCGACCTTCAATTCACTTGGAAGTGCAGTATCCATAATAGACGAAAAAGGGATGCTTATTTCCGCCAATAATTCCTGGCGTCAACTATCCAGACAGGAAGCTTTCTTTAAAAATCCCTGCAACGTGGGAGAAAATTATATCCAGCTATGCGAATCCTCCTTTAATAAAGGATACCCGGATGCAAAATCCGTCAGAGAACAGATCGTTAGAGTAATTCGCGGCGAATCCGAAGAATCGATAGAAGAAATTTACGATTTCATAAACGAAAAAAGCGTTTGCTTTCAGGTCACTATCAAGCGTTTTGAAGGCAGCGGACCTGTAAGGCTTTTGATTATCTATGAAAATATAACGGAACGCAAAAAATCCGAAAACGTACTGGTAAGAATGAATCAAACTTTTTTGAGCCTCACTTCAAACTCCGATAAAAACATAAAAATTCTTACCGATATTTGCGGCGAATTGTTCGAAACCACGTCGCTTTATAATAAAATTTCAAACGGCCAGATTAAAACCGCGTTTTCGTATAACGTCCCGCCCGATTACAACCCTATCGACCGCGCGGAAGGGCATATCTGCACCGACGTTATAAGCGAAAGCGCTTCGCGCCCGGGAGTCAGATATATCGATAATCTTGATAAAACCAAATATTTTAACAGCGACCCGAACGTTAAGCATTATAACCTAAAAACATATCTCGGAAAACCGGTCTTTTGCAATAACGCCTGCGCCGGAACGCTTTGCGTGGTTTACGACAGAGACGTGGAAAACGATCCTGGCAATAACAGAATTTTAGAAATTATAGCGACCGCCATAGGCATAGAAGAGGAACGCAAGCTGGCGGGCGAAAAATTAAACCAGATGTCGCGGGCGATAGAGCAGAGCGCAAGCACTATAGTTATTACCGATATTAAAGGCAATATAGAATACGCCAATCCAAAATTCACCAGAACCACGGGCTATTCGCTCGAAGAGGCCAGGGGAAGCAATCCCAGAATTTTAAAATCCGGCGAAATGTCCGCCGAAGATTATAAGAACCTCTGGGAAAGCATTTCAACCGGCAAAGAATGGCGCGGCGAGTTCCATAACAAAAGGAAAAACGGGGAACTCTACTGGGAGTACGCAACCATATCTCCGCTTAGAAATCTCGAAGGCGAAATCACTCATTATCTGGCGGTTAAAGAAGATATAACCGAGCGTAAACTCATCGAACTCGAACTCGCCAAAGCCAAAGCTGCGGCGGAATCCGCCAATCAGGCGAAAAGCGAATTTCTGGCCAATATGAGCCACGAAATAAGAACGCCCATGACGAGCGTAATGGGAATGGCAGAACTGCTTTTAGACACCAATTTAAGCGAAACACAAAAAAAATATTCGCATCATATACATGAATCCGCAAATTTACTGCTCACTATAATCAATGATATTCTTGATTTTTCAAAAATAGAAGCCGGTAAAATGACTATCGAAAACATCGATATGAACCTGAGTTCATTGATTTCCAATCTTTCCGAAATGATGGGAGTCAAAGCGCTTGAAAAAAATTTAATACTTTCGACCCGCATAAGCGAAGAAATTCCCGAGAATTTAAAAGGCGATCCGGTCAGAATAAGGCAGATTTTATTAAACCTGCTCAATAACGCCATAAAATTTACGAAAAAAGGCTCCGTCACTCTGAATGTCAGCCTGATAAGCGCCGGCGAAAAAGACGCGGAAATCAAATTCGAGATCACCGATACCGGAATAGGAATGACGCCCGAAGCATTGAACAATCTTTTCAAACCTTTCGTCCAGGCGGATTCTTCGACGACGCGAAGATACGGCGGAACAGGACTCGGGCTATCCATTTGCAAAAGGCTGGTAGAAATGATGAAAGGCACGATCGGCGCCGTCAGCAAAGAAAACGAAGGCTCCACTTTCTTTTTCACCATAAGACTTGAAAAAAGTGTCACGCAGGACGCGCCAGCCGCTGCCGAAGACGGAATTCAGCCGCCCGCTCAAAAGAAAACGGCGCTCAAGGATTTTAACGCCGTTGCAACGGAAAATATTTCGATCCTTCTGGCGGACGATAATCCCTCCAATCAGAGGGTTCTGCTCCTTCAATTAAACAAGCTGGGATATAAAAAAGTGCATGTGGCCGGAGACGGCCGCGAAGCCGTCGAAATGTGCTCATCCGAGGCTTATTCGTTGATACTGATGGACTGCCAGATGAACGTTATGGACGGCTTCGAAGCCACGAGAATAATCCGCGCCAAAGAGGCCGGCCAGGACAGGCACACTCCTATAATAGCCCTCACCGCCGACGCGATGAGCGGCACGCGCGAAAAATGCATCGCCGCCGGCATGGACGACTACATAACCAAGCCTATAGGCATTTCTCATCTGCAAAATGTTTTAAATAAATGGCTATTAAAATTTTAAAAAGAAATTTATAAGCGGACTGAACCGTATATTTAGTTTAAATTAATCGGCGTGCTTTTTAGGTTTTTTATAATCTCCGCGGCACAGCTCTTTAGGATATTTTTTTACGTTTTTTTCTACTTTATTGATTATAGCGCTCGATAGATCTATTTTTAAAACGTTAGCGAGCGAAAGGCAGTACAATATTATATCGGAAATTTCATCGCACGCTTCTTTATATAGCGGCGATTCTTTATTTACGGCCATGGCCTCTTCGTTTTTAATCCACTGAAAAAGCTCCATCAGTTCGGCCGCTTCGATAGCGATAGACATCGAAAGGTTTTTAGGATCGTGATATTTGTCCCATTCGCGTTCCCTCACGAAATTTTTCATGACGCTCTTAAGCTCCGCGATAGTGGTGGTTTCGTCTCCGGGCGCCCGCCCTTCGTTTTTATGTAAATCTTTATCGGTCTTCATTAATTTTCGTCACCTTGCTTTACCGTTTTTTTTTCGAGCCACGCTTTTACGAATTCGTAAATAATAGGCAGAATGGAAATAAAAATAACTATCGGTATAACAATTTTAAGAGGGAATCTGTTTCCGATATAATAGCCTATCATCGACATGCTCGTTATCCAGCTGACTCCGCCGGTTATATTGTAAATAGCGAATTTTGAATAATTCATCTGGGCCACGCCCGCTATAAAAGGAGCAAAAGTCCTTATTATAGGTACGAACCTGGCGAGAATTATAGTTTTTCCGCCGTATTTTTCATAAAATTCCTTTGTTTTGATAAGATGGCTTTTTTTAAAAAACATCGAATCTTCACGGGTGAAAATTTTAGGCCCTATTTTATAGCCGAGAGAATAGCCTACCGCATCGCCTATGACGGCGGCAATACATAAAACTATAATCATCGTAGCCAGGTCGAGATGCCCGCGTGCGGCGATAACTCCGGCCGTTACAAGAAGCGAATCGCCCGGGAGGAAAAATCCTACCAGTAATCCGGTTTCACTAAAAACTATAACGGTTAACACGGTAAGACCGCCCCACGAAATCAACTGGTCAAGGTTTTGCGTGGACAGGTGAGTGAAAAAAAATTGAATGGCTTCAATCATTAAGAGTACCTCAATCACATTAATTTATTGTAAAACGTTTTGCCTTACGCTAAAACCTTAAACAATACGAAGCGTGCGCCCTAATTTCGGGGCATAACGCTAAAATAAATTTCGGCTTTAAAATAAATAAAATTATAAGCGGACCGCCTAAATATTATTTATTTTAAAGCGCGAATATCCAAAATGCCGGAAACTTTATATTACGAATCTTTCAAAAGTTACGTCGCGGGTTTCTACGCCCAGCTTCGATACTTTAAACGGCACGTTGGGGTATAATATGGCGTATTCTTCGCCCCAGTAAAGCGCCGTAGCTATGCGGCCGACCGCGTCGCATTTCATAATGCCGGAGCCGGAGTCGCCGGAAACTATAACCAGATCACGCATCGGCTTGAATATATACGGGTTCTTATCTATAGTGTTATAAGCGTAGGAACCGGCGATCATGCTTTCGAGACGGGCGTTTTTAAACTGCGGGAAAACTTCTACCAGAACGGGCAGAATGCTGTTTTCATAATAATCGCGCTCGGGTTCGCAATCAAAATTAAAAGCGCGGCCTATATTATCGGCGCATCCGACGTAGATGCACTCTTCGCGCGGCTCGGCTTTTATATATATGCCGGCCTTTTGAATTATGGTAAAAGGAAGCATATTAAGGTCGTTAAAGCCTGGGCAGTTTTTAATAAGCGGCTCGAGCGAGCTGCCTTTTACCTGGAAAAGCTGACGCTTTTTAGGTTTTATATGGGCGTCGAGGCCAATGGGATCGAGCAGTTCTTTAGCCCACACGCCGGCGGCTATGATGGTGGTTTTGGCGTAAAATTCGCCGTTGGTGGTGCGGACTCCGGCTATCTTCGGCTCCTGCCATACCAGAGGTTCTCCGGGAATATCGAGCTTTTCTTCGGGCTCTAAAATAAGCGATTCGACCTTGGTATTAAATTTAGTTATGCCGCCGAGCTTTTTAAATTCGTTTTCATAATACGAAACTATTGCGCCGGGATCTATTGAACCGCATTTTTTACCCAGAAGGCCGCTTTTAATTCTTGAAAGCCCCATCATCTGGCATTCGTCGGACGAGTAATTATCTATATTCAAGCCAGGTATCGCGCGAAGTTCTTCAGCGAATAAAACCGAAAAATCTACGCCGTTTTCTTTCATGGCGTAAATGGCGTCCTGCGATTTTTTAAACTTGTCGTCAGTCATTAGCCACAGATAACCGCACATTTTAATATTAAGGCCGAAGCCCTTTTTTTCGATATCTTCAAATTTATTTATTGAGGTGTTAGTCAATATAACGTTTTCAGGCGATGAAAAAGTATTTCTTATTCCGGCGGCGGATTTACAGGTATTGCCTTCGCCCGCTCCGCCTTCGCGGTCGATGACCATAACGTTTAAAGCCCTGTCAGTCTGTTTTAAGTAAAAAGCGGTCGCCATTCCAAAAACTCCGGCGCCCACTATAATAACATCGTATTTCATGTTGTCCGACATTTTTACCATCCCCTATCGATTTATAAAAATATAGCCGTTTACAGGCCTGTTTTTTATTATTTATGTCTAAAACGCCTTCTGTAGAGTGTAATAACTTATCTACCGGCGCCGGCGTCTTTACGATCAGAAACGAACATTCCGCCTAAAATATTCGCCGCTACAATGCCAAAAATTATTCCGAGAATAGCGTGCTCGAAATAAATCCCCAGCGCCATGCCTATTAAAAATCCATTAAAAATAAAACCGCCCTGAATATCTTTGCGGTTACCATAATAAATATCGCTTATAAGCGAGCTCAGGAAAAATCCGATTAACGCTCCGGCCACGATGCCGGCGCCCTCCGCTAAATTAGCGCCGATTATCATGCATACGAACATCGAAAAACAACCGAGCGCGCAGCCCGGCTCTTTTTTTTCGGCCGGTTCAGCCAGACGCGGCCCTGTTTCGTTAGCGTCAGGCGGTTTAAAATTCTCCGGCCTGTCTGCGCCGCTTTCTGTCCCGGCGTTTTTGAGGTTATTTAAAACGTCGTCCGACGGAGGTTCTTCATATCTTCTGACGTAAGGTTTTTCGGGCTGGGATTCAAGGCGCGTGGCTATCAGAAGCCCCACCGCAAGGCCGATAGCGGCGCCAACCGGCCCCATGATCCCGGCGCCCGCGAAAAAGCAAAACAGGCCGAAAGGGATGCCCCAGCTGAAGGGTGCGTTTTTTTTACCGTCGCGCCCTATATGCTGGCCGTATGTTTTGTATTCGGCTCTATACGCGTCCCGCGCGGGTTGATTATTTTGCGAAGGCGGCTGCTGGTAAACATTTCCGGCGCCGTACGACGCGTTCGAGGAATAATTTTCGCCCTTAAATTCAGCCTGATTTTGCCTGCGCCTGGAATCGTCTTCACTCGCGGCCGTTTTCTGGCGCCGCGCGCCGTCTTTTCTTGAATCGTCCGTTCCGGCGGAAGCGCGCGACATTTTTTTCGGCGGGTTGATTATGGCATGAAATTCATTTATCTTTTCTTCGATAACGTCGAGTTCGTTTCTGCTGATTTTAGTTCGCTTATCGCAGACGGCTTCGAAGTATTGATAAACATCGTTAAACCGCTTCTGAAACTCGAATTCGATATCGGAAGAAGAATAATTCCGGTAATTTTTAATTTTTTGATTATAAAGCGCGATAACCGCTCTTGTGCGTCTGACAAGTTCGACGGCCCTTCCGGAGCCGTCTTTAGGGCCCTGCCTGGCCAGCATTACGAATTTCGGATATACGTTCACATTCCAGAAATCTAAAAAAACATCGAAAAATCTGCGATCGTTCGCGTTTAAAATTTCAAGCTCCGGAATTTCAGATATTTCCTCGCTTAAAATTTCGAAATTTTCATTTTCATTATCCGTTATCTGTCTCATAAGCGGCATCTCTTATTGTTATCGGCGGCCTTCTGCTTGCGGCGGGCCTTAATTATGTATGATAATACCAGAAAAGATAGTTAACTTCAATAAAAATATTTAAAAATTTAGGCCTGAATTCGAGATTTATCTTAAAAGCGCCAGCGTTATTATGGCGACCGCAAGACAGATAAAAGCGTCTCTTAAAAAATACCACATACGCCAGAGTATCAGATCGGCTGACGCGGCCCCCAGGGCGACTCCGAAAATCCCTCCCAGGATAGCTCCGCCGGTACTGGCTTCGTTGGGAGTTCCGAATGCGAACATGCCTATAATCATGGATATAAATGCGAAAAAAATACAAAAAAATAGTTCGGCGGCTTCGGCGCCGGGCATTTTCTGCCCGGCTTTTTTAAGTTCTTTTACTTTCGGGACCTTGCCGTTAACCGCTTCCGGCTTCTTTTTGCGGCTTTTTTTCACTTCGGCCGCAGGCGCGGCTTTCGGAACGGCCATATCGCCGCAGGCGGCGGCCTCGTGCCTTCGTTTTTCAGCGTAAAGAGCGGCAAGAGATTTTATCACGCTTTCGAACCCGGGAAGGTCCGCTTTTGAAATACATCCTTCGGCAGCCAGCTTATCTATATAATCGATTTTGACCTTAAAATCTTCGTATAAATAAAACGGGGCGTCCTGAGGCATTTTATAAGATATAACGCCGCAGGCGGCAGCGACGGTGTTTTTAAAATTTAAAAGTTCTTTGAGGCATTCGCAGGCGCCTTTTTTATCGTTATTCTCGGCCAGAAAAGCGAATCGGGAATATATGCAGCCGGAAAAATAATCGTTTAAAAGGCAGTAAATCCGCGAGTCCAGTTTTCGAAGAAATTCGAGCCCCTCCATCTTCGATATTTCCAGGCATAAAAGATCGAAACATTTTATTTCGCCGCCTTCTGCAAACGCCGAATCGTAATTTTTCAAAAGCCCCGCTGCGGCTTCGGCCTTATAAGAAGCTTCGGCGGCGGAAGTTTTTTTTGATTTTTTACGGGGAGTTTTTTCCATGCGTTACTCTTTTCGGGAAGGCTTTTTTTCTCCGCAGCCGTTTTCGCTATCTAAATTAAAAAAGCATTCGAAATTTTTTATGCAGGCGTGTATTTTACTTTTATCCGGGCAATTAAGGGCGCGGGCGATAGGGCCGCCGCATATCCTGTTTATTATAGCCTGCTTGAGAGCGTTAAGCGATTTATCTTTATTTTTGAAGTCTTCAGGCAGTTTTCGCACAAATTTATCCAGTTCGGTTTCCACTATTTTTTCGACATTCGAACGGAATTTTTCTATAAAAGGTTTTACCGAACGGCCTTCATACCAGTCTAAAAAGCGGCCGGCCTCGGCGTCGATCAGTTTAGCGGCGGCGGCGGCGGCTTTTTTTCTTGCGGAAACGTTTTCGGTTATAATTGCGCCTATATCGTCGATATTAAAAAGTTTTACGCCTTTAATCGAGGATATTTCAGGGTCTATGTCGCGCGGCACGGCGATATCGATAATTACCTGGCGCCTGCCCCGAGTTTTAGCCGCGGCGGCTTTATATTTATCGTATTCCACTATGAAATGCGGCGAATCGGTGGAAGAAATTATAATATCGTAATCACGGATTATTTTATAAAGCGACGAAAAATCGAAAGATTCCGAACCGTATTTTTCGCCCAGCGCAAAAGCGCGTTCCATTGTGCGGCTTATGACCGCGGCTTTTTTTATTCCGCTTTTTATGAGGCATTCCATAGAAAGCTCCGCGGTCTCACCAGCCCCTATTATAAGCGCGGAAAAAGACGAAAGATCGCCCAGCTCGTTTTTAGCGGCCGCCACGGCCGCGCTGCTGACGGAGGCGCAGCGCCTGCCGATAGCGGTTTCGCTGCGGGCCATTTTTCCGGTTTTAATGGCCTGATGAAAGAGTTTATTGAGCATATAGCCGGTCGTCCGGGCTTCGCACGCCGAAGAATACGCGTGTTTTACCTGCGAAAGTATCTGGGATTCGCCTATTATCATTGAATCCAGCCCGGAGGCAACGCTGAAAAGGTGGCGCGCGGCGGCGGCGTCGAAAAGCGTGTAAAAGCGTTCGTCGGCGCGGACGGAAAGCGTCTTGAAATATTCGGCCACGGCCTTGATTACCAAAGCGCCGCCGCTTCTGGCTTCGATCGAGCAATAAAGCTCGAACCGGTTGCACGTGGACAAAAGCACGCACTCCCTGACGCCGGCGCGTTCGATGAAATAGCGCAGGGCGGAGCCGACCTGCGATTTTGGCACGGCCAGTTTTTCACGCTCTTCTATGGATGAGTTTTTATAGTTTAATCCGATCAAACAAAGCATCGCGCTTACAGCCTTTATTAAAAATTTCCGTAGGAATGCAGCCCGCTCAATAGATAATTAACGCCGAAATAGGTGAATAAAGTGGATATAAAACCCAGCGCGGTAATATAAGCCGCGGGCCTTCCTCTTAAATTAACGTTGTATCTGGCATGCAGATACGCCGCGTAAATAAACCAAGTTATCAACGCCCAGGTCTCTTTCGGGTCCCAGCTCCAGTACGCGCCCCATGCCCTCTGCGCCCATATAGCTCCAAAAACCAGCGCGCCGAGGGTGAAAACCGGAAGGCCGAACCCTATCGCCCTGTAACTTATATCCTCGAGCGTTTCCGCCGGAGGCGACATTAATATTATCACATTTTTAAGAAAATAAAAAGCCGCCGCGCCCGCAAAAAAAATAAAAACCGGAACGGTTATAAGCAGGCTTTTATCGGCTAAAACGGAGCGCTTGATTAAAAGCGCCGTCACGAAATACGAAATCACCGAAATAAAAAGCGCGGAATTCAAAGTCACGAATGCCGTATGAAAAGTTTCCCGGCGGCCCGGGCTTTTTTCGCCGCACGGCTTTATAATATAAAGAAGCGCGGCCACATACGAAAGCGCGAAAGCGGCCTCGCCCACGAAAGTGACCAGGACATGAAGCACCAGCCAGTAGCTCTGCAGCGCCGGCACCAGCGGCTTTATATCGCGCGGGAGCACAGATGCGACGGCTATCATGGTAAAAGCGATGCTTATTACAAACGGCCCGAGCGCCTTTGTTTTATAGCCGTACTCGATCCAGACGTAAAAAAGCGCTATCAGCAGTGAAAATACCGAAAGCGATTCGAACATATTGGACATCGGCGCATATCCGGCCTTCTGCGATCTCAAAAGAAGCGCCAGGGCGTGGCTGATTATGCCCGTCCACAAAAAGGACGCGCTGAATAAACCGGGTTCTTTCTTCCGCCAGAATAAAATGTAAAAATATAAAAACGCGCAGATGAAATATGAAAAGAATGCCGTGCTGAAAGCTATTTCATCGAGCATCGAACCCGCGTTCAATAATTTTTCCGTCATCTTAAAACCTCATTGTTACGATTATTTGCCCGCCGCGTCTTCGAATTCAAAAAGACGCGCGAAACCGGCAGCGAAATCCGGGCAGTCTTTATTTGTAACCGCGCCGGCGATAATATTTTTACGCGACGCATCGAATGAATACCATATCCTTTTTCGGCTTATATTAAACGACATAAAAAGCCCGCACGTGATCAGAAAGCAGCCGAACCACACAAGGCCGGCCCCGGGATCGTAGTTTATCTGAAGCCCGCTTCCCTCGCGCCCGGAGATTTCGAGATTTTCTATATCGATAGTAAAACCGCATCCCGATTCATTAAGCGTAGAATCGGCGAACCCTTTGATATTTTTAAAAAGCCAAACCTGTTTCGTTCCGTTCGCAAGCGAATCGGTCATTACCAACTTAACGGCGGGGTTATCGGCCGTGTCGCCGGCCGAATAAATTTCGCGGCTTTCGGGATCGAAACGGAAATCGGGCACAAACGAAGCCAGCCTGAACTTATATTTACCGTCCTGCAGGCTTTGTTCATCGCCTACATTTTTAAATTCGAGCGTCTCGGACCGGGCCGGGCCTGATTTTTGATTATAAACAGCCGTGAGGATTAATTTTTTAATCCTGTCCTGCGCTTTATAATAAGAAGACTGATAAATATCGACTCCTTTATATCTGAGCGGCGAATTAACGGATATGACGCCGCTGAATTTTTCAGTTCCTTCGTCGATTAAGGTAAAGCGTGTGTTCCAGTTTTTAACGTGCGCTTCGGCGGTATCCGGGGAAGCCGCCGGAAAGTACTCGGTAGTAAAATCCGTCACCTTAAGGCTGAATAATTCTTTGCCGCGCTCCGCTTCGAGTTTTTTCAAAAGTTCGCCCGCGGCGGTATGCGAGTCGGAGCCGGTTTCGCGCGAACGCGCCACCAATTTTTCGAGCTCGTTTCTTAAAAGCTGATAACGCGCGGCGGGAACTTTGTAGGTATCGCCGGGGTAAAGCCGGGCATAAGTTTTATAGCCGAAAATATTGCCGATCATAGCTCCGGCTATTATAACGATAATGCTCAGATGCACCAGCTGCTCGCCTATGAAAAAATACCTGCCGGATTCGGCGTAACCGGCGGTTCCGCTTTCAATAGTTTTTGTATAAAGCCTGTAACCGGCCATTTTTAGTTTTTTTTCAAAAGCGGCCAGGCGGCCGGCGTCAAAATCCTCGACGGAGCAAATATATTTCAAGCCTGCGATATGTTTTTCCGGCGAAGTTTCACCTGTATAAGACAGGGCTCGCACCCGCCCTTTGAGCCGCCTGATAGTGCAAACGAAGATATTGAGGCATAAAAAAGCGACGGCGAAATAAAAGATAAAAGAATGATAGATATCGTTAAGCGAAAAAAGAAAAATCAAATTCGCGAAGCCACCGTAGCGCTCGATATAAAAAGAATAAGGCTTCATCTGCGGCAGAAACGTGCCGGCGGAACAGATCAGAGACACCAGAGCGATAAGGGCCACTGCCAGCCTGACCGAGCTGAAAATATTCGCGGCCGCGCTTAAAAAGCCGCCCGTACTTTTTTGCGTAGAAGTTTCCGCGCTCATTTAGTCTTTCTTTCCCGCCGCAAGGACGGATTATTTTTCCGGCTCGTAGCCGCAATAAGGTTCTTCACCGAAACAATCGCCATTTGAAGCGAGCGCGCGGGCCCTGCAGCCGCCGCATACCTTTTTATAGGCGCACTTTCCGCATTTACCTTTTAAAAGCGAAAGGTCGCGAAGCTTTATAAAAAAATCAGAATTCGTATAAATTTCGCTGAATTTTTTCTCGCGTATATTTCCGGCGGCTATCGGCATATAACCACAGCCCTGAACGATTCCGCAGGCGGAAACGAAAGCGAAGCCGCTGCCGGCAAGACAGCCTCTTGTTTTAGCGTCCATGCCGAAGTTGCGCTCGGTTATTTCGAGGCCGTCCGCGCGGGCGCGTTCGCGCATTATCCTGTAATAATGAGGCGCGCAGGTGGCTTTTAAATTTATCCTTGCGCCGATTTCGCGTTTTTTGTCGTAAAACCAGTTCAGCAGGCGCTCGTATTCGGCCGCCGAAATTTCTTCGCCTTTCATATTTTCCGCGCGGCCCGTGGGCACCAGCATGAAAATATGTATGGAAGACGCACCGAGAGTTTCCGCCAGGCTGAATATGTCGTCTATTTTACCGTAGTTGTGCCTGGTAACGCTTATATTGATCTGGATTTTTATCCCGGCGGCCTTAAGAAGTTCTATGCCTTTAAGGCTTTTTGCGAAAGCGCCTTCCACGCGACGGAATTTATCGTGCTCCGCGGCGTCGGGGCCGTCTATGCTCACGCTGGCGGCTGATACGCCGCAGGCGGCAAGGCGCGCCGCTATTTCTTCGGTAATCATCGTGGCGTTGGTGGCGAGGACTTTGTTAATGCCGAGCGCGGCTGCATATTCGAGTATTTCAAAAAAATCGGGCCTGATAAGCGGCTCACCGCCGCTCATTATAAGAACGGGCTTACCCGGCATCGCGGCTATGTCTTTTAAAAATTCGAAACATTCCGCGGTGCTCAGTTCGTTTTCGGAGCGTTCCATTGTAGAGCACGCCCGGCAGTGAACGCATTTAAGATTGCACGCGGCGCTCATTTCCCAGGCGATGAGGCGCGGCGAAATAGCCGGCACGCGGGCAGTGTCGCTAAAATATATCATATTTTCCTTTTTTAATTCACTTATGCTGTAAAGCAGTTTATAAGAAGAAGCGCCTGAGCGGGCGGCGATTTTTTGCGCAACGGCCTCGCACTCCGATTTTTCATGTCCGTGAACCATGGCGTACAGGTTGTACGGCCAATTTCCGGACTTCGCCCTTTTATAGCAATGGCTGACTTCGGCGAAAGAAGCGGCATATTCGCCCGCCGCATCTATTTTATCGGCATCCACGTTAAAAACGCACATGGCGTTGGCGGAGTAGCCGATTTTTCTCTGCCGGAGTATCGCGGCCATGCGTCTTATGCGTTTTTCTTCGGCCAGCGAGCGAAGCGCGCCCACCGTTTCCGATTCGCTCATGCCCAGTTCCGACGCGATTTTTTCAAACGGCCGCGCCGTTATTTCAATTCCGCCCGCGACTATATTAATTAATTTTTTTTCCGTTGCAGTAAGTTCCCGCGTCATTCGCACGCTCCGCCGCGCCCGGCTTTCAAATCAAATCCGACCTTTATTTTATATGTTTTTTCGGAAGGCAGGAAAAGGTAATCATCGACAGCGAGTTTCGATTTTATTTCTTCGAGGGTTTCGATTATTTTCTTTTCGTTCTCCTCGGTAACGGTGAACCATATATTATAAGAATCGTCGTCCCGAAGGTAGTTGTGAGTGACTGATTTATATGAGTTAATCAGGCATGCGGCCTTTTCTATATCGTCCGGCGCAACATTCACCGCCGCGAGAGCGCTTTTATATCCAAGCGCGGCCGCATCGAAGATAGGCCCGATCCGCCTGATATATTTTTTTGAATATAACGACTTTATATGTTCGATAGTTTCTTCTTCGCT
Organism: bacterium ADurb.Bin243; assembly: GCA_002069765.1. Classification (GTDB taxonomy): domain Bacteria; phylum Muiribacteriota; class UBA9980; order UBA9980; family UBA9980; genus UBA9980. The sequence goes on from MWBZ01000024.1 coordinate 13,915, forward strand.
TACATTATTTCCGGCGTCGCGAAGGCGCGAGGCGATAGCTTCGAAGGGCCTTTCGCACAAGGGCAGTTCGTTTTGTATAAGTTCCAGTATTTTAATTTCTAATTCGGTTAACATAAACCCTCATAAAAATAATTAAACGGCATTCTTAACTTGACCAAAACACTTATGTATTATATTATTTTATATTATCAAGAATTATTGATATTGTCAATTAAATACAACAGATTTTTTATATTTTTTGTTTTTAACGCATTATTTTATTTACAAATCTTGTTTTTTTATGATAAAATATAATTCATCAATTTTCACAAATATTTTTATTATTACTTTTAGCTTTTAGCGAAATTTTGGAGGCCGGCCTTGAATGAAAGCGCACGCAATATAGTAATAATATCGGCCGTAGTGATCGCGCTTGCGCTCGCATTTCTTTTTATGCGCTCAAAAAAACAGCACGATTACGATTACGGCCTCATAACGGAAAACCGCGGCGCGGAAAAGCGGAACGCCGGAAATACTCCTAAAACCGCAGCGAAGAAAGAACGCGAAGACGGAAAACCCCAATACGCCGACGCGGCGTCTATAAGAATAGCCAATTTCGTGCCTCCAAAATCTCTTGAAAATGTATATAATTCGCTGCGTTCGGGCCAGGTAGATAAATCGCTGTCTGAAATAGACGCCATGGAAAAAGGAATATTGTCGCCCGAAGAAAAAATCGTAGTCAATTATACCAGGGCGCAGATTTTTTTTACTTATAAAGACTTCAAGGTGGCAAGGCAGATGTTCGAAAAATTTATCGCCGAAAACCCCACTCATCCCCTTGTTGAAAATGCCCAGAACACGATAAATTTTATAGATAACTACGACAAACACATGGAGCAGTATAAAAAGTTCGAAGATGAGATTAAGAAAACCGGCGGCCAATAAAGGCCTTACATTCACTCAGGTATTGATAGCCATAGTATTGCTGAGCGTAACCGTAATACCGGTAGCTTCGGTTTTTTTCGTGTCCAACCGCAACGTCGAAAAAGGCGGCGCGCTGCTCGACGCGACTATTATCCTTCAGTCCATAATAGACACCGTTAAAGACGATAAATTCATTTTTGATAATAAAGGTAAATCGATAAACTTTCCGGACCCTAAATATCCCGCCCTGGAAATCGAAAAAAATTTTCTGGAGCGCTATAAAGCGAGCGGAGTTATAAAAATAGATCAGGCCGAGGGGCACAACGACGCCGCACTGGCCGAATTAAGCGTGACTCTTTACTGGAATGAAAACGGCGTCAAACGCGAAACGTCCGTAAACACTTACGTCGCCAATATCAACGACGTAAAATTTTTAAAAGTAGAGTAAGTATTATGCGCATTATCTGCGGCAGGCCGTTTCCGGAAGCGCCGTTAAAAAACGCGGGCGGTTATACTCTGGTTGAAATAATGATAGCCATGGCTATAGCCGCGCTTCTCATGACGAGCGTATTCTACGCTTTCAGCCAGAACATGGACTCATGGCACCGCGGAGAAAAAAAGCTCGCGCTGCAGTCGGAAATCTCGACTATAATGTATCGCATTTATTATGATTTAAAACGCATCAACCCGGCGATATATTACGATCAGAACTTCGATCTCTGGGTTTCGGGCGAAAAATTCAAGGAAGCCAAACCCAACGAGGTGGAGCTCATAGACGAAAACCAGAACAGGCAGGACGGTTTTGAACGCATTAAATTCAAAATTTTTATGGTAGAGCCTTTCGCTAAAAGCCAGGTAATCGAGTTTTATTTAAAAAAAGACCCCGATTCGATCGAAACTAAATATATAAAAAATAAATACGGTTCGGCTAACGTTTTAATACGCCTTTGCGACGGCGATGAAACTATAATCTCCGAACACGTCGAAGAGCTTAAGTTCAAAAAGGAGCCGTCAAGAATATCTACGCTTAACGTCCACGTCAAGGTAAATATGCCGCCCGAATACAGGGCCGAAAAGCGTACGGACTTCATAGACCTTAAAGTCAAATTCGACAACGACCATATAACGCTTCGCGAAGCCCTGGCTTCTACGGCTAAATAAAAATTAATAACTAAAGTTTAAAGCGCTGTTGGCCTCAATTAATTAATTTTAAAAACGATATTAAACTGAAATATTTTTAAATGACAACATCCGGGAGTACGTTATGGAATATACTGTAAAATTACCTGCATTCGAAGGCCCCTTCGACCTTTTATTTCACCTTATAGAAAAAGACAAGCTCGATTTGAACGATATACCTTTAGCCAAAATAACCAGCGGATATCTGGCAATGATCGAAACGATGCAAAAATTCGATATCCATATAGCCGGAGAGTTTCTTGTCATGGCCGCCTCGCTTTTAAGGCTGAAATCGCTTTCGCTTCTGCCTAAAGCCAACGAATACGACCGTTACCTCAACCCGCCGATGCCCGGCGGCGATTTCGATCTTCCTGAAAACGAAGAAGACTCGACGCCTTTTTACTTCGAATCGCAGGAAGACATGGTCAATAAGCTTAAGGAATATAAAGTTTATAAAGATATGGCCCATAAGCTTCGCGAGTGCGAATCGGTCAACAGCCGCATAATCTTCAAGCAGGTAAAACTCGAAACCAAAACCAGCCTTCTAACCGACGACCTTAATATATATAATCTGGCCGAAGCTTTTAAAAACGTAATAAATAACATAAAAGATAAAAAATTTCAGCGCATAGTCGTCGAAAAAGTATCCGTAGAAGATAAAATAGACCAGATTTTAAAATTCTTAAACGAGATCAACGAAATTACGACTTTTTCAAAACTGCTGGAATTCAGCGAATCACGGCATGAAACGGTAATGACCTTCCTCGCCGTTTTAGAACTGTCGAAACTTCAGAAAGTCGCGGTCGAACAATGCGATAACTTCTCTGAAATCGTAATTAAACCTAATTACATGGCGCAGTCAGCCGCCGCTTAAGGGGTTTGATAAAGTGAAAAACGAACACCTGATAATAGAGGCTTTACTTTTCGTATCGCCGGCGTCTCTGCCTTCTTCGAAAATCGCGGAAATACTGAAATTAGAGACTAAAGAAGCCACCAGAATAATAGAAGAATACGGCCAGATACTGCAAACCCGCCAGACCGCGTTTCAGCTTATAAAAGATCCCGACGGGTTCCGCCTCGGAACGAAGCCTGAATTTTTTCAATACATAGAAATGCTCGTAGCTCCCAGGGAAACCAAGCTTTCCTATCAGGCGCTCGAAACGCTTTCGGTAATAACTTTCAAGCAGCCGATAACCAAGCTCGAAATAGAAAAGGTGCGCGGCATCAATTCCGACGGAATAATTAATATGCTTTACTCGCGCGGGCTCATAAAGGTCGTCGGCGTCAAAAAAATAGCCGGAAATCCTAAACTATACGGAATTTCAAAAGATTTCTTCAAATATTTCGGCATTAAAAGCATGAGCGAGCTTAAAAACTACCTCAAATCCATCGAAATCGATACCGCGAAACTCGACGCTCTTCTGTCAGAAGACCGCGAAGAGGGCGCGAATATAATATTCGAAGACCCCAACCAGGAATCCTTCGATTTTAACGACAACGATATCAAGATAAACCCTGAAACCGACCGTGAAGCGGACCGGGACTCTTTTGAAAACACCGCTCCCGCAAACCAGCCGGAACCCGACATCGCCGATACAAGCACAATTGAAGGCCAGGGCGAAAGCGGCGAAACGGCCGTCGAAGCATTTACCGCGGAGGAAGCGGACGAAGAACGCTCAAAGTAAAATCGGTAAGCGGTCTTAATATAACGCGGCCGTCTGATAAAACGCCTGAAAGCCCTCCAAAATCAAGATAAAATAAGTCAATTAAATTTCAACAGAATTTAGTTGACTATTTTTTTTTTATGTTATATTATGGGAACTACCAAAATTTTATTAGTGAAAGGGGTAATTTACATGTCCAAAAAAAGCTCTGCCATTTTAATGTTAGTGGTAGCTTTAATTTTTTCGGCGTACGTTTCATTAGCACAGGCTTGCGATAAACCCATCGAAAACGATGGCAAATGCAAATGCTATCTGACTGTCAAAGTTCCCAAGCACAAAATGACCCTGGGAAAAGAACAGAATGCTAATGACCCCATATTATTCGTTAAAAACGAAACTCCCAAACCGGCCGTTATCGTTTTCACAAAATGCTCCGAAGTAGTCCGCGAAATCTGCGTAAAACCTTGCGCTGAAGAAACGGTTATCATGGAAGCCGGAAAAATGAAATATGAAATCAGCGGCTGCCCTGAAATAGGCGTCGTAAAAGGTTCCCATACCTTCGTAAAAGGCAACAACTACAACTGGGTAATCAACGCTAAATTAGCCGGTTATAACACCATAACCAAACAGATATGCGAATGCGAACCCGTTTGCAAACCTGTTTGCAAAAAAATGGAAAAACCCGTTTGCGGCATGAAACATCACAAATGCTTCTGCGGCGAATGCAAACCCGTTTGCGAACCCGCGGTTAATTGCGTTCCCGTAATAAAAGTAAAACCCGTCGCCGCTCCCGCTATCAGCGCGCCGGTAGAAGTAAAACCCGTAGTTTGCGAACCAGTATGCAAACCTGTATGCGAACCCGTTTGCAAAAAAATGGAAAAACCCGTTTGCGGCATGAAACATCACAAATGCTTCTGCGGCGAATGCAAACCCATGATGGATTGCGCTAAACAGTCTAAAAAATTCTTCAACCACAAACCCTGCCTTATGAACCTCGAACCCGTTAAACCGGCAGAAGCTCCTAAAGTAGAAGAAAAACCCGCCGAAGTAAAACCCGTTGAAGTAAAAGTAGAAAACGCTTACATCGAAATGATCAACGCTACCGATGAATGCGTTACCTACCTGGTCAGCGGCCCCGGCGTTTCCAAAAAAGTAGATCTTAAACCCTGCCAGAACGTGGCTTTAGAAGTCCTTCCCGGAAAATATGCGGTAGTCGCAAGCGTTAAAGGCGTTATGTCGCCCATGCAGACGCTCGTTTTAGCTGCCGGCCAGAAAGTGGAAGTTAAATACTAATTAGAGCCCGCAAAGCTTTATAAAAATTTAAGCGGACAGCATATCCGCTATAAAAAGGGGCCGTCTTTACAGGCGGCCTCTTTTTTTTGCAAAATCAGCCCGAACTCCCTTAAGTTTATAAAAAACCTTTTTCTTGATTTACGATTATTAAAAATGTTATAATAAATTGTTTTTTTATAATATGCGCGGGGGATTAAATTGACTTTTAAAAACTTTATACTGTATTCTATCTTTTTTATTTCGGGATTTTGCGGGCTGTGCTACGAAATTCTCTGGTGCCGGGAATTCAATCTCATACTCGGCCACACCACCTACGCCACGGCGATGGTATTAACCGCTTTCATGTCCGGCCTCGCCGCGGGTTCTTACTTTTTCGGACGGGCTGCCGACCGCGCTAAATCCAGCCTTGCGCTTTACGCCTACATCGAACTGGCCATAGCTTTTTACGCAGTCTTTTTTTACCGCCTCATAGAAGTTTATAAAAATTTTTATATATTCGTTCATCCTTATATTTCTCATCCGGCTTCAGACCTTGCTTTCAAGCTTTTTTCGTCGTTCGCCCTTATAATAATTCCAACAACGCTTATGGGCGCGACGTTTCCGGTCATGGCCAAGATAATAATAGAAAATATGGAAGCGAGGGGCAGGCAGATCGGGCTGATATATTTTTTTAACAGCGCCGGCGGGGCCCTCGGCTGCTTTATATGCGGCTTTTATCTTCTATACAACTTCGGCTCGGAGTTCGGGCTTAATATAATTTGCGCGCTCAACATTCTATGCGGCGTCCTGGCTCTCGCCGTCAAAAATTACTATTCGCCGGCCGGAGAAATCCCGGCCGCAGGCGGCGTTTCACCCCTGACCGCAGAAGACGGCCCCGCAAAAGTCTCGGCCGCGCCGGCTGATGCGCTTCCGATTCCCGGAAGCTTTAATTATATATTCATCTTCACCCTGCTTTCCGGGTTTATTTCGATGCTCCTGGAAGTCAGCTGGACGCGCTTTTTAATACTTATCATTGGCTCGTCCACCTACTCTTTTTCCATGATGCTCTCCGTTTTTATTTTCTTTCTGGCCGCGGGTTCGCTGGCGGTCTCTTACTTCGTCGACAGGCTCGGCGATCCCATGCTCGCATTCGCCCTCTGCGAATTTTTTATAGGGCTTTATATTCTAGCCACGCTTCCGTTTTACGAAAAACTGCCGCTGCTTTTTATCAACCTTAATAACTCTATCGGGGTGTCGTATTACATTTACATGTCGCTTAATTTAATCTTTTGCCTTATCGTTATGGCCGTTCCGGCGCTGCTATTCGGCGCGTCTTTTCCGCTGGCCGCAAAAAGCGTAGAAATGAATTACTCCAATAACGCGTCTGAAATAGGAAAACTTTATTCATACAATACGATCGGTTGCATTCTCGGCTCTTTTCTTGCGGGAATAGTGATCCTCCCGTCCGCCGGGTTTAAAAACTCCATAGAACTGGCTATTGCCATAGCGTTTCTAATTTTTATATGGGCCTCGTCACTGCCTCGCCGCATTAAATCGTCTATTGCGATGATTTCCGCGCGCGGCGTGAACATTATGCGCGCCGTAGCGGTAATTTTAATAGCCGCGCTCTTTTTCCTGCCGGCATGGGACCATAAAGTGCTTAATATCGGAAGTTTTTACCGCACCCGCGGCCTTAACGAAGCGGCGATAACCCAGCTGGCCAATTACAATAAAGTGCTGTATTATAAAGAAAGCATTTCGGCCACGGTTTACGTTATAGAAGATACCAGGAACGGCCTTAAATATTTAAAAATCAACGGCAAAACCGACGGCTCGACGATGCGTTACGATATGCTCACGCAGAGCTTTCTGGCGCTGCTTCCGCTGGCAAAGGTCAAAAGCGCCAAAAATATATTGATAATAGGCCTGGGAACGGGCGCCACGCTCGCGGCCGCGTGCAAATTCAAAGAAGCCGAAAAAATCACCTGCGTTGAAATAATTCCTGAAGTTATCCAGGCCGCGAAACACTTCGATGAAAGTTACGACGCATATAAAAACGACCCCAGGGTTTCCATAGTGGTAAACGACGCCCGCAGCTTTCTTCTCACGGCGCGTGACAGGTTCGACGTGATAATTTCCGAGCCTTCTAATCCCTGGATCAGCGGCATAAGCTCCCTTTTTACAACCGATTTCTTCTCGCTTTGCCGTTCGCGCCTTTCGAAAGAAGGCGTTATGCTGGCATGGATACAGGCTTATGAAAGCTCGCCGCCCGTTTTTAAACTCGCTTTAAGGACTTTCAGAAGCGTTTTCAACGACGCGTCTTTATGGTTTAACGCTAATTACGACGTTTTTGCGCTCGGTTCGGCGGACGGCGCCTGCGGCTCGATCGACGAGCCTTTCGCTTATTATCAAAAGCTGCAATCGCTTCCTGCGCTTAAAGCATTTCTGGACGCAAGCGGCATAAAAGACCCTTTGACATTTTCGTCGCTGCGCCTGATGACTTCGCCGCAGCTAAAAAAATACGTAGGGGACGGCATTTTAAATTCAGATAATTTTCAGATGATAGAATACGAAGCTCCCGTGAATCTTTACAGCGAGGAGCGCGTAGCGCTCGACTACAGAACATACGCCGACAACCTGGGCGACGCCATCGAATACTGCCGCCGGAGCACCGATGAAACGCGGCTTAATGAAATGATGAGAAACGCCGCGCTGTTTCTCGGCCACGACTTCGTCGAACCCAGGACCATAATCTCTCTGGCAGGCCTTATCATATCCAATAACGCGGCCGATGAAAAAATCTATCACTTAAAAGCCGTCTCATGCGCGCGCATAAAATCTTTCGATAGCGCCATAGAAGCTATTACAAAAGCCATTGATAAAAAACCGGCCGACGAAACTTATTTAAAGCTCAGGGCCGGCTGGTCGCTGCTTCTTGCCGCTAACGGCGTCAGTAAAGGCGTTTCCGCGCTTCTTGAATCGGCGCGGGCCGACTACGAAAAAGCCGCCGCGCTAAATCCTGTAGACGCCGAAGCCTGGCGCGGGCTTATAACGGCCGCGCGCATTTCACGCGACGGAAATTATCTCGTTCAAACGGCTAAAAAGGCTTTTGAAATCAATAAGACCGACGGCCTGACGCTCCTGGATTTAGCCGCCGAAAAGCTCCTGGAATTTAACGAATATAGCGCCGCGGCCGAACTCTATGATTTCGCTTTCGCGCGCTCCACGACGCCGCACGAAAAAGCTTTCATAAAAGCCCGAATCGAAGAATGCGCGTATTTAAAAACCGGCGAAAACGAGCCCAGGTAAAAGGGCCGCGCTCCGCCGGTTCTGCTCATTTAATGTTTTTTTAAAATTAATCTACTTTAAGCCTGCATTTATAATCGAAAAGCTCTATAGCGTAATCTATAAGATGCTCGACTATCTGTTTGTAGCTCACTCCAGAAGCCTCGAACATTTTAGGGAACATCGAAATAGAAGTGAATCCCGGGATCGTGTTAATTTCATTCACTAAAAGCTCTCCGGTTTTTTCGTCGAGAAACAGGTCCACGCGCGAAAAACCTTTGGCGTCAACGGCGCGGTAAGCGGCTATCGCCAGGTCTTTAGCCTCGTCGAGCTTCTTTTTAGGCAGTTTCGCCGGTATATTGAATCTGGCCTTTCCGTTTTTATACTTGTCGTTATAATCGTAAAAATCGGCCGCCGGCAATACTTCTCCCGGTTCCGCCACCATCAGCTCGAAATTGCCCATAATAGCCACTTCTATTTCACGCACTTTATGGCCCTGTTCCACGATAACTTTATAATCGTACTGGAGCGCTTTTTCGATTGCCGCTTCCAGGCCGGACGCCTTATCCACTTTGGTTATGCCCACGGAAGAACCGAGGTTTGCCGGTTTTACAAAATAAGGCGGTTCGAGAGACTTTTTAACGGCGCCGATAATTTCTTTTTTATCGCTTAAATAATCATGAGCGGTAAAATGGGCGAAATTGACGATCGGCAGTTCGTAAGCCATAAAAAGGTTTTTCATGGCGATCTTGTCCATGGCGCAGGCCGAGCCGAGAACTTCAGCGCCTACGTAAGGTATTTCAGCCATTTCAAAAAGGGCCTGCGTTTTTCCGTCTTCGCCGAAAGGGCCGTGAAGTACTGGAAAAGCGATATCTATATGGAGCGCTTCGATAGCGCCTTCTTCTTTTTCGTCTATTATCCAGAGGTTGTGGCTTACGTTAGGCTGCGAAATAAATACCGCATGCACGCCTTTTTTTATTATTTCAGCCGGTTCCATAGAGCCTTTAAGGTAAACGAAATTTCCCTGCTTCGTGATGCCTACCGGAATTATATTATATTTTTTAGTGTCTATGGCCGCTATTATGCTCTTAGCCGATACGAGCGACACATCGTGCTCGGACGACCGTCCTCCGAAAAACACGCCTATATTGATTTTTTCCTTACCGGCGGCCTTATGGCCGGAGCAGGCGCAGCCGGCACCGCATGAATCGTGCGCGGTTTTTTTGGCTTTGCTTTTAGCCGGGCTTTTCGCTTTGCTTTTTACCGTTTCCGAAGGTTTTTTTGTTTTTTTTGATGTAACTGCCATAGATATTCTCCCGTTCTTAATTTTATTTGCCGCAAGGCACACTTCTATGTTACTTATCGTAATAAAACTGATTTTTTTTATATATATTATATTTTCCGGCGCCGGCCCGGCATAACCATTAAAATAAAAAGAAGCCGTCCCGTGTTATTTTCAGGACAGCTTCTTATATTTTTTTATCTTTTTTATTTATTAAGCCGTTTCAGTATTAAGAAAGGGCCTCGACTGCCGCCGCGACGTTTTCGTAAGCCTCTACGATGTTATCTACTTTGGTGGTTTTCAAAACTTTTTTAACGAAGTCTTTAACCAGGCAAAGGCAGATATCGCCCGAGTACTTTCTGAATTTTATAAGCGCCGCGAGTATGACTCCCAGGCCTACCGACGATATCACGTTGGTTTTATCGAGATTTAAAATAACCTTTATTTTATTAGACTGAAAAAGCTTATCAAGGGCGTCTTTTAATTTCATTGAATCTTCGGCGAAAATATCGCCCTCAACATTTAATATGGTTATGTTATTTATGGTTTCGAGTTTTATTTCCATTAAAAGAAACCCCTCCGTTAATTAATATAAAGATCTCTGGCAGGGTCGATTATTTTACGATATCCATAACGAGATCTACAAGCACTTTTGTAACGATAGGCTCGGTTTTGCCTTCGATAACCTGGTTGGTAACGGAACCGAAAGTGCCCGTTACGGCGTTTTTAACGATTTTGCCTTCTTTGAAAGCGAAGAAGATCTGGCCGGTGGCGTTAACGTCTAACTGGGAAACTACGCCGCCTTTGGAAGCTTCAGAAACGACTTTCGATTTGATGACCACGCAGTCCATGCCCTGAACTTTTTCGAATTTGTCGACGGTGTAGGTCATTTTTAAAGTGGTAGGTATCTGATCGGTAGCGGGAAGAACGGTTTCCCAGCTTTTGCCTACGTCTACGGGTTCAGCGGGGAAAGCGAGCTGCATCTGCTGCATGGACATTTCGGATTTTAAGCCCTGAGCCGATATGATTTTTCCGGAAGGTTCCATGTGAAGAGTGAAAACCTGTTCGGCCTGTTTGTTGATAGCCGCGTCAGCGGGAGTTCCGTTAACTATCGTTTTAACGTTTTCGATAGCCGTGAGTATATACATAACGTTCTTTTCGTCTCTGTCGATAACTCTCTGAACAAGATTCATTTCGGTGTCGGTGTCCATTTTTTCAACTTTACCGAGCGCGCCGATGGAGGTGGTGGTTTTCATTTTCATTCTGTATTTGGTGGTATCGCCTTTTTTGAGGTCGTACTGCAATTTAACGCCGGCCGCAAAAGCGTCACCAGTCAATGAAAGAACGAACGTTAAAATTAAACCTGCAACTAATAACCTTTTAAACATATGAATAAACTCCTCCTTCAGAGTCGTATAAATTTGACATATTAATATGATACCTTAACGAAGGCTAAATGTCAACGCTTTTTTTGACACGGCTTTCGTTTTTTTGCTCCCGTTTTGGCCCCGCTTTATTTTTAATTTTCCTCCTCGCTTTCCTCGGTCAATTTCAAAAACACTTCTTCGAGGTTTTTTCCAAGAACATCCGACTGCTCTTTGTTATCGGTATATTTTTTTATTTTGTCGACTTCGTCGAGCGCGATGATTTTGCCGTGAAATATTATGGCGATCTTCGAACAGACTTCTTCGGCGACCGCCAGCGTATGAGTCGATAAAAAAATAGTTCCGCCGCTTTCCGATATTTCACGAAATATCTGTTTTACGACTTTGACGTTTTTAGGGTCGAGGCCTATCATGGGTTCGTCCACTATTAGAAGTTCGGGCTTATGTATAAGCGCCGAAGTGAACACCAGTTTCTGACGCATGCCATGGGAGTATGTTTCGATAAGCGCGTCGGCGTCCCTGAAAATATTGAACCGCTTCAAATACTGCGACGCGATCTGCCGGGTCTCTTCCCAGTCCCTTTCGAATATATCGGAGACGAACCTTAAAAATTCCCAGCCCGTTAATTTTTCATATACGTTAGGCGTGTCGGGTATGTATCCCATTACCCTGCGGGCGTTTTTAAAGTTAGTCTCGCTGGCCAGAAGGTCCTGCCCGTTCATTATGATTTCGCCGGAAGTAGGCTTTAAAAGCCCGGTCAGCATTTTTATAGTGGTGGTTTTCCCGGCGCCGTTAGGGCCTAAAAAACCGAAAATTTCGCCCCGTTCGATATTGAACGAAACGCCGTCAACCGCGGTAAAGTCACCGTACTTTTTCGCCAGATTTTTCACTTCGAGCATCTATACCTTAATCTCCTCATAATAATTGACCATTTTATCGGCCGCGAGCCGCCTTGGAACCACATAACCTATAAAGCTGAACGCTATAAGAATCGAAGTCGCCATAAAAAGCATTAAATATTCCCAGACGTTAAACGCCGAAAGGCTGAAATTATACCTTGAAAAAAACTCGAAATACATTATTACCGCTTCGAAAGCGAGCAGAACTCCCGCATATGCCGCGCAAATTATCATGGCGACGAAGCCTCCGAAACTGGCCGGAATTTCAGAAACCGAAGCGTCGAGAACCGGAAAAATTATTCCTATATAAAGGTTAAAATGACATATAAAATAAGTCAGCACGATCGTATCGAAATAAGAAAGCAAAAGAAGCGAAGTTTTTATAGACATAAAATAATTTGAAAGCGCGCAAAGAATAAGCGCGAAGCTCATCATGGGAATCAGGCTCGTATAAAACTTTAGCCTCAGATATTTTTTTAGATCGACAGGCGAAGTTTTAACTATATAAAAAGCCCTGCCTTCAAGCGAAAACACTGGAAATACGAACCTTATGGCGTAAGATGTCACTATAAGAGAAATTACGCCTATATTGGCGAATCCGAACATATCCACTATATCCGCCGGAAGCGTTTTAGTGGCCACAGGCATCAGCGTGATGTTATAAAGATAAAACGCCGTCACAACTATCATCATGAATACCTGAACCACCAGCGTCTGCGTCCTTAAGAACGTTTTGACGTCTTTATCCAGTATAGAGGCGAGCCCGCGGGGAAGGATATTTAAAAAGCGGCGGTAAATATAATTTAAGAGGTTTACAAGCGGATCGAATATGAAACCAAAAACCTTCGATTCCATTCCGTTCTTGCTTTCCTGTTCCTGCTGGTATTTAAGATAGCTTTCATGGTATGTAAAACGCGCCATAGCAAAGCATACCGCCATGCATAAAAAAGCCGAAGCGTAAGCCGCCGCCAGATTAATATAAAAAAATTTGCCGTATCCGCCGTTAAATATCGATTCTATAACAAAGCTCATCCACGAAGACGGGAAATTTTCGAATTTAGGCGCGCTGGACGAAAGCAGATAATTGGCGAATATTTCGAGTTTTTCGAGCGAGAGGAGTTTTTCGGGCTCCAGCGCGCGCAGCATCACTATCAAAAAAGCGAAAAAGAATATCAGAAGGTAATAAATTACTTTTCTCGCCTGGTTTACCGGAAACATCTTAGATATGGCAAGCGAAACGAAACACCCTATGGCCGCCGGCATTAAGTAAAAAAACGGCGTCGCGGCCGCCAGCGCCTTTAAAAACGACGCGAACGAAGCTGTCTGGTAGGAATTATTGAACGCGAGCAGGAGCGTCACGAAAATAATATATGCGCTGGTCACGGAAAAAAAAGACGTTTCCATGAATTTGGCCGCGAATATCTGGGTGTGCGAAACCGGCATCGAGAATAATAGTTTCAGGTCGCGCGAGGTGAACAACGTGGACATGGACGATATCATAGAGCTCAATATCAGCATGCAAAAAAAAGAAAAACACGCCATATTCAAAAGATAGCCTTTGAGCGGCGCAGCCAGAAGCGGCAGCGAATCTATCTTTTGAAGCGTTTTATGGGCGCCGTAGTAAGAGCCGCCTATGACGGCCGCGGCCGTAAGCAAAATCATCGCCAGCGAAAAAGACGATATGGCCTTATAATAATTCTTATAAGACCATATTTTAGGGTTGATGATATTTATTATTTTACTTGTCGCCATTTATTTATCGCCATTATCCGCGCCGGTATCGAAACCGGCCGGCGTTAAAAGTTAAAAAGTCGGGAACTTAACCGGATTCTTAGCCATAATTTTATCCAGGGCCGCGCTGGCCATAGTCCTGACCGACTTATGCTGGTCCATCTGGGACATTTTCAGAGGTATTACCGCGCGGATATCGCCGATTTCGCCGAGAGCGATGGCCGCTTTTTCACGCACCGTCCTGTTTTTATCGCGCAGAAGCATAACTACCGGTTCTACCGCGAGCCTGGATTGCATCTGGCCGAGTATTTCGGCGGCGTTTTCACGCATGAAACTGTTGTGATCGGATAGAGCCGCTATTAAAGGCTTTTCAGCCGAATGATATCTGAGTTTCGAAAGCACCACAGTAGCCTGCTGGCGTATATTTTCCTCGGCGTGCTTCAGGGCTTCTATCATATGCGGAACCGATCTGTCGCCTAAATTTTTAATGCTTTCGAACGCCTTGATCCTGACTAAGGAATTAGCGTCGGTGAGCATATTAAGCAGAGGCACGACCGCTGCGAGGGAACCGATCTTACCGAGGGCTTCGACGGCCTGGCGGCGTACGTTTTCGGACTGGTCCGAAAGCGATTCTATAAGCGATTCGCCGGCGCGCTGGTCTTTTATATTGCCGAGGGTAAATATAGCAGCTTCCCGGACCTTTTCGGAAGCGTCTTTGAGCAGCCTTAAAAGGTTCATGGGCACGCGGTTATCTTTAAGCTTGCCGAGGGCGTTTATCGCGCTGATCCTGACGGCCTCGGAAGAGTCTTTAAGCGCCTGGGTAAGCGGCTCGAGCGAGCGGGCGGAGTTGAGCCCGCCCATTATTTTCACGGCTATTTCGCGCACGGAGTCGGACTGGTCGCGAAGCATTTTAGCGAGTGGATCGACGATGGATTCGCCGCCGATTCTGCCCAGAGCTTCTATAACCGTTTTTCTGACTTCTTCGCTGGCGTCGTTTATCTGAGTTATAAGAACGTTAATGGATTTCGCTTCGCCGATTACGCCGAGAGTGTACGCAGCCGCTTGCTTTATATATGCCGAAGGCTCGGTTATAAGCCTTTGAAGATTGGTGAGCAGGCGGTCGTCGGAGACGCGTTTAAGCGAAAATGCCACGGTTTTGTAACTGACCTGCGATTTTTCGTCTTTGAGTATATCCAGCAGATTTGTAACCGATTTAGGTATGCCGATAAGGCCGAGCGCATAAACTATATACTGCTTGGTTTGTAAATCCGCGGATTTATAAGCCGCCATAAGAGCGTTTACCGTATTTTCGTCGCCTATCACGCCCAGAAGTTCGCAGCAGTTTTTGGCGATAGCGGGGAATATTTCAAATATGAGCTGGTTGCGGGGTTTGTCCATATCGAGCTTTTTGATATCGCGCTCGTTAAGCGTGTTTATAATTATAGAGACGAGATGTCCCGCCGCGCGTTTATCTTTATAAACGTATAGCGTTCTGGCAATGGCGAAGCGGTTCCATGAAAGGGCTTCTTTTAATATGATATCTTCTTCGCAAAGTTTGAGGATATGTTCGTCTATAGCCGCCAGGGCGTCCATTACGACGCCGGCCATGCCTTTCGACGAATGGTCGACGAGGCTTATCAACGGCATTATGGCGCGGCTGTTTCCGATTTTTCCGAGTATCCTGACTACTTTGTGCTGGATAACGGCGTTGTCTTTTTCACGCGAGTCGTCGAAGATATCGAGTATCTTCAAAAGATCCGTAACGGCCATATCGCCGATTTCTATCAATGCCCAGAGCGCTTTTTCGGATACATTTTCGGCGGCGTCGCCCAGGCAGCTTATAAGCGGGCCTATGGACTGCGGATCGTTGAGACGGCCGAGGGCCTCTATGGCGCCGATTTTAACTTTTTCATTGGGATCGCTCAAAACCTTTATAAGCGGTTCCACCGACGCGGCCGATTTTGTCTTGCCTATCGCCCACACGGCTTTTTCACGGACGTCTTCGTTTTTATCCAGAAGCATTTTAACGAGTATCGGAATGCACGCTTCATCGGCTATTTCACCGAGAGAGGCGGCGGTTTTAAGCCTGATATCGTCGTCCGGATGCTGGGCCGAGGAATTGAGATATTCTATAGCCAGCGGGCTCTTGATCTTTCCAAGAGCTTCTATGGCGGAACCTTTTATTTCGGGGTTCTGGTGCGAAAGCAATATGCAGAGCTTATCGACGGCCTTCGAAGAGCCTATTTCGCCGAGCGAAAAAGCCGCTATTTTCTGGAGGCTTTCATACTCGGAATCCAGCTGTTCAATAAGCGCCGAAACTACGCTGTCGGAATGCATTTTTGAAAGCGCCATGCACGCCGAAACCCTTATATTCATTTCCGGATCTTTAAGCATTTCAATAAGGTAATCCAGGGTGGAATCGTTTTCGAGACGGCCGAGCGCTTCCGTGGCGGCTAGTCTTACCTGAGCCGAAAGGTCGCGCAGGGAGCCTATGAGGTTTTCGGTGGCCACCGAATCTCCTATTTCGCCGAGACTCTTGGCCGCTATATATCTTATGTCTTCGGAATCGTTATTTAAAAGCTTGCAGATCGGGTTTACCACCTTGCTGCCGCCGATCTTGCCGAGCGCCTCGCAAGCGCAGTAAACAAGGTCTTCGTCCTTGTTTTTGAGAAGTTTTATCAAAACTTCCGAAGCCTGGTCCGAACGGATATTTCCAAGGCATTTAACTATGTTGTAGCAGATGTCTATGTCGTCGGTTTCCGTGGTGAGCGCCCTTAAAAGCGGTTCGACGGCGAGCGGGCTCTTGATTTTTCCGAGGGCGTCGATTACGGTTTCCTTGAGGTCTTTATCGTTCTGCGAAAGAAGTTCGACGAGCGGAATAACCGCTTTTTCATCCGCCATATCGCCGAGGCGTTCTACAATTTCATGCTTTTCTTCCTGGCTCTGGGCCGCGGCGAGGGATTGAATGAGCTCTTCGACGCTGGCTTTCTTTTCTTCTTTAAGCTTCTGCTCGGCCGTAACCGTCTGGGCCTGAATTTCTTCGGCTTGAGGCTGAGCGGACTCTTCAAGCGCTTCGGGTTCCTCTTCCGAAAGCATATCTATAAGTGCCATTTTGCCGCCTTTAGCCTGTTTAGCGGGCTGGACGGCCGGTTGTACTGCCGCCTGCTGGGGCTGTTGCGGTGGCTGCTGAAGCGAAACGGAACCGGTAGACGGCGTTTCATCGATAGTTTTTATTGTAGCCGCGGGTACGTCCAGGGTAAATCCGCCCATAGCGGGTTGAGAAGCGGGCTGCTGGGCCTGAACTTGAGGCGCGGCGGCCTGAACCAGCTGCTGCTTGGCCTGCGGTTCGGCAACCGGAGGCGCGGAAATATCCAGGTTGAAATCGAAGGCGACAGGCTTTTCGGCCGGCTTTGCCTGCGTTTTTTGATCTACGGCTTTTTTAGGCTCGTTAGAAATAATCAAATCATCGAGCGAGCTGTCCAGCTCGGTAACATCGCCGAACTGAAAATCGGGCGCCTTTGAAGCCGGAGGCGCGGACGCCGCCGCCGGCTGCGTTTTGGCCGCCGACACGGGTTCGGGAGCGGTCGTAGCGTTTCCGAGCAGGTCGTTTAACGAAAGGCTCGCTCCCGTAGAAACAGGTTGGGCTGCAGAAACAGGCTTTTTCGCTTCAGCCGAAGGCGAGGCGAGGTCGAGGCCGCCGCCGAATATATCGGTGACGTCGCGTATTTCGGAAAGTATTTTCGGCGTTTCCTTTTTGACTTCCTTTGGCTTTTCGCTCTGCTCGATCAGCTCGGAAAGCAGGTCGTCAGACGGCGCTTCTATGTCGAGATTGAGGTTTTTTAAAGGGTCGAAATCCGCTTGCGGCTCTTTGGCTTTAGCGGCAGGCGGTTTTGACGCCGCGGAAGGCGGCCCCACTATTTCGTCCAGGCTGAATTCTTCTTCTTTTTTGGCCGGAGCGGGGGCTTTTTTATCGGGCATTTTAGCGGTAACATTGACCTGCGGAGGAAGCAGCTCGTCCATGTTTATGTCGTCGAGACCGTCGAGGGAAATTTCGCTCCCTTTGGCCGGCGGCTTTGCTTTTGACGCAGGAGGCTTGGTTTCAGCCTTTGGAGGCTGGGGCGCTTCGCTCAGTAAAAGATCGCCGAGATCGAGGCCCATATCGTCTTCGGCAGCGGCCGCCTTTGCGGCGGGCTTGACTTCCGGCTTGGCCGCAGGTTTGGTTTCGGGTTTAGCTTCGGCCTTTGCAACCGGTTTGGCTGCCGGTTTAGCCGAATCGATAAGCAGGCCCGCGAAAGGATCGTCTTCGGCGCCCGCGCCGCCGCCGAGTATATCGGCGAGGTCGAGGTCCATATCGTCCGCCGGTTTTTTAGCGGCGGTTTTGCTTTCGGGTTTCGCCGCAGGTTTGGCTTCCGGTTTTTTGGCCGAAGCGTCGTCCAGAAGTAAATCGCCGAGATCGAGACCGAGATCGTCTTCGGCAGCGGCCGCCTTTGCGGCAGGCTTGGCCGAAGGCTTAACTTCAGTTTTGGCCGCGGGTTTGGCTTCCGTTTTTTTGGCCGAAGCGTCGTCCAGAAGAAGATCGCCGAGGTCGAGACCGAGATCGTCTTCGGCGGCGGCCGCCTTTGCGGCGGGTTTGGCTTCCGGTTTGGCCGCGGGTTTAGCATCGGGTTTCGCCGCGGATTTTGCGGTTCCGCCCATCAGTTCCGCCAGCATGTCGTCGTCGCCGGCCATATCTATGCTGCTCTCATTCATGTCGAGCTTGAGGTCTTTGCCGAGATCTGAAAAAATATCTTCTTCTTCTTTTTTGGCCGCCGACGCTTTTGCTGCAGGTTTTGTTTCCGCTTTAGCCGCCGGTTTCGCCGAAAGGCCCGCCAGCGGGTCGGAAGAATCGAGGCCCAGCAGGTCGAGATCGAGATCTACTTCATTATCGGCCAGCACCGGTTTTTCTTTTTTGGCCGCCGGTTTGGCATGCGAATCGGCTTTTTTATCTTTTTCTTTTTGCTTGTTCGCCATTATATTGTCTATGTCTTCGGCCGCCATAATTTCGAGGCCGTCGAATTCGCCGAGATCGAAAGATTCTTCTTTTTTGGCCGCCGGCGCAGGAGACTTAGCGGCAGACTTGGCGTCGGATTTTTTAGGCTCGGCCCCGCCTCCCAGTTCCAGGTCGAGGTCGGCGAAAATATCATCGCTCGGTTTTTTAGCGGCGGGTTTTGCGGCGGGTTTCTTGGCGTCGGTCATGGTGCCCAGTTCCGCGAAAATGTCGTCGTTGTCCGCAGGTTTAGCTTTGGAATCTTTAGGTTTTGAGCCGGAAAGGTCTTCGAATATGTCCTGATTTCCAGCGGCGGCTTTACCCTTCGACTTGGCGTCGGAAGAAATGCCGAGCTCTTTAAATATCTGATCGTCGTCCATGTTAAGGTCGATATCGATATCTTTTGAAGCGCCTTTTGCGGCGGGTTTTTTGGCGCCGCCCGAAGCCGACGGTTCGTCGGTTTTAAGCTGGTCTAAAAGGCTGTCCAGATCGAGATCGCCGCCCGAAGCGGCCGCCTTTGCCTTTGCTTTTAAAGGCGCGCTGCATTCGGAGCATATTTCGGCCTTATCGTCGTTAGCGACGCCACACGTCTTACAGAGTATCATTTTTCCTCCCTCACACACCTAGCGGAAAAAATATAATTTAAAATAAAAATTTCACATAACGAAAAATACGAACCTGCTATGCAGATTCTTCCTCATAGAATTTATTATCGATCAAATTACACAAATCATTAATTATTTTTTCTTCGTCTTCGAGCGAATCGCCCCGCGCGGTAATCACGATAGATTCGCCAATCCCCGCGCAAAGCATCATCACTCCGAGAATACTCTTTCCGTTTACTTCTATGTCGCCCTTTCTTACAGATATACTGCACTTCGACTTATTGGCCTGTTCGACGAATAAGGTTGCCGGACGAGCGTGCATACCGGAAGTATTTTTAATTTCACATTCCCGCTCGATCATTTTTATACGTACCTACCCTCTTAGCCATATATAATTATAGCTTTTTTTTTATTTTTATAATAATAGCAAAAAAATATAAGAGGCCGGCGCCGTTTAAATTCCGGCGAGCCCCTTTTCGTTAAGAACCAGATATATGGCGCCCATAGAGCCGGCGTCGTTACCGAGATTGCTTACGGTTATCTCCAGGTCGCGCAGCGAAACTTTAGGCGCTTTTTTAAACACGGTTTCGATAACGGGCTTAACCAGAGTTTCGCTGGCGGCCGAAAGCCCTCCCGATAAAATAATTTTATTCGGATTGAATATGTAAATCAGGTTGATAAGCCCGATAGCGGTAAATTCTATCTGCTGATTGACCGCGCTTTTGGCAATAGGGTCTCCCCTTCTGGCCGCTTCGAATATCAGCTCGCAATTAAGCTTGCTCAGATCGTTAGAGCAAAGCTCGAATATGATAGACGGAATTTTAGAACGCTGATTTTTATTTATGGAAAGAAAATTTAAAACGCGGGCCACCAGAGCGGAAGCCGAGCCGTACTTTTCCCAGCAGCCGTAATTCGAGCATCCGCACTGAGCGCCGTTAAAATCGATCGTCATATGGCCTATTTCAGCGGCATTATTGTTTACGCCCCGGAGCAGTTTTCCGTTTACGACGATGCCGCCGCCTATACCTGTTCCCAGAGTCACGCAAACGAAATCTTTGACTCCGCGCCCGGCGCCGAGCCAATATTCGCCCAGGGCGGCAAGGTTGGCGTCGTTATCTATGTAAACGGAAAGCCCGGCGGTTTCTTCCAGCTTTCCTTTTACGTCCACATCGTTCCATTTAAGGTTGGGGGCAAAAATGACTTTCCTAAAATCGGCGTCGACAGTGCCTGGGCAGCCTATGCCGCAGCCGATGACATCTTCGCGCGCGTGGCCGTTAGATTTAATCAATTCGTCGATTTTCTTCGCTATATCGCTTAAAATGACGTCCGCCCCGTGAGACACTCTGGTGGGAATTTTGTCGCGCATTATTATTTCGCCGTTGGAGCGCGCATAAGCGAACTTAACGAAAGTGCCGCCTAAATCTATTCCAATGACGAATTTTCCGCCCGGACCGTTTTCGCTCATAAAAACATCCTGTTTATTAAAATAAATTACATAAGACCTATTAAATTAAGCATTATGATAACAAAATTTAACGAACTTTGCAAGCATAAAATAATTTTATCAGCCGCCCCCGTGCGCCTGGTTACCTCGTTAGCTGCAAGACGCGCCAGCTCTTTATAACCAGTTTCCGGCAGCTCCAGAAGCCGCTTTATTTCGCGCGCCAGATCGTCCGTATCTCTTACGAGAATGCCGGCTCCCGATTCGAGAAAACCGGCCGACATCTCTTTAAAATTGTGAGTATGGGGCCCGAATATGACGGGCTTTTCAAAAACCGCGGCCTCCAGAAGATTGTGGCCGCCGGTATCCACGAGGGAACCTCCTATAAAAACCGCTTTAGCCATGGCATAGGTCTTTACCAGTTCCCCTACGGTATCCAGAACCATGATGTCGCCGGCCGGTTTTGAGCCGGATTTTATGAGATCGCTTCTTTTTTCGTACCTGACGCCTTTTTTATCCATATATTCATATAGCTGGCCTATTTTATCGAATTTACGCGGCGCTATTATCATTTTAAGCCCGGAATGCGTTTTTTTTACGGCCGTGTAAGAATCCACGACTATCCGGTCTTCCTGAGGATGAACCGAACCGGCCACAAAAATTAAATCGCTTTCGGCATAACCGAATTTTTCGTAAATCGCCCTTCTGTCCGCCGACATATAAGCGGTTATTTCGTCGTATTTTATATTTCCGGCCACGCTGACTCGTTCCGGCACTGCGCCCGCGAGTATTATCCTTTCGGCGTCAAGCTTGGACTGCATCAGGCAACGGGTTATAAGGGAAAAAACCGGCCTGAATACGAACGAGTATTTTAAATAACTCGCGTACGAACGGTCGGAAATTCTGCCGTTAATAATAAAAGAAGGTATGCCCTTCTTTTGCATTATGTTTAAAAAATTAGGCCACACTTCCGTTTCAGTAAGGACCACGGCCTTTACGTTAAAACGCGCCATGAAACGATAAATCGAAAAGTGGAAATCCATCGGAAAATACATCACGGCGTCGGCGCTTTTACATTTCTCGCAAGCGACGGCGAAGCCGGTTTCGGTAGAAACCGTGAACAATAACTTATAATCAGGAAAAGCGGTTTTTATTTTTTTTTGAAATTCTATAGTGGCAAGGGTTTCGCCGACAGAAACAGCGTGGAGCCATATGGTTTTGTCGCCGGGCGCGATCCCCGGCGAGGCGTCTATAATAAACCCCAGGCGCCTCATAAGGCTTTTGCGGTATTTTCCGGTTTTAAAAATTCTGTACGCTATAAAAGGCGAGCAGAGCGCGGCGGCGCAGAGCGCTGAATACAAAATTAAATTATAAACTAAAATGCTTAAAATCCTCAAAGCGATTATCCGTTCTATTCAAGACTGTTAAAAAGCATAAAGACCTGCCTTGAATACAGGCAGGCCTTTAGCGCGAATTTTATTATTTTTTAACCGCAACGGTCAGAGTTTCGGTTTTAAAAGTTTTTGAGTCGTTAAATTCGATGGTTAAAGGGCTGAATTTTATCACGCAGTAGTTTGGATCGTCGGGGCCTTTAAAATAGTTCGCTATTCCGGGGCTCCAGAACGCTTTTTTAGTCCTGGCGTCGGTGCAAACCGTTGCGGCCGCCGAAACTGTAATGTAATCGGACATTTTAGCGTGATCTTTAAGTATGGATATGCTGACGTTTTTATTTGACTTTATGTGGGCCACCTTTTTAGAATTGACATAAGTGGCCGAAGCGAGTTCGAGGCCGTCGTTTCTCATCAACATGATGCGGACATAAGGCTTTTTGTCTGCGCCGACGGTGGCTACGGCAGCCAGCATCGCTCCGCCTTTCATTACCGCGATTATGCGGTCTTTAAGAGAAGCATTTTTTTTTGCGGCAGGGGCCGCTTTAACTGCGGGAGCCGTTTTTTTGACAACAGGTGTTTTTTTAGCCGCCGGAGCTGTTTTTTTAGCCGCAGGTTTTTTTGCGGGTGCCGGTGACTTTTTAGCTACGGTTTTCTTTGCGGCTGCAGCGGTTTTTTTGACCGCCGGAGCTTTTTTAGACTCGTTCGCCTGTTTTTTCATTATTGCCTCCATATAATTTAGGGTTGGTATTATTTTATCACAAAAAATGTTCAAATACAAAATATTTTTGGCCGCAAACGCTCGTTTTTTTATTTAAAGACAGACCGAAATTTTTTCATGCCTGCGCCGGCGCCCCGTTAATAGCTTACCCAGCCGCCGTTTGCGCCGTCCGCATCGCTCGCCGTAGGATCATACATTTCATCGCCGTAGCACTGCGTCATCTTATGCGCCATTTTTAAAAATTCGTCCCACCTGAACCCGCAAAATTTAATGGTGTTGTAACATGTGTTGAAATGGTAGGTAGGAAAGTATATCGACATACCGGAAGCGTTTCTCGTCGCGGTTCCCGAAGTCGCGTTTTCGAATACGGCTTTTTGATAGGCCATCAGCACAAGCCTTGCGCGTTCGATTATTTTTTCATTTTTCGAATTTTCGATAATGCGTTTCATAAGATGCCCTATATCTACCGACGTGCGATCGTAGAATTTCTGCGCGCCGTTCAGCGCCGCTTTCACGGAAGCGATTTCAGCGCTATCGCCGGCCGATTCTATATAAGCTTCGGCTAATAAATCAACGGCTTCGGCCAGTTCGCCAACGCGCGAGCAATCCACGGAAGACATCGCCGTGCTGTTTTTACTATCGTTCTTATAGCTTTCGCAGAAAGCCTGGGGAATCATTGAAGCGAATTCCTTAGGGCTTATCTGCGGATTTTTCATCAGAGGCCCGAAAATCATTTCATAAGGCCAGCCCGGGCCGGGTATGTTTTCTTCGGAAGCCACGACGAAATTAACGAAATCCTTTATTTCGTAATTCACTTCAAGCATCTGCATCAGGCAGGCGTCCGTGCCGAATATGTCGAGGCGCTTTCCGAGGATCGTGCAGATCATCTGCATAGCCGCGCCAAGTTCCTTATTTGAAAGGTTGTGGCCGGATTGGTCGTCGTAAGAAATTCCGCGGAAATCGGCCGATTTTTTCTTTTTCTTCCAGCCGTAACCATGATTTTGAATGATAAGCATATATTTTCCGGCCGGATAATTTTCATGGGACCATTTTACGAATTTAACGAGCTCTTTCATATCGCCCATATCCACTTCGCCGAGTTCTTCGAGTTTTTTACAGCTGAAGCCCCAGTCGTCCGGCGCGCTCTCCGAAGAGCGCTCCGTCACGCAATAGCGTCTGGCGGGCTTATCCAGACGGTCAATTTCGACTACCACGTTAACGCTTTCTGAAGTCCCGGCGCGTTGCATTTCAATGACGTCATTTACAAGGTCTGCGTCGAGGTTGTTGTCGGCGTTCGAATACACCATTATCGTCCACTTTTTAGCGGAAGCCTCCGCGGAATGAGCATAAGTCAGTGGTACATTGGATAACAAAAGAACCGTCAACAATAAAACACTTAATTTTTTAATCATAAAGATCTGCCTTTCTATCAGTTTTTCATATTATAACCGCATTAAGCGGGTTTGTCAAACTTTTAACGTAAATCATTGACTTTGCCTTAATTTTATGATACTTTTTCCTTAAACCATTATAAAAAAGGAAGTCAAATGACAGGCGATAACAACGAAAAACCGGCGCAATTAACCGCCGCGGATACTTTCGAGCACAAACCGCTATCCTTATATCTTTTATGGTCCGTGTTCATAACGGGCGCGGGCGTCATGGCGGCCGAAATGGCCGCTCCGCGCCTTCTTGCGCCTTCCTTCGGCGCGAGCCAGCTCATATGGACTAACATAATAGGAACCATTCTTACCGCTTTAACCCTGGGGGCTTTCGCCGGCGGAAAGCTGGCCGACCGCTGGCCGTCGGAACGCTCTTATGCTTTAGTTCTCGTAATTTCGGGAGCTTCGCTAGCCGCCGTACCGCTGATATCCAGGCCTTTTTTAACATGGGCGTCTTCCGCTCTTTTTGAAATGAAGATAGGCCTTTTTCTGATATCCCTTTTTTCCGTCAGCGTATTTTTCGCCCCTCCGGTCTTCCTGCTCGGAATGCTCGGCCCGTGGGCCATAAAGATAGCGGGCTCCGCAAGAAGCGACCTGGGGAGCGTCGCCGGCGTTATAGCCGCATTTTCAGCCGCGGGCAGCATCGCCGGAACTTTTCTGACTTCCCTTGTTTTTTTGCCCGTCTTCGGCACGCGCGCCACCATTCTTTTTACGGCCGCCCTGATCGCTTCCACCGGCGCATGGAAGCTGCTAGCCTATAAAGGCCGGTTTAAAACGGCAGACGGCGAAGAAGAAAAAAGGCAGACGGACGTTTTATCGCTGATTATTCTTTTTCTGGGCGTAATTTGCGCGGCGCCGCTTTTTTTAAAAGGCTCCCTGGGGCCGGTTAAAAGTACCTCCGGCCAGCTTCACGAAACCGAAAGCGCATACCAGTATGTAGAAGTCGTTAAAAGCGCCTCCGGCAGAAAGTTTTTATTGTTAAACGAAGGCGTCAGCTGCCACTCGATATTGCCGGCAAAAGGCTTTCTCACAGGCGGATGCTGGGATTATATCTGCGCGCTTCCCATGCTTGCCGCCCCGGCGCCGCGGCCGCTTCGCGTGCTGATACTCGGCCTCGCCGCCGGCACCATAGCGCGTGAAATAGACCATTTTTACGGCAATTCAAGAGCTATCGAGATTGAAGGGGTCGAAATAGATCCGGCCGTCATCGAAGCGGGCAGGCGTTTTTTCGGCCTGGAAAAAATACCTTCGCTCACCATCCGGGCCGCGGACGCGCGCTTTTTTTTAAAAACCGCCCGCAAGGAATACGACCTGATTATCGCCGACGCTTTCCTGCAGCCTTACATACCTTTTCACATGATAACCCGCGAATTTTATGCCGAATGCCTGCAGCGCCTTTCGGCGGACGGTATTTTCGCCATAAATCTCGGCGCAAAGCGCGGCGATTCGGAGCTTAGCGACGCGTTTGCGGCCACGATGAATTCCGTTTTTCCGTTCGTTCATCGCGTAACGGTCGATAACGAAGAAACGCCTTTCGATAATCATATTTTCACGGGCTCAAGGCGGGACGTTTCGCCCGCGGGCATTAAAAACCCGCCGCACGGCCTCGAGCGAGTCCTCGAAAAGCTCGTTTCGGCATGGCGCGAATTGCCTCAAAATACCAACGGGCTCGTTTTTACCGACGATCGTTCGCCAATAGAAATGCTCACGGAGCGGCTGATCATCAAAAGCGCTTTCGAGCGCCGATAACGCTTTAAAACAGCCTTACGGCCTGCTTAATTATAAATTTTAAAACGAAAAGGGGGAATGAAATGGATAACAAGTTCAGGTGCCTCATTATAATGTTTATTTTATTTCAGATTTTCACGTCGGGCCGCTCCGCCGCCCTGTGTGAAACCGCCGCGGCGGACGCAGACTGTTATTTTTACGGCGATAAATATCTGCAAAAAATCGCTGACGCAAGCTCCGACCCGTTTTTAAAGGCGATGGAAGCCGTCGTTCCCGATGCCGTAAACGCGCTCACTATTTTAAAAAACGCCGGCGGCTCCATAAAAGATGGCGAACTCAAAGGCGCGCTGAAAGCGTTTTGCGTTTCTTTTAAAATCCGCGAATCGGAGCCGCGGGGTATAAATTTTTATATCACGCTCGACTGCGCCGCGGGCGAGGTGGCGAATATGCTTTCCAGGCTTGCGGGCGCGGGGCCGGCCGCCAATAAATACTCTCTTCCCGGCGGCTTTTACGCACTCGCGATAAATCCGCAATGCGCCTTTATAACCAACGACGAAAAAATCGAATCTTCGGCCGCGGCCGCCAAAGCCGATTCCGCCATAGTCGAACTTTCCTCGGGCGAGGGCATAGAAGAAAAAACCGTAATATATAAAACGAAGTTCGTTTCGGACAAAATAACGGCTTATATAAATAAGAGCATGCTGTCTTTGCTCGACAAAGTTTATGAAAAAACCGAAAAATTCGAACTTGACGTCATTGACGAAGATAACGCAAGATTCAGCGTTTCTTTCCCCGATGAAGAGTCGCTCGCCTCTAACTATGAAGTTATAGTGGGGTATAAGGATATTTTCACCGCGATGACAGCCGCCAATTCGGAGTTTGAAAAACTCAACCAGACGAGACGAAACGCAAAATTCAGCGCGGAATTTTCAGGCGATATGAGTATGTTTTTCAAGGAAATGTCTGAACTTTCAAGCAAAATCACCCACCGGCTCGAAGGCAAAAAACTTATTTTCAATGTTCCCATGCTAAAAAAATACGGCGAACTGAATTCGAAAATGATGAACCTCGAAAAGAAAGCTCAAACGAAGCAGGCCGAAAATCCTCTGAAAAGATGCAATTCGAATATGAAAACGCTCGAAGGAGCGGTAGAATTGTTCGCCATGGAAAATCCGAAAATTGAAAAACCCGTCACGATCGAAGCTCTCACGGGCGGAGGTTATTTGCATAAAGCGCCGCAGTGCCCTGAAGGAGGTTCTTACAATATAGAGTGCAAAATAAATAATAACACTCTGGAATCTTTCAAAATAAAATGCGGCAAACATGGTAATCTTGACGAAATGATGTGATAAGTATGATGAAAATAATATATTCAAGGTTCATAATCGTTATTCTTTGCGCGCTTTTAATTGCCCCGGCCGCTTTATCCACGGCCGGCGCGGCTGAAAAACCCGGAACTAAAATCAAAGTATATGAATCGGCTTTAAATATCAGCCGCCTCTTCGATACCGAAGAAATAAACTGCGCAGTAAAGTATTTAAGCGAAACGGACGAAGCCGCCCTTAAAATAATCGAAGAAAAAACCGCCGGCGGCGGTGCCGCCTACGAAGTGATATTGACGCTCGGACGCGGCCTTCAGGAAATGTTTAAGCCTCTAACGCCCGCGGAAAGCGATTTCCTGGTTAAAAATTTCAACTATTCGGCGCTGAGGCAATCCGTAAAGCTTATCGCGGCGGCGGCGAAATTCCTTTCTTATAAGGGAAAAACGTCGGCGGCAGGCAGGGCGCTTTTTGCCGCCTGCATGATGAGCATACATTTTGAATCGGCGGCTGAAGCTGCGCGCGATTCGGAATTAAGCCCGCTGGTGACAAAAATGGTGTCGATCGCCTGCCAGAAAATCTGTTTTGAAACCCTTATAGTAAACGTCCTGGAATGCGAATCCGCCGGGAATTATTTTTCTAATTTTTACAAAACGCTCGAGTATATAAACAAATCGCAATTTTCGATACAAAAAACGCTTGGAAACGAACGCTCGAACATAGAAAAAATAATCAGGCTCTACGCTTCTCTGGACGCCGAAAAAGTAAAAGAGCTCAAAGAAGGCGCGATTTATCCTCCCGAAGTTTATTCCATCCTGGCGGCCGAAATCAAAAAATCGCCGTTCGCGATGAAAGTGGCAAGATTATATACCGACGAAGCCATAGCTCAGGTTTCCGAAATTTTTTCGAAATACGGCGAAGCCGCAAAACTTCCGTTTAAAGACGCTTTTAAAGCGCTGGAAGAGGCCGATAAAAAACTGACTTCCGGCGGCTATAATAATTTTTTCACGATGGTAAGCATTCCGAATTTCAACCGCGCCAATACTATGATAGCCCGCAATCATGCTTTTTTAGCGATGGCTCAAACAGCGGCGCTTTTGAAGCTTTATAAAAACGCGAACAAAAAATTTCCCGACGCATTAAGCGCCTGCGCGGCGGCGCCGGCGGGCCTTAAACTTCCGAAAGACCCTTTCACGCAGGAAGATTTTAAATACGTAAAACTTCCGCACGGCGGATTTATATTAATTTCAGCCGGAGCCAATATGCTTATAGACGGCAAATACGAAGGCGGGTTCGATCCGAAAGATTTCCGGCTCGGCTCTTCCGACGACATAGTCATGACCGAAAATTCGATAACCTCGAAATGACGATTATTTGCCGGCGATACCCTGCCTGGCGTATTCATACGCTATGATGCCGGCCGTGACCGATACGTTAAGCGAATCGAAATCGGCCTGCATCGGTATTTTTACGAGCCCGTCTATCTTCGACTGGCTCTTGCCGGAAAGGCCCTCGCCTTCGTTGCTGAGTATTATGGCATAACGGCCCTTTTTAAGATCGTAATCGAAAACGTTCTTTTCCGCGTTCATTTCGCAGCCGAGCACCTTAAAGCCGGCGTTTCTAAGCGAGGATATAGCGTCGAATATGCCTTCGGACATGATTAACTTAGAATGAAAAACCGCGCCGGCCGAAGTTTTAGCGACAGTGGCATTGATCTTGGCGGACCTTTTTTCGAATATCACGCAGCCGGAAACGCCGAGCGAAAAAGACGAACGAAGGATCGCGCCCAGATTGTGCGGATCGTGAATGCAATCCAGGATAAATAAAAAAACGTCCTCGCGCTTTTCAATTTCTTTGAGATAGCTTTGAATGCCGGATATTTTAATCCCGCCGAAAGACGCCGCGATTCCCTGATGATCGGGGCTCGCGCACATTTTTGTGAGCTGTTCCCGGGTTACGTAGTTATATTTGATGAGTTTTTTCAGTTCGCGCATTTTCGTAAGGACTTCCCTGAAAAAAGGCTTTTTGGCCGGCGAATTTTCCATGTAAAACTCGCCGATTTCATATGAGCTTTTAAGAAGTTCCATTACGGCGTTTTTTCCAAAAATATATTCCAAAATTTTTATATTCCTTTCATGCCGTTTATCTGCTTAACGGCCTCTCGTAGACGACGTTATTTTTTTTCGATATGAAATCTGGTGCCTTCTTTTGTGTCCTCTAAAATCACGCCGAGCGATTTGATTTCGTTGCGGACGTAATCGGCCATCTTATAATTTTTTTCGCCTTTGAGCTCGGAGCGTATTTTGATAAGCACCTTTATAAGTTCTTCAGCAAGGCCTTCGGCGGCCGCGGCAGTTTTATTTTCCGCGAGGATATATTCTTCGTCCGCGATGGCGAGAAGGTCTATGTATTTCATAAAAATAGAATAAACGTAGGCCGCCGAAACTGACTTTTCGCTCATTTCAGACGCGAACATCGAATTGAATATCGAAATATACTGAAACATCGCGCCTATGGCTCCCGCCGAATTGAAATCGTTTTCCATAAACTCGTTGAACTTAGCCTCGAAATTATCGGCTTCAGAAAGCGCAGCGGAATTGACGCCTTCACGCATCGAAGATAAATCTTTTCGCGCGCCGGCGAGGCCGCCCGCGAGCTGCCTCATCTTTTTCATGAATTTAATAAGGGTGGAAAGGCTTTTCTCAAGCTCCTGCATCTTTTCGAGCGTAAAATTTATGGGGCTCCTGTAATGGTTGGACAGTATGAAGTAGCGTATCACGAACGGCGAAAACTTTTCCAGCAGGGCCGATATCGTGAAAAAATTGCCGAGCGACTTGCTCATTTTTTCCGAATTGACGTTTACGAGGCCGTTATGCATCCAGTATCTCGCGAAAGGTTTTCCGGTTTTGGCTTCCGACTGGGCTATTTCGTTTTCGTGGTGCGGAAAGGTAAGGTCCAGCCCGCCGCCGTGTATGTCGAAAGTATCGCCGAGGTAATGGCCGCTCATGGCGGAGCATTCAATGTGCCAGCCGGGGCGGCCTTCGGCCCACGGACTTTTCCAGCTGATCTCGCCGGATTTGGCCGCTTTCCAGAGGCAGAAATCGTGAGGGTTTTTAAGGCGGGCGTCCACGGCGATGCGCGCGCCGGCAAGCATGTCTTCGAAATTACGTTTCGACAATTTGCCGTACTGCTCGAATTTAGACACTTCGAAATAAACCTCGCCGTCTACGACATATGCGAATCCGCGTTCTATGAGCGCCTCGATGAATTTGATTATGTGGCTGATATGCTCGGTAGCCTTAGGATATATAGAGGCGCGTTTTATCTTCAGCGCGTCCATATCGACGAAGTATTTGTCTATATAGCGGCTTGAAATCTCCAGTGCGTCTTTATTTTCGAGCCGGGCGCGGTTGATTATCTTGTCGTCCACGTCGGTAAAATTGACGATCATCGTCACTTTATAACCTTTATATTCGAAGTATTTGCGGATAACGTCAAAGCAGATCGCCGCGCGGGCGTGGCCTAAATGGCATTCGTCATATACGGTGACGCCGCAGACGTACATCTTTACTTCGTTTTCTTTTAAAGGCATGAAATCGGTCATTTTAGCCGATAGGGTGTCGAATAGTTTGATGGGCATTTTAAAATTCCTTTCTATAATGCAATTTTATTTTCTTAATTCAAACGCAAAAATTTCACGAATATAATCGCCGTTAAAAATCGGTCGCTCTTTTTTTAGCGGTTTTAGGTCCTTCCGGCCGGTTAGCGGGTTTACCGGCCGCGTCCGCCGAAGTTTGAGAAGCGCCGTCCTTAGGCTGCTGCGAAGGTTTAACGCTGGTACATTCGGGTATAAGCTTTTCGGCCTCTTTAGCCAGCTTGCCGCGAGGGTTTATCTCGACGACCTTGTTAAAGTGCTCCACCGCCAGCGCGCCGTCGCCTTTTTCTTTATAAGCTTTAGCCAGATTGAAATGGGCCTGTATATCGCTGGGAACCAGCTGCAGCTCTTTTTCATACATTTCAGCCGACTGCTCGAAATTTTTATTTTCAAAATATACTTTTCCGAGGAACGAAATGATTTCTACGTTTTTAGGCTGCTGCTTGTGCGCGGCCTGAAGCTCTTCTATCGCGCCGTTGAGGTCTTTATTTCTGTAAAGCTCTTTTCCGCGGGTATAATGCTTATTATTTCCGCAGCCGCAGCCGGAGGCAAATAACGCCAAAAAGAAAAAAACGGATAAAATCAAAAACCTGAAATAAACAGCTCTGAAATCATTTTTTTTCACCTTTATCCTCCCGTCCCTTCGATGCTTCGAGAATAAAAAATTTTCAATAAATAGCGTATCTTACCGTAAAAAATTCGTTATCGCCGCTCACGAAATATTTTTTCCTTATTTCGGCGGTCAATTTGGCGCGGTCCACGCCGGAAAAATCCTCTTTTTTCACCTGATGAAAATATACTCCGCGCGCTTCCTTTAAAAATTTAACGCGCCTTCCTTCTACCGGAAAAACTGCCGAAATGGAATCTACGTCGATATTGTTACCTTTGTGATTAAAAGTTTCTATCATAAGTTTTCTTTTCTTTACAATGTAGCGGGCTTTAGCCCTGAATTCGTGGGAAAAGCAGTAAGCCTCTCCGAAAAGGCTTACGGGAGCTATTCTGAACATTTTAGCCGGATCTTCGAAATCTTTATAAATAAAAAGCGTCGTCCCCGCGGTCTTTTTATACCCCACGACGGCCACGGCCTTAGCCGAATGATAAAGCGGAACGCCTTTCATATAAAATGAAATTCCGGCAAGCACGATGCCGTGGGTTTCGAGCGCCGAAACGAGCGTTTCAGAGCTGCCTTCGTGGCCGCGGAAAAGTTCTATATATTCTTCACCCATATAAAACTTGTTGTTTTCATCGATGCTGTATATCTTTTTTCGGTCCGCCGCATCTTCCGCCGAGGCCGTTTCGGGTAAAACCAGCACTGACGCATAAGCTTCGAGCGATTCCGGAATTTTTTCGCTTACGAAAAGCGGATCTTTCATATAGCTCGAAAACTTGAAAAAGCCCGACTCGCTTTCGGCGCGCTTAACGTAAATCATTTCTACCGCGCGCGGATCGATTCCAAAGGCCGGCTTTTCGGATAAAAAATCGCGATAACGCTCGAAAACAATTTCATTGGAGCATGAAGCGGCTATATGCCACCAGTCGGCGCAATAAGCGGCGGCATAAGAAAACGATTTAAGCGGAATGAACTCGCCTATTTCGCTGCCGGCAAGCGACAGCATCGTCATTTTTCTTTTCCCTATGGATTTAGACGGCATTTCAGCCAGATAATCTATCGTCTTAAAGTCGGCAAGGGCTTCCTGCCCCGCCGGAATGCCGCAGAGTTCAACTAAGTTCTGATGGCGGTCGTTTAAATAATAAGGGAAATAATCGGGCCTGTCCGCGGCCGCAACGGGCGCAAAACTGGACGGTATTGAGTAATTGGCCGCGGCGATCTCTTTCCATTCGCGGGATGTAAGAAAATAACGCGACCCGGAAGCGTTTGAGGCCGGCGGAAATAAAAGCCGCCCGGAAGAATCAAGGTATATAAAACGGGCCGTATAATCGCCGGCGATAAGCGGCAATTCGTAAGCCGAAACGGCGCCGTCGATCTCGATGGCGCGAGCTTCGCCGATCTGTTTTACATCTGAATAAAACGATTGAAAATGCTCGCGGCCCTGAAGATATTTCTGCAAAGGCGCGCACGAGTCCGCAATTTTTTTGAGATGGGTTTTGGCCGCGGCCGCAAGCGCTATATTATCGACCGGCGCAGGCGCGGGAACGCGGGCCGGTTCGGGGGCCTTTTTCTTTGGATTTTCCGCGCCGGCCGCCGGTTCGAGCGGTTGCCACGGCGCGAATAAAATAAAAAAAGAAAGCGCCATAACATGTAAAACGCGGGCCGCATCTAAAAACGTTCCGCGCCGGCCGTTCAAAAAGAAAAAAATATTCAATTTTGTTAATATTCTCATTCGATAAAAATTCACGGTCTTCACTTGGTGTATATTTTTGTCTGGATATTATCGTTCCAGCCCTTCTGGTTTATATAATTATTGTCGAAGCGGCTTTCGACGGTGGTTATTAAAGTGAGTTCCTCGCTTCTGATATGGGTTTCGGCGGCGCTCACGCCCACTTTTATTATGAGCTGAAAGTATTTCAGGCCGTTTAAAGTATAAGGGTTGATCTGAAAATCAACTACTTTCAAGGCTATGACTTTATTTTCGCTTTTAGCCAGCGCCGACTGCGCGTCCCGTTCTACGAGCCTGTAAACCTTTCCCTCACTTTTTTTAAAATCGTAAGTAACCTTTTCAACCAGGGGACGGCCCTGCACCAGCTCGCTATTGAACTTTAAAAACGACCATGTGTCGTCGAGCTTGTTGACTACAGGCATCGCCGCGCCCGTTTCGTCTTTTACGATTTTACAAGACTGCAAAAGGTCCTGCCTGATCATTTCGATCAATTTCTGCCCTTCGTGCTGCAG
>MWBZ01000025.1 GCA_002069765.1 bacterium ADurb.Bin243
TCCGGTGGTGTGAGAGGACGGCTGGTCAATTAATGGCCAGCCTCCTACTCGATAATCCCTTCCAACCCCGAAATAGCCTGACGCCTTATAACAGCGTGGCAATAGCTTTTCTGCCGGAACTTTAACTTAGCTGTGCTCTTTTTCTCTATCGCTTAATTTTTTCCGCTCCCCCTTTCTTTTCTGCCATTTCTTTTTCCTCTTTTTTTATTTTAATCATATCTTTCATTTTTCTTTTATTTCTTTTTTTATTTCTTTTTTGCAGACGCGCGCACGCGCGCGTCTGCGCAGCAATAATGGCTTTATGGTAAGTCAACATGGGGTTTTATTGTATGCCTTTTGGTTAATCAACTTTCTTATAACCAGACTAATTTTTTTTAGCGGGCAATATAAGCTGATTTACTATAAAGCATACCGTAAGCATTAAAGCAAATGTGAGTTAAAGCCTAAATAGCATGCCTTCGCGCGCGTTGCGCGCGAAGGCGAAACTGAAAACCGGCTGGAAAGAAGTTAATGGCACGACAGAGAAAGCGAAAAGTGAAAAGTGAGACCGACCATCACAGAGGATTTTAATAAATAAATTAAAAGAGAAACTTCGAAGCGGCAGGAAATGCCGTTCTAACTAAAAAGGCTATGAAACAGCCTTTTTAGTTAGATGCTGCAAAACTGCGCGCGGTACGCGCGCAGTTTTATATTCAGGGAGAGAAAAGGGGGCACGGGGGAAAAGAGAGGGCCATTGGTCCTTTCTTTTCCCCCGTCTCTTCGTCGAACGCTATCTATTTAACAAAGCGTTTAATAAATTTTGATATTGGAGCTGCCGTCGTTATTTTTTATAAGTTCTATTCTGGTTTCGATGCGGTCTTTGACCTGCTGGATATGGCTTATTATGCCGATTTTACGGCCTATGTTATCAAGCCTGGATATCATATCGAGCACGTCTTCTAGCGCGTCGGCGTCGAGCACTCCGAACCCTTCGTCGAGGAACATAAACTCTATGCGCGCGTCGCCTGCGCTTACCTGGCTCAGGCCGAGCGCAAGTGAAAGGCTGGCCATGAAGGCTTCGCCGCCGGAAACCGTATTTATTTCGCGTTCGCGGCCTTCGTTGAAATAGTCTTTGATAAAAATAGCGTTAGCCGAATTCAGGTCGAATAAAAGCTCGTAACGCCCGGCGGTCAATACTTTCAAATATTGATTGGCGAGCAGCAAAAGGTTTTTAAGATAAAAAGAAAGCACGAAATCGCGAAACTGGTTATCTTTAGTGGTTAGATAAAGCTTTTCGAGCACTTCATGCTCTTCGGAATTTTTCTTATGCTCGGCCTTCAGCGATTCGTATTCCTTTATAAGCGAGCTCTGTTTTTTGATCTGCGCTTCTATTTCGCCGGCTTCGCGGTTAAGGGTTTCGAGGCGGGCGGCGGCGTAACGCTCTTCTTCGCGGGCCGTTTCCAGATCGTTTTCATTGAAGTTTCTGCCGCCTATAAAAGATTTCAGCTCGCCGGTCCTGGCCTCTATATTGTTTTTCAATGAAAGTTTCTCATTATATTCATTTTCCATAATATTAAGCGAACCCAGTTTTTTATATCCTTCAAGCGCCGCTTCAGCCGTAAAAGCGCCGGCTTGGAGCGCGGATTCGAATCGTTCATGCGCCGCCGCAAGCGAAGCGAGTGCGCACGAAATTTCCGCGTCGAAGTTTTCAATCAAATGTTTTTTGGATTCTTTCAAGGAATTTATCGAATTAAAAGCCGATTCGGCCGCGCTATATTTTTCGTTAAGGGCGGTTTTAAGTTCTTCCAGGCGCCTTTCCGCGTCGAGCGGATTTACGTTTCCGCCTTTACGGCCTATTTCGGCTTCGATTGAGTCTTTATTTTCTTTTAACCGCGCGGCCGCAGAGGCCGCCTCAGTTTCGGAAACCTTTAAATTATCTATATTATCGCAGGCATTTTTATAATTATTTTTATCTATTTCAATCGAAGTTTCGAGTTTGCCTAGCGCCTCCTTCTGAGCCGCCATAAATTTGAGCGCTTCGGCCCATTCGGCCGCCGCTTTTTCAAAATCGCCGGTTTCTAACGGAGACGAAGTTGCGAGCGTTTTTTCAAGCATTTTTGCCGCCGATATCTTTTCGTTGAATTCTTCGTTTAAAATAAGTCCTCCGGCAGTTTTAGCGTTTAAATCTGCGGTTATCTCGCCCAGCGCGGCTTTATCGGCGGCGGCGTTTTTTTCGAGCTCCGCCGCGCGTAAAGCGATCTGTTTGATTTTAGCTTCTTCGGCTTTCATGGCGGCTTTTATTTTAAGCGCGTCTATCGCGGCGGGCGTGGGAATTTTCGCGTCGGGATGATCGACGCTTCCGCACACCGGGCATTTTGCGCCTTCTGCAAGAGAAGAGCGGAGTGCCGCGACGGCGGAGGACGCGGAGGCTTCTTCAAAATCTTTTTCAAGCCGAAGCCTCGATGCCTCCGACTCGGCTCTTTTGATATCGAGTTCCTTTATTTCGGCCGCGAATGAATCGAGTCTTTTTTTTATTTCAGCGCATCTGGCAGAGGCGGCGGAAACGGCGGTTTCGTTTTTCTTGATTTCCGCGGCGAATTTTTCGATATCGGCCTTTAAATTTTTGAGTTTTTCGATATCCGATTTGAATTCGAAAAGGGCGGATTCGCCGTTTTCAAATTTGACGCTGTACTGCCGATTTTTATTTATGAGTATTTCTTTTTCGGCTTCAGCCGCTTTTATGCGCTTTGAAACGGCGTCGCGGGAGGTTTCGGCTTTCGTTCGGGCGTTATTAGCCGTTTGCGATTTTTTAAGGGCGGCTTCATAGTTTTTGACGGCCTCGCCGAGGGAATTATAAAGCGATTTAACGGTTGCGATATCGGCGATTTTTGCGGCATATCCTTCGTTAAAAGCGGAAAGTTCGAGCGCGGCTTTTTCGCGCGCGGCCGCCGTCGTTTCGTACCGGCTTAAAAGCGCGGCCAGCGTTTCGGCCTCGCGTTCGCGGCGCGAGCGTTTTTCTTCGAGCGCGGCTTCCCTGTTTTTGATATCGGTTATGATGGAAGCGTATCTATCGCGCACGGCCTTCAGAGCGTTTATTTCAGAAGCGGCCGCGTTAAAATCATAACCGGCGTTCAGCTCCCGCAGCGATTTTTCTTTGCGGGCCAGCTCGCCGGATATTTCCTTTAAATTCTCGAGAGCCGCCTTTTTTTTCGACGCCTCAGCCGCTTTGGCCTTTTCAAGCGAAACAAGCTCGATTTTTGCGCTGAAAGCGGTTTCTAAAGATTTAATATCGGATTCGCCTATAATAGTTTCGAGCATCGAAAGCTTCTGTCTGAGCTCGCCGTATTTAAGCCCGAATATTTCATACTCTTGCCTGATGGCTATTTTTATCTTCTCGAGGGTTTTATTATCGGTTATGGATTCTATGATTTTGCGCCTGTCTTCCGGCGAAGATTTTATAAATTCGTCGAACCTGTTCTGGGCGAGTATTATGGTTTTAACGAAGGTATCGTAATCGGAACCGATGATTTCAAGAGTTTTAGACGCGAGAGAGTTCAGTTTGACGGGAGCGAGAAGCTCGCCGTTTTTAAAGATAGATATTTTTTTATTGTCGCGTTTATCTATCTGCCATATATTTTTATATTCGTCGCCTTTTACTATGTAATTAAGTTCTATAAAAGCGGTTTCCGCGGTCTGGCTTTTAAGCGCCCTGGTGGTTTTGCTGTTGAGCCTCGGGGTCCGATCGAAAAGCGCGGCCGTTATGGCGTCTAAAATAGTCGTTTTGCCGCTTCCGGTGGGGCCGGTTATTAAAAACATAGGCGCGCCTTCGAGCGGCTGCGAGTTGAAATCTATAAAATGCTCGCCTTTGAGGGAATTTATATTTTTCATTTTAAGCGAGATCAGTCGCAAACGGCGTCACCGGCCTTTACCGAATCGGCTATGAGGCGGAATTTTTCGGCCAGCCTCTGGTCAAAGCAGCCTGCGGCTTTAAGGTATTCTTCAAAAAGCGCGCTTTCGCCGTATGAGAGAAATTTATCCGGCGCCGCGAAGCCGGTTTCGCCGATCCGTCTTATATCGAAGCCCTGCGAAACTATTTTAACGTCTCCTGCGCGGGCCGCCTTTAAAAGAGCGTCCTGCCTGTCGAGAGTCAGCGCCTCGTTGAAAACTATGGAAACATAGGCGTTTTTTAAACCGGATATATTCGAGTAAATTTCATCGAAGCCGCCGCAAAGGTTTTTATAAACCGAAAAAGAAGGGATATCGAAAATTTCAATTCGTTTGTCGGCAAGGCTTTGCGTGGTGTCGATCAATATCATTTTCTTTTTATATGCCGCCTCGTCTATGGAAATCGGAATTATGGAGCCGCTGTAAAACGCGTTTTCAGCGATCCGCTGGTGCCTGTGCAGATGGCCGAAAGCGCAGTAAGAAAATCCGGCGGCGAACGAAGATGCGTCTATGGCGAGGCTTCCGCCGCGCTGGATATTTCTTTCGCTGCCGGAAGCGATCGCGCCGCGGAAAAAAGCGTGCGCTATAAGTATCTTGATATCTGCTTCTGCCGACGCCGCAGCGGAAGCTATTATCGAATTATAAGCTTTCGAATAAGCTTGCGAAGCTTCTATTTCATTTTCGGCTTCCGCGATCCCCGAAACCTGCGCGTCGTAAATATACGGCAGCGCCACTACGGAAATTTTTTCGCCGTCTATATTAATTTCAAGCGGAGCGTAATTATTCCGGGGATTATTTACGGTCACCGAAATATCGTGCCTTTTTAAAAACGCTGCCGGCGCGTTCAGCCTTTCATGGTTGTCGTGATTGCCGGCGATTATAGCGGCGCGCACGCCGGAAGCGCTCAACTGTTCGAGAAAATTATAATAAATATCCTCCGACTCGCCCGAAGGATTATACGAATCGAAAATATCGCCGGCGATAGCGACCAGGGCGACTTTGCGCTCTACGCAAAAATCCCGGACATGGTCCAGGCATTTTTTTATATCGCCGTTCTGGCTGTAGCGGCCAAGTTTAGCGCCAACATGTATATCGGAAATATGTAATATTCTCATTTTTTTCACGGCCCGGAAAGTTTCAGGCGCGGCGGCCTGAATAAGAAAAGATTTTATAACATATCCGGCCCTTTGTCAATTTTTTTATTTCGCCTTCGCCAAATTCGGCGGGGCGCTTCGCGGTTTTTTATGGAGTGCCGCATTATTTTTGTCCGATTTTTTTGACAAAGACGCTTTTTTTTAGTAAAATAATAGTGCTTAAATTTTTTAGCTTATATAACTTACATAACCGTGCAAATCTTTTTCATCTT
Organism: bacterium ADurb.Bin243; assembly: GCA_002069765.1. Taxonomy (GTDB): domain Bacteria; phylum Muiribacteriota; class UBA9980; order UBA9980; family UBA9980; genus UBA9980. Next base: position 5,291 of record MWBZ01000025.1, read on the forward strand.
TTTTCCGCTCTTTATACATCTGATTTTACAAACCGGACGTTTATAAAGAAATAAGAATCTCATTAATAAAGACAGGGGGCGCTTAAAGTTAATATGAATTATGTTTACATTTCACCACATTTTCCGCCTAATTTTTATAATTTCTGCGTTAGATTGAAGGAAGCCGGCGTCAACGTGCTGGGCCTGGCAGACGAACATTACGACAATCTGAGGCCTGAATTGAAATGGGCGCTCAAAGAATACTATAGAGCCGAAAACATGCACAGCTACGAGCAGCTTATATCCGCCTGCGGATATTTCACCCATAAATACGGCAAAATCGACCGCATAGATTCCCATAACGAATACTGGCTGCAGACCGAAGCTAATTTAAGGACCGATTTTAACGTTTTCGGCGTAAAAAACGATCAGATCCTGGATATCAAATATAAATCGCGCATGAAGAAAAAATTCATAGAAGCCGGCGTAGAAGTGGCTCGCGGAGTAATCATCAACCGCAAGGAAGACGCGATCGAATTCATCAAAGAAGTCGGATATCCCGTCGTAGCAAAGCCCGACAACGGCGTCGGCGCGGCAAATACATATAAAATACACAACAAAGAAGAGCTCGAAATGTTTTTAAACACAAGGCATCAAACAGTGTATTTTATGGAGGAATTTATCGAAGGCAAAATATTCACATTCGACGGCCTCGTAGATAAAAACGGCAAGCTGGTGTTTTATACGTCGCACACATATAGCGACGGCATAATGGAAGCGGTCAACGATGACGCTCATGTTTTCTACTATTCTCTGCGCGACATCCCCGCCGATCTCGAAAAAGCCGGCCGCAACACTCTTAAGGCGTTCGACGTAAAAGAAAAAATCTTCCACTTCGAATTTTTCAGAAGAAAAAAAGACGATAAAATCGTGGCGCTCGAAGTCAATATGCGTCCGCCGGGCGGCCTTACCACCGATATGTTCAACTTCGCCAACGACATAGACATTTACCGCGAATGGGCCAATGTCGTTCTTTACAACGAATTCAAGGCGCAATACAGCAGAAAGTACCACTGCTGCTATATCGGCCGCAAAAACAGCAAAAACTACGCCCACTCGCACGACGCCATCATGATAGAATTCGGCGACAGAATAGCTCACCACGAACAGATTTTCTCGGTTTTCAGCGCCGCGCTCGGCGATTACGGCTATCTGGCCCGCGCAGAATCTCTCGATCAGATCCACGAAGTGGTCAACTTCGTACACCAGTTAAAATAAAGCCGGACCGGCGCCGTTAAATCATCCAAAAAACCATACCGGCGTATATATTAATGGGAATAAAGGGCTGCAGCCTTTTATTCCCATTAATCGCAAAAAATAGTGAATAATTTTAACTCATTATTCTTGACAATAATATTAAATTTATGTATAATCCAATAAATTTTTCGATTTTCTGGAGGTTTTTTAATGCGAAGTTTAAGAAGAGCTAAGATAATGGGCACCGGAATGTATTTGCCGGAAAAAAGGCTTACCAATGCCGATCTCGAAAAAATGGTAGACACCACCGATGAGTGGATAGTCACCCGCAGCGGCATTAAAGAGCGCCGTATCGCGGAGCCGAATCAGGCGGTTTCAGATCTCGCGGTGCCGGCGGCCCAGATGGCTCTTAAAAACGCAGGCGTAACGCCGGAACAAATCGGGTGCGTAATCCTCGCCTCCTTCACTCCCGACCGCACAATATCAGCTACGGCATGCATTATACAGCACAAACTCGGATGCAAAAACGCGGGCGCCTTCGATATCGAAGTAGCCTGCTCGGGGTTCATCTACGCCACAACGCTGGGCCGTTCGCTTATCGAAACTCACGTTTGCGATTACGTTCTGGTTATAGGCGCCGATATTTTATCTAAAGTAATAGATTTCACCGATAGAAACACATGCGTCTTATTCGGCGACGGCGCGGGCGCGGTAGTGCTCGGCCCTTCGGCCAGCGAAGACGAAGGCATTTTCGATGTTTTACTCGGCGCGGACGGCGGCGGAGCCGACCATATAACCATTCCGGCCGGCGGAACGCAGATGCCCACTACCGTTAAAACGGTAGAAGACCGTCTGCACTATGTTAAAATTAACGGCAAAGAAGTCTTCAAGTTTTCCACAAAAATCGTCGGCGACATGATCGAGCAGGTCCTCACAAGAAATAACCTCACTCTCGATAACGTAAAGCTTATAATCCCACACCAGGCCAATATCAGAATTATCGAATCGGCCGCAAAGCGCTTTAACTGCCCCATGGACAAATTCTTCATCAATCTCGACAGATACGGCAACACCGTAGCGGGAACCATACCCATAGGGCTTCACGAAGCCCTCGGCGAAGGCAAAATCAATAAAGGCGACATAGTTCTTCTGGCGGGCTTCGGCGGCGGGCTTACATGGGGCCTCGTAGCCATGAAATGGTAGCAACAATAAGATAATCGCGTAAAAATATCGCAATCATAAATAAAAAGCCGTTCTGATTTTCACATCGAACGGCTTTTTATTTTTTTATTTTTTTTCGGTAACTGTACCGGCCTCGCGGGCGGACTTTATTATTTCTTCGTATTTGGCCCGTATCTCTTTAAATCTGCCATATGATTTTTTATCTTTAAACCTGTCCTCGTTGCTTATTACGAAACTCAGCAATTCGTAAAAGTTTTTCGCGTAATCGGTATTTTTAAGAAGATCGAAAGCCGTAAGAGCCATATCGTAAGACTCGTCGTAGCGCTTGCGCTCGAAAAGAAGCCTCGCTTTCATCAAATAAAGCCGGCCGGCCGCCTCGGCGATATCGGACACGCTGAATTCGACGACCACGGTAAAATTAGTCAGCGAATCGCCGCTTTTCCTTTTTTTATTTTTAATGCTCTTTTTTTGCGTTTTATAAAATTCATAAACGCCGAGATATGCATCGACGGTTTTAAGGGCTTCATCGGTTTTATTTTCTTTTAATTCAAGCGAAGCCAGATTGCATCCGACGCGGAAATACAGCTCTGAAAGCTCCGACTGCGCCAGGTCGTCTTTTTTCACTTTTTCCAGCTCGGTTTCGAGTTCCTTGAATATTTTGCGCGCCTGTTCTATTTCGCCGGTTTCCAGATAACGCTCGCCCATGAAATTTTTAGTCAGCATAAGCTCGCGCGTCTCGTTTATTTCGGCGCATGTTTTTACGAGTTCGTCCGCGAGGTTACGCCATAGCGGAGAATTTTGATTGAACTTACAGCGCGCCAGGTCGCGGATTTTTTCAAAGCTGTCTTTGAGATTGCCTTTCTTCTCGTAAATGAAAACGAGGTCTTCGAGAAGCTTGGCCGCCGCATCGTAATGGGCGCAGTCCATAAACACCTTGGCTATCTGATATATCTGGCCGAGCGTCTCGTAGCTTAAATCCCTTATGCCCGCTTCGTCGTCGAGCTTTATGGCGTTGAGCTTCAAAAGGACGGCCGCTTCGTCCAGCCTCAGTACGGCCTGTTTATAAAGGCCGAGGTCCGAAAGGACGCGGGCCGTTTTTACGCAGATCGCGCCGGCGTCTTCTTTATTTCCGCGTTCCATGGCCATTTTATGCATTTTTTCATAATAGCCGAGATTGAGCGGATTGTATTCGAAAAAAGAAAAAATATTATTTAAAAGCGATTTGTATATATATACGAAATAGCCTGAATCGGAAACTTCCGCCAGGGCCTTCATAACGACGTCTATATTTTCGCGCGCGCGGGTAAAGTCTTCGAAACTTAGAGCGATTATGGCGGCGGTCATATTGTTCATTATCGTTTCTTCGCTTTTTTTGCCGTTTTTCGAATTCAGCTTGAATATTTTGTCTATTATTTTATAGGCCTCTTCTCGCTCGCCGAACTTAGCGGTAATCATGGCGTAGGTAAATAAATTTTCTACGGCTTCGCCGTAACCGAGAGATTTTTTTATTTCGTCTCGCGCCTGCTTCAAGCGCGAGGAATTTGCATAAACCGCGGCCATGGCCATATGCATATTTTTTAAATATTGCTCGTCTTTTATTTTTGATATCGCGGAGTTTATCTGTTCTCCGATGCGGCCGGCTTCGGTTTCCAGGCCGAGCTCATAACTCATTCGCATCATATACACCAGAAGCCTGACGTGATTGCGTGCGCCGGCCTTTCTGGACTTGATCTCCAGCTGCTTTAGAAACGCGAAACATTTGGCCGAATCGCCGTTAACGTAAAGCTGATTCGCCTTTTTCACTTCATCGTCGAATTCTTCGTCGCTCATGGCGGCCGCCTGAGACGGTGAAAGCATAATTAAACACAATATTAAAATTTGAAGGAAAAATTTTTTTAACATATCCTCACACGGTCAACCTTTCTTTATATAAAATTATTTAGCGATTATACTTTAAAAAAAAATTAAATTCAAGTATAATAACTTAATTAATTTGAAAGGGATGGTATTTCTGAAGCGATTACTTTATAAAAATATATATTTCGAAACTGGTCCGCTCTGCGTGAGTTCCGCAAAGTCCGGCGCCGCGATCAAACTTTTCGTCAATAAATCCGTAATCCATCTGATCGACGAAATAGCGGCCAGGACGACATGCGATAACGAAGAGCGCATCGTACGGCTGAAAAAATCCCGCTCCGCGACGGGCGGATTTTATGCTTTCAGCGGCAAAATTCCGGCGCCGGGGGCCTCGGCCGGCGTAAGATTTAAAATATATTCAAAAGACAATATATACTGGCTGAACGCCCGCGGCGTTTACGCATATCATCCCAACGACTACTACGACTTCAGGATCGCGAGCGCAAAAGAGGCCCCGGCATGGGTAAATAAATCCGTTTTTTACCAGATATTCCCGGACCGTTTCTGGCACGGCTTCAATGAAAAAGATTACGCCGAAACCAAAGAGTTGGAGCGAAAATTCAACGAGCTTTACGCCGGGCGCGAAATATATTTTAAAAACGTCGAGCCGCGGCTTAAAAAATGGCACGAACTTCCCGACAGCAAAACCCTCGGTTACGAATTTTATTTCGGCACGCTTGAGGGCATCGCGCAAAAAAAAGAATATTTAAAAGAGCTCGGCGTAAACGCGCTTTATCTCACTCCGATTTTCAAATCTCCGTCAAACCACCGTTACGACATAATAGATTATTTCGAAGTCGATCCGGTTCTCGGCGGCAACGAAGGATTTAAAAAATTCTGCGAAGCGATGCGCGGGGAGAAGTTCAGGGTGGTCCTGGACGCGGTTTACAACCATTCAGGGTTTTCGAATGAAATGTTCAAAAAAGCCAGGCGCGGCGAAAAACCGTATGACGAATTTTATAATTTTTACGGCAGGAAACGCGAACGTTACGCCTGCTGGCTGGGCCATGGCAGCCTGCCGAAGCTCGATTACGCATCTGAAAAACTGCGTGAGATAATATATGCCGGCCCGCGATCGGCGTCCGCAAAATGGCTCAAGCCGCCTTATTCCATAGACGGCTACCGTCTGGACGTGGCTCATATGATCGGAAAAAACGCCAGCGCCGAAGGAAATATAGAGCTTTTAAGCGAGATGAAAGCCGCTTTCAAAAAATATAACCCGGAAGCTTTCGTTCTGGCGGAAAATTTTTTCGACTCTTATAAGATGAGCGAAAGCGGCTGCGTGGACTCTGTTATGAATTATCACGGCTTCACATTTCCGGTAATCGCGTTTCTATCAAAAAAAGACCACAGGGGCCGCCCGAACGCTATAAGCGCCGAAGACGCGCGCGATTGGCTGATGGACTGCTATGCCAAGCTGCCGCAGAGCCGGGCGAATATAATGTATAACCAGCTGTCTTCGCACGACATATCCCGCCACAACTCTCTGCTGGAGCTCGATCTAAAAAAATCACCGCCGCGCTCGTCTTCCAGTTCACACTGCCCGGAGTCCCTTCCATATTTTACGGCGATGAAATCGGGCTTACCGGAATCGGGGATCCGCGATGCAGGCCGGCGATGGTCTGGAACGAATCAGCTCACGAACGTAACCGCGCGCTAAGCGGCGCGTATAAAAAATTGATAGCCGCCAGAAAAAAATACGACGCGCTCGCCTATGGCGGATTTAGAATTGTTTACGCGGCCGGCGGCGTTATTTGTTTTATAAGGAAGCATCTGCGTGAAACGATAATAAGCGTGATAAACACTTCTACGAAACCGGCCGCGCCGGCTTTCTGCGCAGAAGAGCTTTTTTTGATGCACGGCATAAGCGAAACGGAAATTATTTTCGATTCCACGGCCCATGAATCGCCGGAATTGATAAGCCCCAACGAAGGCGCAAAAACGCACTCCGGCCGAAAGAAAATCAACCGCGCGCCCGAAAGAGCGCCTAATAAAATGAAGCTTTCGGGCGCCGGGCTCGAGTTTTTTATAAACCCTGAAAGTTCTATGGTGGCTTATATCAGAGAAGAATGATAGATGGAAGCTATCGCGTGAAAAACGATAATGCCGCACGCCGTGGAAAGATTGAGCGAACGCACCTCGGAATTAAGAGGGATCCTGACGGTCGAGGCGGCGTGGCGTTCGAGCAGCGAAGCCTCTATGCCGGAGCTTTCGGGGCCGAAGACGATATAATCTCCGGGCCTGTATTTATAGTCGAAATAAAGGCTGCGGCCGTTAGTAGACGTTAATATTACGCCCGGCTTTTCACCGTCCGGCTTCATTTCTATAGAGTTTTCGAATTCTTCAAAATTTTCGTAACGCTTTATGTCGAGCCGGTCCCAGTAATCTACGGCCGCCCGCTTGAACTGGCTGTCGGTTTTTATGTCGAATCCGGGCTTGCCCACGATATGAAGCTTCGTACCGCTGGCGTAGCAAAGCCTGGATATATTTCCCGCGTTGGGGGCGATTTCCGGCCTTATCAATACGACGTTCAGGCCGGCGCTCAAAATCGCGTCGTCATGGGCCGGAGCGTTGGATATATCTTTTGCGCTGTACCAGTTCATGCCATGATTATACCATACGGCGGACTATCTTTCAATTACTTTTTATTGACATAATCGCTTATTTATTTTATAATACAGCAAAATATTTATCTAATATAACTCAACAAAAATTTCAGGGAGGTAAAGTAATGAGGTTAAAAAAATTAATTCTCGCGCTGGCCATACTGCTGCTAACGGCAAATCTCGCGGCGGCGAAGCCGGGCGTGGTGTCCGAAACCCTGCCCAACGGCGCCAAGGTGTATGTTTTAGAAGATAACAACAGCCCGCTGGTCGCCATTCAAATCTGGATCAAAACCGGCGCGGTGCATGAAAGCTATAAAACAAGAGGCATGTCGCACTTTTTAGAGCACCTGCTCTTCAAAGGCACTCAGAAACGCCAGGTGGGCGAAATAGACCGCGAGCTCGACTCCATAGGCGCAACCAATAACGCCGCCACTTATTACGATTATACGTTTTACCAGGCGACCGGCGCTTCATGCCATTTCGATAAAATGCTCGAAATCGAAGTGGACGGCGTGCTCAATTCGGCGCTCAGGCCCGAAGAAGTCGAAAAAGAAAGAAAAGTAGTAATCGAAGAAATTAAAATGGGCGAAGACAGCCCCTACCGCGTAATGTTCAAAAGCATCCACAAAGGGCTTTTCGATAACCTCAATTACGCCTATCCCGTCATCGGATACGAAGAGGTAATCCAGAACGTTCCGCGCGACGTTATATACCAGTACTACAAAGAAAAATACCACCCCAAAAACATGTCGTTCGTGATAGTCGGAAACATCAAGCCCGAAATCGCGATAGCCAAGGTCAAAGACGCCCTGAAAAACATAACTACCGAATATGCCCCTAACGAATGGCTCGATTCAACCTACGAATCAAGGCTCGAAAAACCTCGCTATGAAAAAATCGCCATGGACACTGAAAAATCGTATGCGGCCATAGCCTACCGCGGCGTTTCAGCTTCTTCCGACGACGCCCCCGCTTTCGAAGTAATGAGTGCTATATTAAGCGCCGGAACGTCTTCGCGCCTCAATTTGCTCTTAAAAGAAAAAAACAAGCTCGTCGAATCGATATCGTGCGCAAACTGGAACTTCGCTTCCAGCGGCGCTTTTGTCGCATTCATGATCATGGACCTGAAAAACTTCGACAAAGCGCGCGAGCTTTTCTTCAACGAAATAGAAAACGTGAAAAAAGGCGCTATAACCGACGAAGAACTCATAAAAGCCAAAAACCAGATAGAAACGGCTTTCGTGCTGGCGCATCAAAATTACGAAGGCATGGCCGAATTCCTCGGCGAAACCGTCACCATATCCAATATCGAAAAATATAACACTTTCATGGACCGCATAAAAAAAGTCAAAAAAGAAGACGTAGTTGCATGCGCCAATAAATATTTAAAACCCGAAAGCCACCTCGTAGTGGTTATCGAACCTAAAAAAGCTGCAAAAAAAACGGAGGTAGGTAAACTTGAAAAAAAATAATTATAAAATTAACGCCGCGATAATACTTTTAATTTCCGCATTCGCATTGATGTTTTCTGTCGCTTCGCCTATAACGGCCGCCCAGAAGCCTTTCGATACGTCGCACGGCTCGCTTTCGGTATCCGACGAATTTAATTCGCCCGTAAAGCCGTCCGCTCCCGCGCAGACGCACGCAGCCGTCGCGCGCACCGAAGCCCCCGCTCAAACGGCTGCCGCTCCCGACGATGAAGCCATAAAATCGCTCGTCGATCAGATCAAAAAAAGCAGCGTAATAACCGAAGCTACGCTGGCAAACGGAATAAAAATAATCTACCGCAAAAACACGTCTTCCGATCTCGTGGTTTTAAAGCTTTCCCTGAAAGCCGGTTCCGTATATGAAACCGAAAGCAATAACGGCGTTTCGTGCCTTTTATTCGATCTCATAAAAAAAGGAAACGCTAAAATGAACGCCGAGCAGATCGCCAGAAGCATCGAACAGACGGGCGCGTTTTTAAACACCGAAGTCACCAAAAATCTCGGCACGGTCACTTTAGTGTCCACCACCAAATCTTTCGAGAAAAATTTCGACATTTTAGCAGAATGCGTTCTCACGTCTAATTTTCCTCCTGCCGAAGTCGAAAAAGAAAAACAGTTTTTAGTAGGCGCCCTCAAAGCCGAAAACGATAAAATGGACGCAGCTTGCGCGAAGTTGTTCTACAAAACCATGTTCAGCGGCCATCCTTACGCCCTTCACCATTACGGCAGCGTAGAATCCGTGCCTAAAATAACTAAAAACGATATAGCTAAATGGCATAAAACCGTATTCACGCCCGCCAATATGACGTTCGTCGCGGTAGGCAACGTCGAGTTCGAGTATGTGAAAAAAGCCATCGAAGCTCGTTTCGGATCGATAAAATCCCCCGAAGGCGCGCTCAAGATATTCGAGGACGCCAATAAAAAGATCGCCGAAGGCGTAAAACCCTTCACTGCGCCAAAAGAATCCAGGGAATTCAAAGACAAGGCGCAGGCGTTCATTTACTACGGCTTCATAACCGAAGGCGTCGAAAGCAAAGATTACGGCGCGCTTAAAATGCTCTCCACCGTCCTCGGCAGCGGCATGAGCTCCAGGCTTTTTCATAACCTGCGCGACAAAGAGTCGCTGGCTTACCAGGTAACGGCCTATTACCAGACTCTTCGCGGCAATTCCGCGCTCATAGCGCTTATGGGCACCCAGCCGGAAAAATACGAACAGGCCGTAACCGGATTAAAGCGCGAAATCGAAGTTTTCAAAAACGAGCTTATCACCGAAGAAGAATACAGCCGCGCTAAAAATAAGCTGGTCGGAAATTACGCCCTTCAAAGAAACACCATGGAAGACCAGGCCGAATTTTTAAGCCTGTGGGAAGGCCTCGGCCTCGGTGCTAAATTCGAAGACGAATATCTGCAAAACGTACTCGCGCCCACGCGCGAAGACATAAGACGGGTCGCTCAAAAATATTTCGATTCCAATAAATTCGTTTTGAGCGTTGTTTTTCCCGAAAACAAAGCCAAAAAAGACGGCGGCGCGCCCGTTAAAAAAAGCGGCAAATAAGCAGGCTTTAAATATCGCTATTTTAGCATATAAATAAAACTATAAAGCCGGGAGCGAAAGACTTCCTTTCGTTTCCGGCTTTTTTAAAAGATCTCAAACGAAAAAGGCGGTCGTTTTAATGGATTCAGGCAGCGGCATATACCATATAGTATTCAGAGCGGATAAAGATATAGAAATAAAAGTCGGGGCCGCAGGTACTTTCAGATTCATAAAAGGCTTCTACGTATATACCGGAACCGCGCAGGTAGCCCTGAAATCAAGGCTGCGGCGGCATATAAAAAAAGAAAAAACGGCGCGCTGGCATATAGATTATCTTTCGATCCATCCGGACGTCGAGTTCGTCAACGCATATTATTATGAAGGCGAACCCGGCAGCCGCGAGTGCCGGCGCAATATGCGCGTATTGCTTAACGCCAATTTTTTTATCCCTAAATTCGGCTCTTCCGACTGTTCGAACTGCCCGTCGCATCTGGCGGGATTTAATAAATTAAGCGATTTCACCGCAATATTAGATGACGGTTATATAGATTATAACGAGGTCAGCGGTTCTAACTATTAATTAACTTTTCCTTCTTTTTATGACGATAAATATTATAGAAGGTTGAAAGTTTAATTGTGAGTTAGGAGGCGGTGTTTATGATTACCAATAACGCCAATCCGATGTTCATAGAAGAGATTTTTAAAGTCAATCTCTATTGCAGCGACGCCGAAGCGCTCGAATTTAATTCGCTGGTCTCGAGCTGCGCCATCAACGGCAATTATTCTTCAATAGCCGAATTTATCGAACGAGTATTTAAAGCGTAATCACAATAATATTAATCAAAAATCCGTATCGAGCATCGTCCAAATTTACATTCATATAAATAAAAAAGGCCGCCTGTAAAATCAATACCGGCGGCCTTTTTTATTTAATTTTATTTTTCAAAGCGCTGTTATTTAACGCATTTTAAAGTTTATTAATATTTGAAGCTGGAACCGCTTATAAATTCGCGCAATATGGACGTAGGCGGAACTTCTTCATAGTTAATGGGGATGAACAGGTCGAGAAATTTCAAAAGCCTCTGAGCTTCATGATATTCTTTATCGTCGGTCGTTATTTCCTTGAGCAAAGGCTCGGCGAATTGTTTTAACACGGAAAGTTCGTAAATAAGGGCCGAATTGAACATAACGTCGGCGTTTTCCTGGAACGGGAAGATATTTCTTTCTTCTCCGCGGCGCACCGAAGGCCAGCGGCTTATAGTGTCTTTAGCGCTGTATCCCCTGAACTTGGCGTCGCGCACCATGCGGCGTATAAGGCGCGTATCGGTGGTGGGTATGCGGTTGTAATCGTCAATGCAAAGCTGGGTAAGAGCCGAAGCGTATATTTTAAATTTATTGCGCGCCGGAATGGAACTCGTGAGTTCTTCATTTAATCCGTGTATGCCTTCCATTATGATACAGGTATTTTCGCTGATACGAAGAGGCTTGGTGGTAGCTTTACGCTTGCCTGTTTTAAAATCGTACTCGGGTATCTGCACTTCTTTGCCTTTAAGCAAATCTATAAGCTGAGCGTTTAAAAGTTCGAGGTCTAAAGCTTTTATGCATTCAAAATCGAGGTTGCCGTCTTCATCTACGGGACTTTGCTCATGGTTTAAAAAGTAATTATCGAGCGAAAGAGCTATGGGATTAAGCCCGTTTACCATTAATTGAACGGAAAGCCTCTTTGAAAAAGTGGTTTTTCCGGAAGACGAAGGGCCGGCGATGAGTATGAGTTTTACATCATCGCTTCTTTTGCTGATTTCATCGGCTATTAAAGCGATTTTTTTTTCGTGAAGCGCTTCCTGTATTTTTACTATATCGAAAATTTTCTTCTGGGCGGCGAATTCGTTCAGGCGGCCTATATTGTTAATATTTAATATAGCTCCCCAGGTCTTGCTTTCGCGGTACACTGAAAACAGCTTGGTCCAGTTTTTAATCGGCGATATCTGCGTTGGATTTATAGGTTCAGGAAATCTTAATATGATGCCCGTATTATATTTATTAAGCTCGAACAGCTTTGCGTAGCCGGTAGAAGGCATCATGGCGCCGTATTCTATATCGAGGTAATTGCCGAGCCTGTAAATCGTGACTTCGTTATAGGGCATATATTTTATAAGCCTGACTTTATCGGGATAGCCCTGGCGTTTGAATAAAGCCTCCGCCTCTTCTTTGGAAACCGTTTCTTTTTCGAACGGAATGTCTTTTTGAACGATTTCATTCATTTTATTGCTGATTTCGGTTATAATTTCGTCGCTGACGGGTACGTCGGTATTTAAGCTATAATAATAGCCGTTGCCGAGCGAGTGTCCTATGGTCATTCTGCTGTTGCGGTAAAGTTCGAATACCGCGCAGGTAAGTATGGCTGAAAGAGAGCGCCTGTATATTTCCTGGCCTTCACGGTTTTTATATGTAAGAAATTCGACGGTCGAATCATTTTCTAAAGTGCCCTGCAGGCAATGAACTTCATTGTTAACCATTGCGCCCAGCGTTTGAAAGCGCGGATTAGAGTTCGGAAACATGGCCGCCAGATCGAGCAGCTTAATGCCTTTATCGTATTCTTGAGTAGCCTGGCCATGTAGAGTTACTTTAATTTTTTCCATTTTTACCTACACCTCTTTAATATTTGAGAAAAAAACGACTCTGCTTATTTTTTGATAATGAAATAGCATCGGCAGAGTAAATTATTTTATCAAATTAATTGTAAAATGTAAAGGGTTTTTAATAATTTTCGAGAAAAAAAGAACCGCCCGATTAATGGCTTCGGACGGCTCTTTTTAAAAATTAAAAGTATCGTTTTTTACACGAAGTTATAATCGCGGTTCCTATAAATTGCCTATCGCATGAACATTGCTTCGGGCTTTTATTTCGTCGTTGATTCTGATATCAGTCTGATTGCCGGCCGAACGCTTAACCCGCGAATCGGTGGACGAGCTAAGCGTCACTTTCAGGTTAATAACGGCATGAACATTGTAAACGGAGTAATGTTCTCCTTTTACGCCGGGCGGCACGACGTCTTTAACGGTAATAGTGACTTCGGTCACATATGGGATTATATCGAAAGCGTCGTTATTCGCCTCTTTATACTGGATCGCCGGATAAGGCTTATCGGCCGTAGGGCCGCGCCAGATAATCTGTATGGGCGTTTGCGTGCCGTTAAGATCTGTAAACGTGGCGACATCCGATTTTGCCATAAGCTGGCTTTTTATCTGCGGCGTGCAGATGTGAAACGATATTATAGGTCCGTTGGTCGGCGTAGTGATCGGCGCTTCGCCGGGGCATGCTTTATAGCGGATATAATAGTTTTCCAGCCCGGTTATGCCGCCGTTAGTGTTTTCGGCGCTTGGATTTATGTATGCGAATGTAGAAGGCAGAGACGTGCCGTAAATCATTGTGCCGTTTTCGAATACAACGGACGGATAAGTAGCTTTTTCTATGTTGTCGCGTATGCGTTTGAGGCCGTTGACCAGCTTGCGGTGCGATTCGGCCTTCCAGTAGCCGGCGTTAAACGTAGTTAAAGCCGAATTCTGAAGCTGAAAGACGCCGAAAAAAAGCATCGAAAAAACCGTCACCGCGACTAGCATTTCAACGGCCGTAAAAGCTCGGCGGCCTGTTTTGTTTTTATTTTTTATTTTCATAACTGAAAAAAAGCTCATAACTGCTTCCCCCTTAAAATTAGAGGCAGGCTTTTATTTTACTACCATGTAGCCTATATCGATCATGGTTCTGTAAACCGAATTATACTGAGAAATGGAAATGCCGGCGCCTAAATGACCCAGGTTGTTATTCATCATATAAGTGTTGCCGGAATCTTCCGAACCTTCGGCGACTATTTCGACGTTGTCGGAAATATTATTGTTATGCTGTGAAATAAGCCTTATCTGCTTTACCACGCAATCGCCCTTGAAAGGGTCGTTTGTAGGAGCGTTCATATCGGCTGCATAATATAAATCTGAACCGCTGGCGATAATTTTTCCGAGCAGCTGAACGTTACCCACTGGATTGGGGTTATCTATATGGAAACCTACATAAAATTCAAGATAGTGAGGAGTGCCGTCATTGGCGGCAGGCGGATTTGATACAAAACCCGGAATATTTACCGTAACGTTAGGTATGAATTTTTTTATATCTAAGGGCGGCGGAACTTTGGTTTCATCAACCCAGCCCTTCGACCACCTGACCGCGTCATAAAACTCGGTCGGAAGAGTTCTGATTTTTAGCAGCGCCATCTGGGCCGCGCCCTTGGCCAGAAATTGAGCGCGCAGCGATTCTTTTACCTTAAATTCCACTATACGCACTTCACGATTCTGCTGGTAAAGCGTGGTAGCGAATACCAGTAAAAACACGCAAACCGTAAGCGTAATTAAAATAGCCATGCCGGCGTTATTTTTATTATATAATTTTAAAAGCATTTTTGCACCGTCCTCCCGATCGCGTCAACTTACAAGAAGCGAAAGGCTAATCTTCGAGTTTGGCTTTGAAAGTAACCAGCGAATAGTTGTTTTGATATGTTCTTGCGATTCCGGGCCTCGGAGTACCCCAGCCGACCAGCAGGGTTATTTTCATAAGCTTGCCGCTTAGAGGAACTGAACCCACCTTTTTTTGATCGGGCGGCGTTGCGGCCGCATCGTTAGGCGTATCGAAATCCGGAATTTCACCTATCGCGTTGACCGGGTTTTTGATTCCGACATTTAAAAGATATCTGAATGTTTTATCTATCTGCCTGATTTTGAGCTCGTATATTATCGGCTCGAACTGCCTGCTGGGTTCGGCGTACTGCCATGTTTTACCGGCCGCCAGCCCGGGCCCGTCGAACCTTAATTCCTGGTCGAAAACGGCGGTGCCGGGAGCCGCGGTGTTTGTGCTGTCTTTTATGTCGAGCAGATTTACGAGCGTAGCTTCGGTGGTTGCGGTGTCGCTCGCAAGGCCGCCCTGAAGCCTTGCCGCTGATATGATATCGGCATATCTGACGCGCTCTAAAAGAGTGTCGAGAATCCTGGTAGATTGATGCATCATAGCCGAGTAAGCTTCGCTCACGTTGGTTTCTTTGGCGTTATTGGTCATAAGCGCCGTAACTGGAACTATAGCCGCCACCATAATAAGCATGGCGACCATAATCTCAACTAGAGTAAACGCCCTATGGGAATTAAGATAATTTAAGGATAAACAGAAATGATTACTGACTTTTTTAGAATTAACGCCCATAACGCGGTTGATTTGGTTAAAATGCATAAAAAATACACCTCCTTTTTTAAAACTTCTTTCCTACTTTAAATTATAACATAAAAACAAATATAGTGTCAATTAAGAGACGGTTATTTTTGAAACGGCCGTTATGCCTGACTTTTAATGAATTGCCTTTATTTATAAGCAAATACAGAGAGCCTATATTTCTATGCTATAAACTCCGGCGTGTTCCGTAAAAGCTTTTATAGAACAGATTTTTATATCGCCGTCTTCGCTTCGGCCTTCGATAAGAGTATCGAAAAGCGCTCTTGAAAGCGGGTTAAGAAAGACGGTCTCTATTTTATTGCCTATGCCGCGGCCGCCGTTTGAAAGATCGCTGACGCATATTTGACGTATCTGATCACAAATAGCATCCGGTATCGACAGCGTGATTTTATTATTTTCATAGAGCCTTTCGATAATGTTTTGCATAATTTTATTAAATATCTGCGAGGCCGTATCTTCTCTGATGAAATCAAAAACGATTATGTTTTCGCCTATTCTGTTAAGAATTTCGGGACGCCCCAGAACCAATTTGAAATAATTATCTATTTCAGAACGAATGCGGACTTCGAGCTTGCAAAAATCCATCTCATGGTTAACGTTCTGCACTTTACGGCCCGTTTCGTCCTGTCTGTAAATGCCGAGATTCGAAGTGAAAACGATTATGCTCTCCGAAAAATAAACGGTATTGCCTGACCCGTCGGTAAGCCGCCCGTCCTCGAGTATTTGTAAAAATTTATCCAGAATTTTAGGATGCGCTTTTTCGATCTCGTCGAAAAGTATAACCGAAAAAGGCTTTTCCCTGACGGCATTAGTTAGTTCGCCGCCGGCGTCATAACCTATATAGCCCGGAGGCGCCCCGAGAAGCCTCTGATCGGAATGCTCGGCGGAAAACTCGCTCATGTCGAACCTGATATAAGCTTTTTCATCGCCAAAAATAAGTTCGGTAACGGCCTTTGCGATCTCCGTCTTTCCGGTGCCGGTGGGGCCGGCAAAAAACATAACGCCGCGCGGCTTTCCGGATACTTTCGAATGCGCCGCGCCGCTTAACCCTGTGACCGAACGCTTGATGACGTCGAGCGTTTTTATAACGGCCTGCGGCTGCCCCTTGATTCTGCGCTCGATTATTTCCCGGGCGTTTTTTATTTTATCTTTATCGAGCCGCGCCCATGGATCTTCGGTAACCCCTATCTTATAGCGGCGGACGGCTTCGGCTATGGAATCGAACCCCAGGCCCTCGCTTCTCGCAAGTTGAGTGATGGCGATTATATCGGAATTATGCATGCCTTCGGTAGATTCTACGAACGAGGTAATGATTTCCTTCTTTTTAACGTCGCCGCATTCGTCGAACCCTTTTATCGCCTTAGATATTAAAGCGATAAAAGGCTTTCGCCCGGCCGCGTCAGGTTTTGAAATCACGACCGGCCTTATTTTAGGGTTGTTTACAAAAAACCATGACGGAAAATCGTTTTCTTTATCGCAAATCCAGAATATCGGATTATATTTCGGCGTCTTATCGGAACCGGTGATATGAGGAAACGCAGTATATGAAAGTTTCAGAAAGGCCGAAAAAAAATCTTTCTCTCCGGCTGAAAGGCCCGAAGGATTTATAATCAGCCGCGACGCGAAATCTACAAAAACCGCGGCAAAAGCGTCTTTATAATCTACGATTTTTTTTATGATCTCGAAAGCTTTAACGGTGGAGCATGCATAAGCGCCGTTTTTAAAATCTATTCCGAAATTGGCGTTGAAAAAATCATACGCGGCTTTTTCGGCTTCCGGCGCGGCGTCGTA
This sequence comes from bacterium ADurb.Bin243, assembly GCA_002069765.1. Taxonomy (GTDB): domain Bacteria; phylum Muiribacteriota; class UBA9980; order UBA9980; family UBA9980; genus UBA9980. The sequence continues at coordinate 22,312 of MWBZ01000025.1, forward strand.
CAACGGGCTAAACCCGTCGATAGGGTCGTAGCATATATAATATTGGAATCCTTCGGCGGCGAGGTTTTCTCTGAGGTATTGCTTCAGCTGAAGCGGCACGGCTCTGTCGTTGTTGTAAAAAGGATAAATATCGCGGATATTTCCGGATAAAACGAACTGCGATTTTATATTTAAAAATCTTTTTATATCGCGGATCCAGCGCGGCCTGGCGTTATCGCCGGCGCGGCCGGCGGCGGAAGAGGTTTTATCATAGCTCATTTCGGACCCCCGATATATATATCACAAACAAAGACGCGCTCATAAGCCGGATTTTGTTTATCTGCCATCTATCTCGCTTTTATGTCGCCATAAAAATCATAGCGGCCAACCCGGCGCCCTGCGCGCTTTCACGCGCGAAAAAAGGCGGTTTAAGGGCGCCTGTTAGGCCTTGCATCGCATGGGGTTTACCGTCAACCCGCGTCGCCGCGGGCCGGGTGAGCTCTTACCTCGCCATTTCAACCTTACCGCGTTAGCGGCGGTGTAATTTCTGTGGCACTTTCCTTAAACGGTCGCTTGCGCTTCCGCCCACTGGCCGTTAGCCAGCATGCTGCCTTTAGATGTCCGGACTTTCCTCAAAAAACATGTTTTTGCGGCAGATCGGCGCGTCTTTGTTTGTATTTTTTTATTAAAATTATTCGTCGTACTTTTGCTTGCGGTATTCGCGTTTTTTCTTTCTGTAGTAGCTTTTTACTACGTCTTTGATAACCTCGTATAGATGCCCGAAATAAAAGCCGCGCTCATAAGTCACTATTCTTTTCATGTCGTAATAGCCGCAATGATTGCACTGAATGACTTCAATAGTGAGCCCGGGCTTTTCTTTTTCCGGAACTTCTATGGTTTCCTCGTTTATTTTAAGCTTATAATAGCATTTCGGGCAGCGTATGCGCATTCTGACCTTGAAAATAACGTAAATCAAGACCGCGCATAAAGCCATGCCCAGGTAAAACCATAGCGAAAACGACCATTTAACGCGAGCGCCGTCTTCGGCGGCTTTTTTCTGCTTGATCATCTCGTCGGTGAATTTCTGCTTCGCGTATTCGTCGGTAATTTTCTGCGATATGGCCCGCACGCCTTCTAAAATAGCGCGGCCAATAAATTCGTTGGCGCCGTCGCGCGACTTGCCGCCTGCGATAAGTTCGCGGGCCGCTTTATCGGCTTCGTTCAATATGGGAATAACGCTTTCGTTGAGTATTTTTTCGCCGTAGGAAAGCGGAAACATGAACTGAATGCGCGGCAATATTTCCATATTGACGGTGCCTTTATCGAGGTTTATAAGCATGATTATAGCGCCGTCTATATCGGGATGCGCTTCGTCGTAGTTTTTAAGAAGCCTGGCGGCATAAACGCCCGTATCATAGGGTTTAGTGTTCTGAACCATCACTACAATCAGGTGTATTTTCGTCTTTTGAGATAAATTCTGGCATATATTGGTGATGCTCGTAATGAAATCGGCTTCGAGCTTTTGAGTGTAATCGTTAACGAACCCGGTAACGCTTACAAGGCCGGTTTCAAATGTGACCACGTAATAAACATAACCGCCGAGCGCTATGATGAGTGCGGCGCTGAAGGCGAGCAAATACTTGTATAATTTTTGCATATTACAACTCTATTCTAAATAAATGATGCGCTGGCAATTAGGACAGCAAACCAGCGCATTTCTGAATTTAACTTGATTGAGCGTATTATCGGATATAGAAAGATGGCAGCCCGAACATATTTTTTTTGAAACTAGCGCGACCGCGATACCGTTTTTAGCTGCCGCCAATTTTGAATAAGCTTCTATCGCCGAAGCGGGAATGCCCGAAGCGAATTCGCCGCGGTGCTTTTTAAGCTTCGATATCTCTTCGTTCAAAGCGTTCATTTTTTCTTGAATATCCGAGATTTTTTCGGAGCATTCTATTTTTTTACGGCCGTGTTCGTCTTTTAATTTTTTAAGCTTCGCCGAGGCTTTTTCCTGTTTTTCCATCATCAGCAGGTTTTTTTCTTCGACCTGGGATTTATCTGAATTTAATTTTGCAAGTTCGGCATTATACTTTGAAAGCTCTTTTTCGGTTTTTATAAGCAAAAACCTTTCGTTTATTTTTTTAATCTGCGTCTCTATAAACTCGGCGTCTTTTTCGAGCTTAACCGATTCGGCCGAGCGGGCTTTAATTTTTTGCTCGCATAAAGCGATTTCATTTTCAATATTTTTGACGCCGCTTTCGTACTCGTCTTTTTGCTTTACGAGGAGATCGAGCTCATGCCCGGCGCTTTTTAAAGCGATGTCGTATTTTTGTAAATTATATAATAATTCGTTATTTTCCAATTTTTACAAAATCTCCATTGGATTTTTCTGCATATCGCGGCTATATTTATAATTTAAATCGCATTTTTCTTCTTTTTCGATAAGTTTAATAAGGCCCGCGAGGCATTCTCCGAAATTGATTTCGGTAGAAAAATGAGAGCAGTCTAAGGTGTAAAGCCCGGACGCCTTTAATTCAAAAGCCCTGTGATAAGTAACGTCGCCGGTAATAAACGCGTCGCATTTCTTTTCTACGGCGTTTTTATAAAAATCAAAACCGGAGCCGTTCACGATAGCTACCCTTTTTATTTTACGGGGTTTTTCGCCGATCGAAACGACTGAAGCTCCGGGGCCGCCGCAAATATTTTTTTTGACCAGATCTACGAATCCGGCCGCGCCGACGCTTTCTTCGAGTTCTCCAAATACGCCGTAACCATAATTTTTACATGTGTTTTTAAGCTGATAAATATCGTAGGCGGGCTCTTCGTATGGATGGTTTTTAAGAAGCGCCTCCCTGACCGGAGCGAGAAGTTCTTCGCTGAAAACCATTTCGAGCCTGGTTTCTTTCGTTCTTTCGAGCTTTAAAGGCTTGCCGACGGCCGGATTTGAATTTTCATCGCCCATGAACTCGCCGAAACCCTCCGTCATATAGGCGCACTGGCTGTAATTACCGATCACTCCCGCGCCGGCCTCGCAAAGCGCTTTTTTCAAGGAAGCGCAGTTTTCGGGCGGCACGAAAACGCTCAGCTTGCATAAATACTCTGAATTGGTAACGCTGAGCGGCTTCACGGATTTGAGCCCCAGTTTTTTGGCGATATTATAAGACTGGTTGAACGCCGATTTATCGAAGTTAGTGTGCAAAACGATAAGATTCAGGCCCGATTTTATTATTTTTAATATGAGCGATCCAACGAGATTATCGGCCCGGACGCTGGATATTGGAGAAAAAATAAGCGGATGGTGGGCGATAATTAAATTAGCCCCGCTTTTAACCGCATACCGAATCGTTTCTTCGGTTATGTCAAGAACTCCGGCTATTCCTTCTATTTCGCAAGAAGCGTCTCCTATGGCCAAACCGACATTATCCCATTTCTCGCAAAGCCTGAAAGGGACCTTTTTATTGAGCAATGAAATAAGTTTAGATATTTTCATCGTTAAGCGTTCTCATTTTGCTTTATAGAAAGAACTTCGCGTATTTTTTCAGAAAGCTTGTCGTAATCTATGGGTTTTGTGACATAGCCGGAGATGCCCAGGTTCATCATCTGGATGACCTGACATATATACCCGTAGGCGGTAATTACGATTACGGGCAGCTCCTTGTTATATTCGCGAAGTTTCTTAAGCGTGCCGTACCCGTCGAGCTTTGGCATACGCATGTCCAGGAGCATTATATCGGGCTTTTCGGCTTCGACAAGTTTAAGGCCTTCTTCGCCGTCGGCGGCGCAGACGACTGAAAATCCTTTATCCTTAAAGAAATCGATGAAAATAACCCTTAAATCCTCTTCGTCTTCACATATTAAGATCTTTTCCAAAATAGCACTCCTTAATGCACTTTTGATATTCGTTTCATCCGGATACGAATTCTTCGAAAGCTTCTTCTATAGCTTTTCCGGCAAAGGCAGACAACGCGGCTGCGTCGGTTTGCGCCCCACAACATATGATATCATTTTTTTTAAAAAAAATCAAGTATTCTATGTTACGCGCACCTTTTAATTTTGGCGAACCGGTAAGTCCCGAGCATTCAAACCCTTTATCACGAAAGCTTTTAATGAAATTCACTATTATTCTCTCGTGGATTTTTTTATCCAGAACGACGCCGCCTTTTTTTACCTCGTGCACTTCCGCTTCGAACTGCGGCTTTATGAGTATTACCGCTTCGGTCTTATCATGGCTGAATTCAACGAATTTATCGATGAATTTCAAAACGGAAATAAACGAAACGTCGCAGACTATAAAATCCGCCGAATCCACTCCGGCCTCTTTAAGAGAAAACTCTCTGATATGGCGCTGTTCAAAAGCAGCGACCCTTTCGTCGCCTTTTATTTTAGGATGCAAAACACCGGTTCCCACATCGACGCAAACGATTTTAGCGGCCCCCGATTTGAGCATGAGGTGTGAAAATCCGCCGGTGGAAGCGCCTATATCCAGGCACGTTTTTCCCCCGAAATCCAGGCCGAATTTTTCCTTTGCCCTGAGCAGCTTATAAGCGCCGCGGCTTACGAAATCGTCTTCGGGATTTTTAAATTCTATAACCGCGTCGGATTCGACTTTTTCGCCCGGTTTTTTTATGACCCTGCCGCCCACCGAGACCCTGCCTTCAAAAATATAGGCCATAGCCCGCGTGCGGGTTTCGGCAAGGTTCAGCCTGGTAAGCAGTAAGTCTATTCTTTCTTTCGGCATTTTTCACCATCGAGCATCGCAAGCGCAGCCGCGAGAATTCCGGCGCTGTCGCTTCCTGTAATGTTTTTTAACCTCGAATTGGGACCGTGTTCCACAAACCGGTCGGGAAGGCCTATTAATTTGATTTTTTTAGAGTTATACCCGCTTTCATAAAGACGGGCGGAAATTTCCTCGCCGATTCCGCCTTTAAGGCAGTTGTCCTCGACGCAAATTATCTTATCGAATTTTTCGCCGCAATATTTTATCAGCTTATCACTTATCGGCTTTACGAAACGGATATCGATAATCTCGCACGACGCGCGGCGCTTTTCGGAAAGTTCCGCGGCGGCTTTTTTGCACTCGTCCAGGACCGTACCGCATGAAATCATCAGCAAATCTTCGCCTTCGGCGACCGTTTTATAGCTCGCCGCTTCGATATTTTCATATTGATAAAAATCCCCGTTCAAAAGCTTTTCCGGATTATAATCGGCGGCTTTTCCCTTGGGGTACCTTATGACGACGGGGTGCCTGTAATTATAAACCGCGTTATAAACTGCGTTTTTAAGTTCATGAGCGTCGGAGGGCGCCATAATTATCACGTTCGGAACCATTTTAAACATCGAAATGTCGAACGCGCCGTGATGGGTGGGCCCGTCTTCTCCAACGAGGCCGGCCCGGTCGAGGCATAAAATCACGTGAAGGTTTTGCAGCGCCACGTCGTGAATGAACTGGTCCAGGGCGCGCTGCGAAAAAGTGGAATACATGGCCACTACGGGTATATGCCCTGTAAGCGAAAGCCCTCCCGCGAAAGTGAGCGCGTGCTGTTCGCATATTCCCACGTCGAAAAAACGCGCAGAATATTTTGCGGCGAATTTTGAAAGCCCCGTTCCATCGCACATGGCGGCCGTGATGCATGCGATCTTATTCTCCCGCGAAGCCAGGTCGAGAATCGTATCGCCGAATATATCGGTATAAGTTTTATTTTCTACCTGCGCCGGCGGCGGCGCGGTTTCTACGCAGAACAATCCGCCGCTGTGATATTTTTCGGGCGAAGCTTCGGCGAGCGAAAATCCCTTGCCTTTTTTGGTGATGGCGTGAATAATCACCGGGCCGGCGAAATCCTTGGCGTTTTCTATGGTGGTGACGATTTGCTCAACGTTATGGCCGTCTATAGGGCCGAAATATTTGACGCCGAGTTCTTCGAAAAGCATGCCGGGCACCACCAGATATTTAAGCGACGACTTGACGCGCTCCACAAATTTAGCTACATTGCTTCCAAAAATCGGTATCATTTTCAGCAGCGCTTCGATATCTTCTTTGACTTTTTTATACACCCAGCCGACCCTTATTTTTTCGAGGTAAACCGAAAGCGCGCCCACATTGGGAGCTATGGCCATTTCGTTGTCGTTGAGTATTATCATCATACGGCTTTTCATATGCCCGAGATGGTTGAGCGCTTCGAACGCCATTCCGGAGGAAAGCGAGGCGTCGCCGATAAGGGCCCCCACATAGTAATTTTCCCCGTTTAAATCGCGGCCCGCCGCATAACCGAGAGCGGCCGATATGGAAGTGGAAGAGTGGCCGGTGCCGAAAGCGTCGTACCCGGACTCGCTTATTTTTGGAAAGCCCGAAAGGCCGCCGTACTGTCTGAGCGTTTCTATTTTATTGAGACGGCCGCTCAAAATTTTGTGCGCGTAGCACTGGTGGCCGACGTCAAAAACGAAACGGTCGCGCGCCAGATCGAAAACGCGGTGCAAAGCCACTGTCAGTTCGACCGCGCCCAGGTTGGAAGCCAGATGGCCGCCGTTTTTTGAAACGACTTCGACCATTATATTGCGTATTTCGCTGCAGAGCCTGTCGATTTCGGCATAAGAAAGCTTTCTCAGATCGGCCGGCGCGCTTATTTTTTCTAAAACACTCATAATCGATCACATTCTTTTCTTGTTTAAACGTTAATTGGTGCGGCCCGCGACATATTCGGTAAGACCTCTGAGCAGATTGGCCTTTTCGCCGAACGGCTCGAGCAGTAAAAGCGTCTTCTGCTTAAACTCCGCGATTTTCTGGCGCGCGATTTCAGGGCCGAAAAGCGAAAGGAACGTAAGCTTGTTTCCCGCCCCGTCCTTGCCCGGCGTTTTGCCGATCTGCTCTCTGGTGGAAGTATAATCCAGAAGGTCGTCGGACATTTGAAATAAAAGCCCGAGCGCGGTAGCGAAATCTTCGATCGCGTTGACGTCTTTGATGCCCGCTTTAGCTACGAAAGCGCCGGCTTTGGCTGAAGCCGCTATAAGCGCGGCCGTCTTTCTTTTATGTATTTCGAACAGCACGAGCTCGCTGATATTTTTTTCGCTTCCGGCCGCTGCCTCCGACATGATATCCATTACCTGGCCGCCGATCATCGCCAGATTGCCGGCGGCGCCGGAAACCGTTTCTATAATCAGGTTAGCTACGTCCGGCTTAATGGAAGTGGTTTTCGGGACTTTCGCCAGCACTTCGAAAGCTTTGGTCAATAGAGCGTCTCCCGCTAAAATGGCGACCGCCTCGCCGTAAACCTTGTGGCTGGTAGGCTTTCCGCGTCTGAAATCGTCGTTGTCCATGGCGGGAAGGTCGTCGTGTATGAGCGAATATGTGTGGATCATTTCTATGGCGGCGGCCACCGGCAGCGCGTCCTCTAAATTTCCGGAAAAAAGCTTACAGCAGAGCATCGTAATTACCGGTCTTATTCTTTTTCCGCCGGCGAAAACTGAGTAACGCATGGCCTCGTGCAGCTTGTTGGGCATGGTATTTTCCGGCGGCAGCAGCTGGTCAAGACACTTATCCACCGCTTTTCTGTAGTCTTTTATAACTTCGGTCAAATTTTCGTTGTAATCGATATACATGTAATTATCGCCCTCTTCTAGAATCTTTTATTTTCGGCGCGCCAAACGCGCCTGGTTGAACTTTTAACTAAAATTAATTCCGCCGCCAGCGCGGCCGGCGCTAACGGTTAGTTTCTTCTATCTCGTCCCGCCGGTATGGAACGCTCGTAATTTCTCCGCTTGCGCCGTTTTTCACCAGAACTTCGATCTTTTTTTCGAGAACGTCGAGTTTTTCTTTGCAAAAATTATAATATTTAACGCCGGTTTCATAGTTTTTGATCGAGTCTTCCAGCGACAGTTCTTCGTTTTCGAGCGTCTCGAGTATGCATTCGAGTTTTTCGAGACCCTGCTCGAATTTCAAGCCTTCGAGCTGCTCTTCGGCCTGATGGTTCTTTACGCTTTCTTTTTTCTGCGCCATTTTTATCACACCTTTTTATGATTCGTAAATATTTTTATTCTTTTTCATAATTTTTTTAGTTAAAAGCTTTGTCAAACGCTCAGTCTATAGTAGCACCGACGTCGCCGTCTATAAATTTTAAAGTTATCTTATCACGCGGTTTAAGCTCTGAGCCGGATTTTATTATTTTACCCGCCGCGGCGCTTCTGACTATGGAATAACCCAGCTGCAAAACTTTTTTATAATCGTAAACCGCGAATTTAAGCCAGAGGGAATCCAGGCCGGTTTTAGCCGCAGTGAGTCTTTTAACCAGCGCGGCGGAAGACATTTTATTTATCGCCGCCAGCCGCTGGCGGTATTTATCGATTATAGGCCTGAAAGCCGCGAGCTTTGAGGCCGGCGAGTTTTTTTCGAGCGCAGCGCGAGCGTTCATGTAGCGCTCGTTTAAAAGCGCCCTGAGCTTTATGTCTATCCGGTCCAGATGCATCCTGTAATTTTCCAGTTTTTTCTCCGGCGCGTTGGACGATAATTTCTGGCGGTAAAGCGCCATGGCGCGCTTGTTCTTTTCGAGCGCGCCCGTCAAATGCTGCCTGAGCCGTTCCCTTGATTTTTCGAGATACGACAGTTTTTCATTTTTGGAGAATACCGCGAGTTCGGCCGCGGCCGAAGGCGTAGGCGCACGAAGGTCGCTGACGAAATCGCTTATCGTAAAATCGGTCTGATGGCCCACGGCCGATATTACGGGTTTGGAACTGGCGAATATGGCGTCGGCGACGGACTCTTCGTTAAACGGCCAGAGCTCCTCGAGCGAGCCGCCGCCGCGGGCTAAAATGATAAGGTCTATATCTTCTATGGCGTTAAGCCGCGCGAGCGCGGCGCATATAGAAGGGGCCGCCTGCTGGCCCTGCACGTAAGCCGGCGCAAGAAGCAGCGGCATATTTGGAAAACGCCTGCTGATTATATTTATAATATCGCATACGACGGAGCCTTCCGGCGCCGTGACTATTCCTATCCGCCGCGGCAGAACTGGAATCGGTCTTTTTCGGTCCGAAGAAAAATAGCCTTTTTTTTCCAGCCGTTCTTTGAGCTCGATATATTTTTTATATAAGTCGCCCGCGCCTTCTTTTTCTATAGAAGAAGCGTAAAGCTGATACTCTCCGCGCTGCTGATAGACGCTGACATAGCCCCTGACAATCACCGCCATGCCGTTTTGCGGCATAAATTTCAAAAGGCGGTTATAATTTTTAAACATCACACAATTGAGTTTTGACGCCTGGTCTTTTATCGAAAAGTAAAAATGGCCCGAAGCCAGATGATTCGTGAAATTAGAAATTTCGCCTTTGACCGAAAGATAAGTCAATTCGCCGTCATTGGCGAATAAATCGGCGATATACTTATTGACTTCGCTAACCGTATAAAATTTTTTTGAATCCAGCGCAAGTTCGAATTGCAATTTCTTTATTCTTCCTCTTCGTCGCCTTCGTCGTTTTTTTCTTCTATTTTCAGCCCCGGATGTATTTTTCGCACTATGGAACGGCAAAATTTGCGCGCGTAATCCCTGATCTCCGACTCGTCCTCGAAATAGTGCCTTTCGTTATCGAAATCAAAAATCGAGCGCTCTATAAGCTTTTTTTCGGAATCTACAAGAAGCCCTATGAAAGTAAGAAGCGATATAAGGCCGAGCGCGGTAGCCACCATGCCCGGAAAAAAGAACGTGACCATAAGGGAGCGCACATAGTTGGCGGTAATCGTCATCACTGCGCCGGTAATAAAAAGACCAAGGCTCAGGTAAATAATAATGGAATAAAATTTCAGATGCATAATAACGGTGGCGCGGTATTCCTCGTATGAGGCCTTTTCGCGCTCCACTTTACGCTGCTTCGCCCTGGCCATTTTTTCTTCTTCTATGCGTTTTTGCTCTTCTTTTTCCGACGTTCTGCGCTCGAATTCCTCGCGCGAAATCCATTCGCCTTCGACCTGCACAAAGCCGCGCGCCATCATTTCGCGCGTTCGGATCTGCTCGCGGACCTTGTCGAAATCCTCGGGCGGCTGAGCGGCAGCATGCTGGCCGGGCGCCTCCTGCTGCTGAAGCTTTTTTAATTCCTGCTGAAGCTTCAGCTTCTTTTCGCGATTCTCGCGCTCGATTTCTTCGATTTTTTTTATTTCTTCCAGCTTGATGCGTTCGAGCTCTTCGCTCGTAAGTTCGGGCACCTTCTACACCCCCATGCCGGCAATGAAATTAGTGGTTATGTCGCCTTTAAGGAATTTTTCGTTTTTAAGCAGTTTTTCGAAAAAGGCTATATTGACAGTAAGCCCTTCGAAGCGGACCTCGGCCAGCGCACGCCTCATACGCGCTATAGCTTCTTTTCGCGTTTCGCCCCACGCGATTATCTTGGCTATCATCGAATCGTAATGAGGCGGTATTGAATAGCCGGAATAAACATGGGTGTCCACTCTCACAAAAGGCCCTCCGCAGGGGATATAATTAGATATGGTGCCTACCTGCGGCATGAAGTGGTTGGCGGGATCTTCGGCGCATATGCGGCATTCTATAGCGTAACCGTAAAAACGGATGTCGCTTTGCTTTATAGAAAGCTTCGCTCCGCCGGCGACCATTATCTGCTCTTTTAAAAGATCCACGGAAGTAACCATTTCGGTTACCGGATGCTCGACCTGAATTCTGGAATTCATTTCCATGAAATAAAAATTCTTATGCTCGTCCATAATAAATTCTATGGTGCCCGCATTGGTGTATTTTACCGACTTGACCACTTTAACCGCTATATCGCCCATTTTACGGCGGAGTTCGTCGGTAAGAAATACGGAAGGCGACTCTTCGACGAGCTTTTGATGGCGGCGCTGAATTGAACAGTCGCGCTCGCCTAAATGCACCGCATTGCCGTAATTGTCGGCGATTATCTGAAATTCTATGTGGCGGGCATGCTCTATATATTTTTCCATATAGACTTCGTCGTTGTTGAACGCCATACGCGCTTCGTTTTTAGCGATTTCAAAGCTCGAGCGCAGGTCGGAATCGTTTCTGACTATGCGCATTCCTTTTCCGCCGCCGCCGCCCGAAGCTTTTATTATGAGAGGATAGCCTATTTTATTGGCTTCGAGAAGGGCCTGGGCGACCGATTCAAGCGGGGCGGTCCCCGGCACGATAGGCACGCCGGCGGCCGTCATGGCTGCACGCGCCTCGGATTTATCGCCCATCAGCGTTATTATTTTTGGTTCGGGGCCTATGAAGATAAGCTGATGCTTCTTGCAGATGTCGGCAAAATCGGCGTTTTCCGATAAAAAACCGTATCCGGGGTGCACGGCGTCGCAGCCGGTGATCTCGGCGGCCGAAATGATATTCGGCACGTACAGATAGCTTTCTTTAGGATTGGGCGGGCCTATGCATACGGCTTTATCGGCGAGTTTAACGTGAAGGCTTTCGGCGTCGGCCTCCGAATAAACAGCTACGGCTTCAATGCCAAGCTCGCGGCACGCCCTGATTATCCTCAGCGCTATTTCGCCGCGATTGGCTATTAAAATTCTTTTTATCATTTTGATCTATCCTGCCTTTTATAATTTTTAATTGTTTATCCTTATTTTAAAAAGCGGCTGGCCGAACATTACGGGCGCGCCTTCGTCCGCGAGCATTTCTTCCATTACTCCGCTGTAAGGCGAGCTTATTTCATGCTCTATATTCATTGCCTCTATCATACACACAGTCTGGCTCTTTTTTACGGCGTCGCCTTTTTTTATCGGAGCGAGCTTGTCGGAAGTCATCGTGGAATAAAATCTTCCGACGATAGGGGCCGTTATGATCTTGCAAAACTCTCCGTCTTTTTTATCCCTTGTCGCTTCGGCGGCGCGCTGGTCTTTCGCGGCGGCCAGATTATCGATCCCCTGTATGGTTTCGCTTTCATCTTCGCGCGGCCTGAACTTGATCTTGAGGCTCACGTCGCCGTCTTTCATTGAAAATTCATTATAGCGGCTTTGTTTTATAAACTTAATAAAACTCTTAATGGTATTGACGTTCATCTTTATCTTTCCTCCATAACTGGCTTGTTCTTAGCTAATTCCCACAGGCGGTCCATTTCGGCCATGGTAAGTTCTTTGAAAGGCCGCCCGTAATGCTTTTCAGAGTTGTTTTCTATGAAACCCACCCTGTCGATGAATTTTGTAATAGAGCTCACCAGGGCCGTTTCCGGATTAACCGAAAGGTGGCGCGAAAGATTGATAAGCGCAAAAAACATGTCGCCGAGCTCTCCTTCGATCTTTTCGCGCGCGCCGGTTTTTATTTCATGCGAAAGCTCCTCGAGTTCTTCTCTTACTTTTACGAGAGTTTCATCGTAAGTGGTAAAATCGAAGCCTATATTCGCCAGGCGCTTCTGGACTTTATAAGCCCACAAAAGCGGCGGAAGGCTCATAACGAGGTCTTCGCTTATATTTTTTTTACGCTTGGCGCGTTTGATTTCGTCCCATTTTTTTATGACGTCGCCTGAATCGCTGACGTTCTGGTCGCCGAATACGTGCGGATGGCGCTCGATAAGCTTGTGGGATATTTTGTCGAGAATGTCGCCCATGTCGAATTTTCTTTCTTCTTCGCCGATTTTGGCGCAAAGCGAAATAAGCAGCAGAATATCGCCGAGTTCGTCCGCTGTTTTTTCATGGTCTCCGGCGATTATTTCATGATTGAGCTCATAGCATTCTTCGAGAAAAAAATCCTTCATGGTTTTGAGCGTCTGCTCGCGGTCCCACGGACAGCCTTTTTCGGGGTCGCGCAATTTATCGATAACGTCCATAAAATGGTTGAACTTGTGTAAAATTTCTTCCCGTCTTTTGTTTTTCATGGCCAGCCTTTTCTATCTTTGAAATATTTTCTGTTCGATCGCCTTCTGGATGCCTTCTTCGTTAAGCTCGTAAGCATAAGACTCTTTGAGCGATTCGATATAGCTCATCAGCGCTTTTTTCTGAGTGGAGCCTATCAATTTTTCCTTGATTTTATTTTTTACTTCGTTGAAAACAAGCGGCTTTACCTGCTCGAGCTTTATTATGTGGAACCCGAAGCTTGTGAGCACGGGCCTTGAAACCCCGCCCGGTTTAAGTTTGACTACGGCGTCAGAAAAGCCTTCTACCATATCGTCGTAAGTAAAAGGCGGAAGCAGGCCGCCGTCGTTTTTAGAGACGTCGTCGGAATACTGGCGGGCCAGTTGAACGAAATCCTGCGTATCGATTTTATCAAAAACGCTCATGGCTTTCTGGCGCGCGGCGTCGAGCTCGTTCTGGTCGTTCTGGTTTTTAACGGCGATCAAAATATGACGCACCTGGAATTCGGAATTGTTTTTTGCGTGGTATTCTTTGAGTTCTTTAAGCGAAGGATCTGCGATCTTTTTCGTGACTTCTTCAAAAATAAGAGCGCGGGCGAGAATCTTGTTTTCGATATCTTTCATTTCTTTTTTAAACGCTGGCGAATTTTGAATCTGAGCAAGGCCTGCCTCTTTTTTTAATATTATCCTGTTTATGATTTTCTCGACGATCGCCAATCTGTCGGAATACTTGTTGAAATCGCTTTTGTGAAAAGAAGGCAGCTGAGAGATGCTTTCATTATAGTTGAGCCTGGTAATTTTTACGCCGTCAACCTCTGCGAAAACCTCGTTGAGGTCGCCCAGCGATTTAACGCTCAGAGCCGCCGCGTCGGATTTTTTTTCTTCGCGCGCTACTGCTTCTGAACCGTTGGACGATTTATCGGCGGAGGATTTTTTATCTTTTTTAGAAGCCGTTTTTGTCTTTTTAGACGAGCTTTTCTTTCTGGAAGAACGATCGTTTTTCTTAGGCTGCGGTTTGCCGTTTTTTGACCCGTTTTCTTCGGAAACTTTTTCGGATTTTTTTTCTTCGCCTCCTGCGGCCGAAGCCTTTACAGCTTTAGGCTCCTTCGCCCCGGCCGTTTTGTCGGCTGAGACGATATCCAGCGGCAAAGCGCCCGACGGCTGGCCGATTTCTAGAGTATCGGCCGCGCCGCCGATCTTGTCGCGGTAAATCTTTATATTGTATTTAGCCTTGACGGTTTTCAGCCACTCTTCGAGGCGGTCGTTTTCGATCTTATTTTTAAGTTCGCCTTCTATAAGGTTTTTAACGTCTGAAAGCGGGACCGTTTTAGAATCATTTTTTTCCAGGACTTTCAAGATATAAAATCCGTTATTTCCGCGTATGATATTGGTATATTCGCCGAGGTTGCGTGAAAAAGCCTCGTTGATTATAGAGTTGTTGTTGTACATATCGCGCCTGAACGTTCCGAGAACGCCGTTTTTATGGGTTTTATCGTCGGAATGCTTTTCCCACACCTTTTCGAAGTGGGTGCCGAGGTCGAGCTCCATCTTGGCCTTTTCGATTTTATTGCGGGCGAGCTGTATGGAATTGGTGTCTTCGGGATTGAATTTTACGAATATATTAGCCAGAGTGACGCAGTCTTTTATTTGAAACCGCTGCTTGTTTTCTTCGTAAAAGGCGCTTATCTGGGCGTCGGTAATATTAATGGCTTTAATTATTTCGTCTTTTATCTGCTTATAATAACTTTCGATTAAAAGATTTTCAAAAGCCTTTTCTATCTGTATTTTTATTTCGTCGCGCGAAGCCAGCCCTTTTTTTTCGGCTTCCATTACGACTATCTGGTTGACTAAAACCACTTCAGTCAGAAAGCTTTTTAGTTTTTCAAATGTGTTGAGAAACACCCTTGAATTTTGCGGCAGCTTTAAATATTCTTCTACAGCCTCGCTGGCTGTTATTTTTTTATTTTTTATTTTAGCGAGTACGAGAGAATTTTCAGGGTTTTGAGAAGCGGCCGCAGCGCCGGTGCCGGTAATGAGCGGAATAGAGCGTTTTACCACCTGGTCGGTGATAATGGGAATAAGAACGTTTGAAAGCTCTTCGGGCTTTAAAGTGTTTTTGCCCGCGCCGCCGTATTTTTCAAACGCGCGGTTCACTTCTTCCGCGACTATCTGCCTTACATGATTTTCGAATTTAACGTCGGGATTCTGGTCTACGTCGTAGGCCAATGAAATATACGATCCGCACAGGATAAAAAACATTGCCGCAAGAGCCGCAGCGGTTCTTTTTAAAATCAATTTATCATTCATAATTTATTATACAATTAAATGTATTCTCCTCGCTAAATTTTTTTTTATTTTATCACATTTAGATAAATAAATCAATTATAAAATTATTAATGCCGGCACTCATAAAAGCCCGGCCTGTACTAACGTATAAAAATCTATGCCGAAAGTCCGCCGTGGGCAACTCACGCCCTTTTTTCAAGAGTTTTTGAAAGGGCGTCGTTAATATCGAAAAGTATTTTTTCTATGCTCACGCCCATGGCTTCAAGCGTTCGGATTTTATCACGGACGACTAAAAGCAGGGCCCGGTCCAGGCATGAATTAAAAAGAGCTCTGTAAACATTTGAACGCAATTCTTCGATTCCGGCGAAATTTCTGCCCGGTTCGATATAATCAGAAATAAAAATTATTTTTTCGAGAACGCTCATTTTCAGACGGCCGAGAGTATGGTTCCTTACGGCCGTAATTACGCCGCGATCGGAAATATTAAAAATTTCAGCGGCGATATGGGCCGAAGCGTGGCCGTGCAGAAGGCCTTCTTTTTCCGCAACCCCGCCGCTAAGCTTATATCCGGCCTTTTTGACGGACGATTTCATTTCTGAAAGAGACAGGCATTTAGCCGCGTCGTGCATAAGAGCGGCTATGGAACAGCGTTTAATAAGACGATAATTAGCCGAAGCGGCCGCTATTTGAACGGCCGCCGCTTCGACGCCCAGGCTGTGAAGAAA
The DNA here is from genome assembly GCA_002069765.1 of bacterium ADurb.Bin243. Taxonomy (GTDB): domain Bacteria; phylum Muiribacteriota; class UBA9980; order UBA9980; family UBA9980; genus UBA9980. Next base: position 38,094 of record MWBZ01000025.1, read on the forward strand.
CAATCTTTCGCCCAGTCGGTCTTTTAAGTATTTTATTATATTTTTACGTAATATCAGATATTGTTTATCATTCATCCTGATAATCGAACGCGAAATCCCTTATATAAACTGTATCGCCGTTTTGGGCGCCGGCTTTACGCAGCGCCTTGTCGACCATATATTTTTTAAGCATCTGCTTGAAATAATAAAGCGAATCGTCGGCTTTGAAGTTGATGCGCTTGACGTCGGCTTCGAACTGCTCGGAAACTATCTGATATTCGTTCTGCGATAACTTATTTACTTTGACGGAAAAAGCCTTTTTACGCTGCGAAGTCTTTTTGTTTAAGTTATCGTAAGTAAGGCCCAGGCCGCCTTCGGCAATAGCTTCATTGGAATCTATAAGAAGGGCGCTTTCGCCGTCTTCAGCCAGAGCCGCTTGGGCCGCATGAGCTTCAGAATCGATCTTCAGATCGTACATTTGCCTGATAAGCTTGTCGAGATTCAACCCGGCAAGGCCCGATATTTTTATTATTTTAGCGTCTTTGAAAGCCTTGAGCCTTTTGATTTTTTTAGAGAATTTCTCATAATGCTCTTTTGAATCGGGAATGTCCATCTTATTAGCAGCTATAATAAAAGGCAGGCCCGCGAGTTTTTTGGAATAAGCCTTGAGCTCTTTTTGAAGCGTTTTAAGATCTTCCGCCGGATCGGGCCTTTCGAAACCGGTCATGTCTATAACATATACGATGGCCCTTGTGCGCTCGATATGCTTGAGGAATTTATTTCCGAGCCCGGCCCCCGAATGCGCGCCTTCGATGATACCGGGTATGTCAGCCACCACCATGATTTTATTATAATCGATTTTAACCACGCCGAGATTAGGCGCAAGCGTTGTGAATGGATAATTCGCGATTTTAGGCGTGGCTTTGGAAATTTTAGATAAAATAGTCGATTTGCCTGCATTAGGAAAGCCTACGAGCCCGATATCGGCTATAAGCTTGAGAACCAGCTTTACCTCGAGCTCCGCGCCTTCTTCGCCGAGTTCGCAATAGCGGGGGGCGTGCCGGACGGAGCTTGTGAACCTGGTGTTTCCGCGGCCGCCGCGGCCGCCGCGTATAAGCACGAAAGACGCGCCGGGCGAAGCCAGATCGCAAATCAACGCGCCTGTTTTAGGGTTGCACGCCTGAGTGCCCACGGGCACTTTTATTTTAAGCTCACGGCCGTTTTTGCCGTGCATATTGGAACCGAGCCCGTGTTCGCCGTCTTCGGCTTTGAATATGCGGTTATACTTAAAATCCAGAAGCGTTTGAAGATCGTTCGAAGCGATAAGGGTTACCGAACCGCCGTTGCCGCCGTCGCCGCCGTCCGGGCCGCCTTTGGGAACGAATTTTTCCTTTCTGAAACTGATGCAGCCGTTGCCGCCGTCGCCGGCTTTAAGCGTAATTACCGCTTCATCTATGAACATGATTAATCTCCTTAATATAAGCTGGTTTTTATCAAAAAATTCCGCGCGCCCGCGCCGCCGAAACACCGGCGCTATTAAACGTAAAGCCCGCTGGCCGTTATGTAATCGAAGACCTTCGGCGGCACTAGATACCTTATGGAACCGCCAGATTTGACTATATCCCGGATTTTCGTGGACGATATGTCGATGTGCTCGAACGATTTCAAAAAGACGGCCGCCGAGAGCACGTCCGGCTCTATGCCGTCTTTTTGAAAGTTATCGGCGCGCGGCGCTATTACAAGACTGGCGTTTTGAATGATGGTGCGGTAATTGCGGTAATGATGAAACATATGAAGCGTATCGCCGCCGCTGATGTAGAAAAGTTCGGCGCCGCCGGTCATGCGTTTGAATTCCAGTATGGTTTCATAGGTGTACGCAGTCTTGTCCGCCCGCGATTCGATATCGGAAAATACAAAAAAATGGTTATCCTCAATAGCAAGGAAAACCATTTTTTCCCTATGGGATATATCAATAATTTGTGAATTATCTTTATGCGGCACTACGTTCGTAGCAAGAAAATAAACCTTTTCGAGCCCCAGTTCCACCCTGGCGCATTCCGCCAGGCGAAGGTGCGCATTGTGGATCGGGTTGAACGTTCCGCCGAAAATTCCAACTCGCATCTTTATAATGCTTTTATTTATACCGGCAAGCGGTTACGCCGTCTGTTCCATAGGAACTATAACGACGCGGCGTTTGCCTTTGCCGAAAGACTTGAATTCGACTTTACCGCAGACTTTAGCGAATAAAGTGTCGTCTCCGCCGCGTCCTACGTTGAGGCCGGGGTGGAAGTGCGTGCCGCGCTGACGGACGAGTATCGTTCCGCCTTTAACTATTTCACCCGCGAATTTTTTAACGCCCAGGCGCTTCGCCTGAGAATCGCGACCGTTAACCGCGGATACTGCTTTTTTACCCATTTCATTTCACCTGCCTGGTTTTAATCTTTAATGGTTTCAATAATTTTAATGACTTCACCGTATTTCTCGTTTATAGACATAAAGCCCAGCTTGACGCTTTCCGTCAAAAGGCGGAGGCCCCGGGAGCGTTGCGCATCCGCAGGCCCGTCGAGCGCGAGGCTTATAATGCCGCTTTTTATTACGCCTTTAACCTTTATTTTTAAAAGTTTCGTTATGCTTTGTGAAAAATTCAACGCCAGGGCCGATGCCGCAGCGCATATAACATTTTCGCCGCGGGCCTCCGAATTATCGTGGCCCGAAAACGTAAAACTTTTTAAAAGGGTATCCCGGTCGTAATTAAATTCAGCTGTTATCAAAAAGAAACACACCGTTTACAGGTTGCGCCAGAGAACTATTTGCTCTTTATCTGGCCGATTTCGACTTTCGTATAGTGGGCCCTGAAGCCTCTTTTACGGAAATAGTCTTTTCTTTTTTTGAATTTCATGATAACTACTTTTTTTTCGCGGCCGTGAGCGAGTATTTTAGCTTCCACGTTAGCGCCGTTAACTTTCGGCTGGCCGATAGTAACGTTAGTGCCGTCGCTAAGCATTAAAACTTCGGAAAAATTAACATCGGTATTAACTTCACCCTGTAACTTGTTAACGCGAATGCGATCGCCGGGCGCTACTTTATATTGTTTGCCTCCGGTAGTGATTACTGCGTACATTGATAGGCACCTCCTTCTTTTTTTTATTTTTAATATTCCAAATTAAAAATCGTTTAATTATACCAAAAAGATATAATAATTGTCAATATCTTTATTTATTTTTTTATTATTTTTATGAAATTGTAAAAAACTGCGGATCAGTAATCGCGGCGTTATAGCGGAACGGGCGCGGCGATAAGCGCGCGCCGAAACCGTGAATCAATAGTAAACGTTTTCTATAAAAAATTCTTCGCCCGATATCACCTTGAGGTCTTCGGACTGGCAGGCCGGGCAGACGTAAGCGGACTCCACCAGATTCTGGCAATGGTTGCATTTGAGTTTGGCCGGCATCCATTCTATTTCTATCGCCATTTCCGGCTGAAGATTTTTAGGACCTACGGCTTTAATAAAAAGGTCGAGCAGGACTTTTTCCGTGATATTCGTCAGGCGGCCCACTTTAAACTTGACTTTGGAAGCGTTCTGAATTTTGTGGCGGCCGATCTGAGTCACGATATCGTTGATAATCTGTTCCTGACGGATTAATTCTTGCATTAACCGGGGGCTCCCTTCTAGTGTTAATTTATTTTAGTAATCTCGAAAGCGATTCTTTAGCGTATTTTACTACCCAGTGGCTTTTATCGTTTAAAGCGCCTTTGAGCGCGTCGATAGCCTGCTGGCACTTAAAATTTCCCAGGGCGATAGCGGCGAAAGACCTTACGTTTTCATAGCCGTCGTCCATCATTTTAACGAGCGGATTTAATATCATTGAATTGGAGCAGCCTTTCAAGGATTTAACAGTATGAAAACGCAGCTCGTCGTCGGGACTCTGCATAAACGGCAGAAGAAGCCCGACCGATTCGTCGTCGCCTATCCTGCCGAGGCCCTTTATTATGATTTTTTTTATATCGGCGCTTCTAGAATCGATATATTTTTTGAAAACTTCTACGCTCGATTTTTCGGCCTTGTCGGCGAGCGCGCGAAGCGCCCAGTAAACGATATCGGCATTGGCGCCGGAACGCTCGAGCTCTTTTTTCAGGCGCTGCGAAGCGTTTTCGCCGAGCGCGGCGAGCGATTCGGCCGCCGCCTTTCTTACCGGCCAGTAACGGTCTTTAAGCGCCTCTACAAGGGCCCCTATGACCTCGTCGCCGGAATTTTTAAGCCTGCCGAGGGCGACGGCGGCCTGAAAGCGCGTCTCTTTTTCGGCCGAATTAAGATAAGGCAGTATTTCGACGGCTATGCCCGGTTTGGCGGACTTGCCGAGAAGCTCTATGGCTTTGCTATGCGAAGACTTAAGATTTTTAAGGACGTCTATGAATAATTTTACGTCTATGTCGAAATCGAACTGCATCAGAACGTCGATGGCGCGCTCCACTATTTCCTGCTGGCCCGAGTGCTTTTTCACGGCTTCAAGAAGCGGCAGAATGCAGTTTCTAGACGCCGTTTTTTCAAGGGCGTTGACCGCCCAGTAGCAGATGTCGCGGTTGGGCGAATCCAGGCTTTTTAAAACGGCGTATTCCGCGTTGGGGCCGATGGCCCCGAGGGCCTGAAAAGCCATATAAGCTATGCGGTTAGAGCCGTTCTCGACAGCGCGGGCAAGGGCGGGTATAAAATCGGGGCTTTTGATTTTCGCGGCGATAGATATGGCTTCGGAAGACACGAATTCTTCCGTATCGCCGATAAGGCTGATAACTTCGGATATCACTTCGTCGCCCAGAAGCGAGTGGAGAGAAACGAGCGCCTGCCTTCTGACCAGATAAGAACCGTCCTCGAGAGCCAGGTAAAGGTAATGGCGCATGTCGAAATAATCGTTTTTGCCCAGAGCCGCCACTGCGGCGCATCTTATTTCTTCGCGCGCGTCCTCGAGAAGCGAAGGCAACGCGCCGCATGCGTGATCGGTCCTGACGTGAAAAAGAGCGCCGACCGCGGTAACGGCGATTTCGGGATTTTCGTCAAAAATGGCGTTAAGAAGGCGCTGCTTGGAGGACGGATCTGTAATGCGGCCGAGAGCCTTCAATATTTCTTTTTTGAGTTCAAAAGAAGTTTTGCCGCCGAGCATTTCAAAAAGCGCGGGAAGCGCCTCCTGCGAGCATGAATCGTCGATGCATTTGACGGCCACGATCTTTTCGCCTTCGGAACTGGCCCCGGTTATCATCTTGATAAGCTGCTGCTGAATATGCTCGCCGCCGAAACCGGACAGCACCCTGGCGCCGGTTTCGCGCACTCTGGCTTCGGTATCTGAAAGAGAGGCCATTATAGAACTGGTGATTTTGCTGCGCAGGTCTTCGCCGGAGGAAGAGGTTTCAGGCCCCTGTTCCGCGAGCGGGCCGCCGTCCCCGAGAAACTTGAATTTGCCGAGCGCCTCTGTAGCGGCCACCCTCACATACCACGACTTGTCCGATATGGCCGCGATAAGCGAATTTACAGACGACGGGCGGCCTATCTTGCCCAGCGCTATAGCCGCGTTTTTTCTTATGGCAAAGTTTGGGTCGCCGGCGAGAAGGGACTGTATTTCATTCACCGCTTCGCAGCATTTAAGCTCGCCGAGGCAGTGCAGAGAATAAAGCCTTATAAGATCGTCGGGCGAACCGAGCGCTTTTATGAGCCCCGGCGCGGCCTGGGACCCGACTTTTATAAGGGCGCGGGCGGAATACATATTGATTTCGTTTTCTTCATAAGAAGCGAAAGATTTTATCAGCAGATCGATGGCGTCTGCGTCGGCTATGGTAGCGAGAATTTGAGACGACCAGAAACGGATGTCTTCGCTGGGATCGGAAATGGCGTTAACCAGGCACGAAGAAACTTTAGAACCGACCGCTATCAATTTTTTAGACGCAGATTCTCTAACGGGCCAATATGGATCGGCCAGAAGTTCTATCAGGCCCTGAATGTCCGACGGGCCGAGTTCTTCGCTTTTCAAGGCATTAACGCCGGCCTGGCGCTTATTTTTATCGTCTATTTTTTTAATTTCGCTAACCGTCATCATCGACACGGCATACCCCTTATACTAAAGATTAATTACTTTAACACAAATAAAAATAAATAATTTCCGGTTAGTAATTATAAACCAATTTCAGGTAAAATTCAACAAAAAAATATATAAAAATAAATGTTTGATTTTTAAATTGTACTTTGATATAATAAAAAAGTTAAATACTTTTAGTTATATGACTAAAAGCAACTTATATTTGTTCGTTAGGATAAAATGAGCGCGAAAAACATTAAGTTACTACTGGTACAAAAAGACAACGAGCTGCTCGGCCCGCTGGAGGCACAGCTCAAAGAAATATCCGGCGTCGACTTGTGCGCAAAAGCTTTTAATTACGAAGAGCTCGCCGCCGCCTATAAAAAAATTAATCCAGACCTTATACTTCTAGACCTCAGCTTTGACGAAGATAACATTTATTCTTTCCTTTCCTCTCTCGAATCGCAGGTAGCTTCGGGTCATCTGGCCTTAATAGCCCTCGCCGGCTCTTCCGACATGAACCGCATCAGAAAAGCCATGAAGTCAGGGTGCGCAGATTTTTTAATGCTGCCCGTCAAAACCGAAGAAATATCAAACGCAATAAAATCCGCTTACGATAAAAACCAGTCCATACTCAAAAGTTCGACGGTTACTCCTCTGAGCCAGAGGGTGCCGGCGGGAAAAATAATCACGATTTTCTCCACCAAAGGCGGAGTCGGAAAATCCACGATCGCCGTCAATCTTGCCGTGACTCTCGCGATGTTCCTCAAAGACAGCGGCCGCCGCGTAGCTTTGCTGGACGGAAATTTCCAGTTCGGCGATATCGGCTTTATGCTCAATCTTAAGCCGGAAAGAACTATCCACGGCCTCGTCCGCGAAATGGGAGAGCCCGCCCCGCTAACTTTCGAGCTTTTAAAAAGTTTCATAACGACGCATCCGAGCGGCCTGGACGTTATGCTCGCCCCTTCCAAACCTCAGTTCGCCGAAGAAGTGACCATGCTCCATCTCGGATACGTAATGGAATGCCTTAAAAAAAATTACGATTACGTCGTAGTTGATACGATTCATCACATAAACGACACGGATCTCACTATCTTCGACTGGACGAGCATGCTTTTCGTAATAGCGACTCTCGAAGTCACCACCATAAAAAATCTCGTCCTGACCCTGGAAATACTCAAAGATCTTCAAATTCCAAAAGATAAAATATCGCTCATTCTTAACCGCGCCTACCAGAAAATGGGTGTGGAATGCTCGACCGTAGAAGAAAAACTTATGAAAATAAGCTGCATGATCCCTTCCGACGGCGAACGCGTCGTCGCCTCGCTCAACAGCGGCAACCCCTTCGTCATAGACCTTAAAGCCGACATCCCGATCGTGAAATCTTTTCACGAGCTGGCCGAATTCGTGGTCACCGACGAAGACAGATCATATTTTTCAAAAATGGAAGAAGTGGTGCAGCCTAAAGGCAATGTTCTGGATTTCTTCAAAAATTTAATTAAAAAGTAAATAGTTTAGACCTGTTTATTGATTATTTACAAATTAATATGGGGGAAAAAAAATGAGTTTATTAAAAAGAATAAGTTCCGACGATAAAGACGAACTGGAAAAAAGTAAGTCCGGCGGCTCCAAAGGCGATTCCGACAAAGATAATCCGCTAGAAATTATTAAAAACGATATGCAGGCGAAGCTCGTAGAACGCCTCGACGAAGACTTCCTGAAGATCAAATCGGACGACGAAAAAAAAGCCAAACTCAAACCTATATTAGAAGAATTTTATATACAGGTGGCGGCCGATAAAGGCCTCACGCTCACTTCCGCCGAAAAATCCGGCCTCATATCATCCGTAATAAACGATGTAATCGGACTCGGACCCATCCAGCCGCTTCTGGAAGACGAATCCATATCGGAAATAATGGTAAACGGCCCCCAGCGTACTTATATAGAACGCAAAGGAAAGCTTATACTTTCCGATATCAAGTTCAAAGATAACGCTCACGTAATGAGGGTCATCGAAAAGATCGTTTCCCCTCTCGGACGCCGCTGCGACGAATCCTCTCCTATAGTCGACGCCCGCATCAAAGGCGGCCCGGCCGACGGCTCGCGCGTTAACGCCATCATCCCTCCGCTGGCGCTCGACGGCCCGACGATCACTATACGTAAATTTAAAAAGGACGCCCTCACTATAGACAGCCTTGTCAACTTCGGCTCCATGACGCGCGAAATGGCCAATTTTCTAGAAGCGTGCGTTCTGGCAAGGCTCAACATAGTCGTTTCCGGCGGTACGGGTTCCGGTAAAACGACTCTGCTCAACGTGCTTTCAAGCTTCATTCCCGAAGACGAAAGAATAGTGACGATAGAAGACGCCGCCGAATTGCAGCTCAAGCAGCCTCACGTAGTAAGGCTCGAAACAAGGCCGGCCAATATAGAAGGCAAAGGCGCCATAACCATACGAGACCTGGTTAAAAACTCCCTTCGTATGAGGCCGGAGCGCGTCGTAATAGGCGAATGCCGCGGCGGCGAAGCCCTCGACATGCTCCAGGCCATGAACACAGGCCACGACGGCTCTCTTACGACGGGCCACGCAAACACCCCGCGCGATATGATCGCCCGTCTCGAAACGATGGTCCTGATGGCCGGCATGGATCTCCCG
>MWBZ01000026.1 GCA_002069765.1 bacterium ADurb.Bin243
AAAGGGCGCCCTTTTACCGGCGCCTTTTTTTTATACGCCCGCGCGGACGTATAATATATTAAGAATATTGAATGCTTTAAAAATAGAGCGCATGGATTTTGAGAATTTTCAGGCGGAAAGGCCGTTTCGCGTTTTTTCGCCGAAGACCTGGGCGGAATAATAATAAACGTCAGCGCCGTTCTTATAAGCGTTTCGCGGAAGGCCGGCCTTGCGGCAGGTCTCCTCTAAAAAAACTTCCACGCTCATGTTCCACTCTACGGCGACCTGCGGCAGAAGAAGCCCGGAATAATATCCCTGCCTGACGAGAAGGCCGTGCACGCCTATTATTATTTTTGAAAAGTCGGTGATTTTTTCCAGCGGCGACAGGACCGAAAGCTCGATGTCTATTTCGCCGAGCTCGCCGGGAGTGACCGGCTCGAAACGGCTGTCTTTGGTGGATGCGGCCTGGGCCATTTCTATTATGGTCTGATAAAGGGGTTTGTAAGCTTCTATATATCCGATGCAGCCGCGTAAATCGCCGTTTTTGTGAAGCGTTACGAACGCCCCGCATTTCGTATTCAAAATCCCGCTTTCCGTTTTGAAATCAGGCGTCTTTCTTTCTTTTACATGCATTTCGAGCGCGCGCCGCGCGAGCTTTAATAACTCGTCTTTTTCGGATTCGTTGAGCTCGAAAGATAATTTTGGTTCTTTACCGCTTTCATTCATCGCTTAATGACTCCTTGCCGCGAAGACGCCCTGTAATAATTTGCGGGCGCCGCGTATTTGAAAACCGCGCTTCGAATTTAATTCTGCTGCGACTGAAGCGTCTTCCCTTTTTTTTCGGCCATCATCTGCAGAGCTTTTACTATTCTGTCGGGCGTGAAAGGCTTCATTATATAATCTACGATTCCGAGCTTTTTGGCCACCACTACGTCTTCTATGGTTTTTTTGGCGGTGACCATCACTACGTTCACGTTTCTTCCGAGTTCGTTTCTTACTTTATTGAGAAATTCGATCCCGTTCATTTCCGGCATCATTATATCAAGAAAAACATCGTTTATAGAAGGATCGCTCGCCAGGCGGTTCCATGCGTCGGCCGCGCTCAGCGCGACTCTTGGCTTGAAGCCCTGGCTGGTGACCACTTCGCCGATATAATTGCATATCTCGCGCTCGTCGTCAACTATGAGTACCTGCCTGACCTTCTGGCCTTTATCGGCTTCGGCGGCGGCTTCGAGGGCCATTTCCCTGAGCTCGCTTTCTTCGTAAACGCTGACTTCGTTTATTCCCATGCTTTTAAGCAGCAAAACGGCCGGCTCGTTGAGCATCGTCCCGCATTCAACCAGCGTGACTTCGGTAAACGGAATCGTAATCGTCTGTGCTATTTTCATTTCTGCTTCAAGGCTGTCCAGGCTGACTTTCTTCACTATATCACCTCAAAAAGCGCGGCCGTTAAATTAACGATAAAAAACGATCGCAAAATTATCATATGTCATTTATAACATTTTTTGACGCATAAGTCAAGATTTGCAGGGTATTATATATAAATTTATGACTCTTATTCATTTCATGTGGGTAAGTTTATCAGTGGATAGTGTAGAGTGGATAGTGAATAGTTGAGGCTGGGGCTCGCCCTGCGAGCTTTATATATAAAATATTAAAAACGCCTTATAGAAATTTTCAAAAGTCCTTTAGTTCTCAACTCTCCACTCTGAACTCTTAACTTAATTTAAATATTTTACCCATACTATATGAAAAATAACCAAATTTATTGATTTATCCGGCCGGATGATGTAAAATTATAAAACCATGAAATTTATATTATGCGCAGGGTAAAAAATGAACGATGAATTAAAGCCGGATTCTAAAAAACTTCCGCTTGGAAACCTTTATCAGGTAATGATAACGCCGTTTTACACTCTCGGCGTAGATTCCATCTTCACTATATTTTTTTATATGGCGGTCACGGGCCTCGGGGATAAAGAGAAGATCCGCTCCGTCATCGATTACGGCTCCGGCGTAAAATTCAACTGGATAGCTTTCGGCTTTTCTTTTATGCTGGTGATGTTTGGCTTATGGTTTATCCCGCTATGGCGCTTTTCAAAAAATCCCACGCCCGAAAACCGCTCGGCCGCCCGCCGGAAAATCGCTTTTATATACCGCGACATATTCGGCATTTTCATATCGGTCTTTGTGGCTAAAGTCTGCGCCCATATCGTAATTTATAGAAATTTTATCGTCTGGGCGTATTTTTTTAAATATAACCTTCCGGCAATGGCGCTTTCGGTTATTGTGCAGCTATGCTTCGCGGCCGTATTTTTAGACACCCTTCTATTCGGCGGCGCGGGAGATTATATCGGTTTTTTATACGAAGAAGAAGAGCTGTACCGAATGAAAGAAGGCTATCAGATATCCATAGCCGCTAAAATAATAATGCTCGTAATATCCACCGCTGTTATTCCGCTTACGCTGATTTATCTTTTTACGGTTAATTCGTTTCCCGTTTCCGGCGACCAGTCCGATTTTCTCTGGAACCTGGTTTTAGTCGGAGCTTTCACGCCGATGACGCTCGGCGTGGCATTTATCGTTAAAAATCTTCAAAAACCTCTCGACGACCTTTCGGAAAAAATGAAAAGGCTTGCCGCCGGAGATTTTAACGTTAAATCAAGGATTTATTTCACCGATGAAATCGCCAGGATAAAGTCTCACTTTAACGTGATGACCTCCCAGCTTCGCGAACGCGAACTTTTGCGCGAAACTTTCGGCAAGTACGTATCCATAGAAGTCGCGCGCGAACTTTTGAAAAGCGGCAAAATGGACCCCGGCGGCGAAGAGATAGAAGCCACTGTTTTGTTTTGCGATATAAGGAATTTCACGAGCATATCCGAAAAAATCAGCGCAAGGCAGCTCGTCGAAATGCTCAATTCTTATTTTTCTTACATAACCGCGCCGATTATCGAAAATCACGGCGTCATAAATAAATTTATAGGCGACGCCGTGATGGCGATTTATGTGCCTTCTCTCGGTTCCGCCGATCACGTGCGCGACGCGGTGCTGTCGGCCGTTAAAATGCGCGGCGCGCTCGAAGAGTTCAATAAAAACGGCGTCAAGCCCGCCGGAGAAATTAAATTCGGGATCGGAATCCATACCGGAACGCTGGTGGCCGGAAATATAGGCACTTCGTCGCGCCTTGAATATACCGTCATCGGCGATACCGTCAATATAGCTTCCCGCATAGAATCGAAAACTAAAGATTACAAGGCCGATATCCTCATAACTTCAGACGTTTATAAAAAGATTTCACCCGCTCCTGCGAATATTGAATTCGAAAAAGCGGGTGAAACCTTGCTTAAAGGCAAAGAAGCTCCTGTGGAAATTTACAGGATATTATAAGCTTTAAAACTCCGTTTTTGAAGTGAAGTTGAAGCCCTTTATTTTCATCGTCGGAAGCACGGTGCCGCCGAACGAATCGCCCATGAGTTTCGGGTCGTTTCCGAGCGCCTCTACGTTAGAAAGCGCCGTGCAGATGCTTTCGGTAAAGCGCAGGTTCTTGATGGGGCGGGTCACTTTTCCGTCTTCTATCATGAACGTGCCGTTTCTTGTCATGCCGGTTATCGTGGTTTCACGCGGATTCACTATATTTACATAATGAAACGAAGTTATCAGAAGCCCTTTTTTAGTGGACTTGATCATTTCTTCTTTGGTTTTGTCGCCGGGTTTGACGAAAAGGTTCCATGGCAGCGGGCCGTAGGAAGAATTGGCCGGAAGCGCATGCCCGGTGGATTTTTTATTGTCTTTTTTCGCGGTTTTGGTGTCGTAGACTATATTTTTTGCCACTCCGTTTTCAATGAGCGTCACTTTTTCTTTTTTAACGCCCTCGAAATCGAAGGGCATCGGCTGACCGTTTACGTCCAGGCCGTCGTCCCACAGAGTTATATTTTCGCCGCATATTTTAGTTCCAAGTTTTCCGCAGAGGAAGCTTCGGCCTTCCTGGTAACTGCGCGCCGAAAACCCCAGATAGCTGAGCATGCCGAAAAGGTGCTCGCCGGCCTGATGCGACAAAATTACGTCGTAGCGGCCCGGCTCTACGTCCACGGGATTTTTGGCCCTAAGGCATATGCCGCAGGCTTCGTCGCCGATAGCGTCGAAATCGAGCTTTGAAACGTCGCAGTTGCGCCCGAGCGAAAGCCCGGCGTATGTGTATTGATCGCCCATGGCGGTCACGTTGACCGAAGCCATGGTGACGGGATTGTACCTTTTAAGCCCGAAGGAGTTCGCGAAGAACAGCTCCGATAAATTCACTTCGAACGCGCCGAACGCGTCTATTTTATTGCTTTTCGCTTTTTTAAGGATGACGTCAACGGATCTGGCCATCTGCTCCGGAGTGTGTTTGGCCGTGTTTTCGTTCCAGAATTGCGTGTAGGACGGCATTTCTTCCCATTTATCAACTATGCAGGCGTCTTCGTCCTCTTTTTTCAATGAAATTATGGTTTCTACGTTTTTAATCAGCGCTCCGAGTTTGGCGCTGTCGTTCGAATTGACCGAAGCCACTCCGACGCGGTTATTTTTGACGCCGCGCAGAAGGACCGAGAAGTTCTTTTCCGCTACGTTCTGATGTATTATGGAGTTGGCGAAGCGCGTGAGCTTGCTGTCGAACGCGTTTATGAGCACGTCGAATTTGTCGAATTTTGAATTGCTTTTTATATAATCGTAAATTTTATTGAATTCTTTTTCACCGAAAATCATAATTATTTAACACCTACCCTTACATTTCTGAATCTGGCCGGAGAAGTGCGGTGCGCGACGTGCATTACCTGCCCGGGCTCGCCCTTGCCGCAGTTCGGAGTTCCCCATATTACCTGATGGTCTTTATTGCATATGGCGTCGCAATTGCCCCAGAATTCGGGAGTGATGCCGTAATATGTGGGGTTTTTAAAGATTTTTCCGAGTTTTCCGTCTTTTATTTCCCACGCGATTTCGCAGCCGAACTGAAAGTTTACGCGCTTATCGTCTATAGACCATGAAGTGTTGGTGTCTATGAAATAGCCGTCTTTGGTGTCGGCGATTAACTCTTCCAGCGAGGGTTCTCCGGGTTCCAGATTTATGTTGGTCATTCTGACTATGGGGATCCTCGCCCAGCCGTCGGCGCGCGCCGTGCCGTTGGATGCTTCGTTCAGGCAGGCCGCCGTGTCGCGCGAAGAAAGATAATTCATGAAAATTCCGTCTTTGACTATTTCGATCCTCTGCGCCGGAACGCCTTCGTCGTCGTATTTGAACGAGCCCAGGCCGCCCGGGATCGTGCCGTCGGCCACCAGATTGACTATTTTAGAGCCGTACTTGAAAGTGCCGCGCTTGTCCAGCGTTAAAAAAGAAGTGCCGGCGTAGCTCGCTTCAAGGCCCAGCACGCGGTCGAGTTCTACCGCGTGGCCGCATGATTCGTGCACCTGAAGGCCGAGCTGGGAGCCGCCGATTATAAGGGTGGCCAGGCCCGAAGGCATCTGGGGAGCGTCTATGAGGGCGGCGCATTCGCGGGCTATTCTTTCGGAATTTTCTTTCAGGCCGAGCTTTTTGATATATTCGTATCCGGCCGTGCCGTAGTTGCCGCGGAACGAATTGGGGAAAGAGCGTTTCTGAAAGTCGCCGTTGGCGATCGAATAGCATTCGATGCCGCCGCCCGATTCGTATATGGTTTGCTCTATATCTGCGCCGTCGGACGAATAGAATTTTTTATCGGTTTTCCAGAATTTTAAAAATCCCTTGGTGAGCGAAACGCCTTTTACCGTTCTCATAAGGTCTTCGCAGTCGAATAAAAGGCCGAGCTTTTCATCGAGCGACACTTTAAACGGATCGATTTCTATATGAGTGGCGTATTTGTCTTTTACGGGGTCGCACGGGGCGAGTTTAGCCGGCTTATCTACCGTCAGGGCCGAAGCTTTAGCTATGGAAAAAGCGAAATCCGCCACGCGCCTGATTTCGTTCTCGTTTACTATATTAGACGAGGCGAAGCCCATGGCGCCGTTATAAAATACCCGTATTCCGAAGCCTTCGTCGGTGGAAATATTATAATTATCGACTTTAACGTTATTTGTAGCGACCCCTTCTTCGGTCATGTTTATAATTCTGATGTCCGAATAGCTGGCGCCGCCGTTTTTAAGACGCTTGAACACGTCTTCGATAACACTTTTCATTTCATACCTCCCGTTTGATATATATGCTGCCGTAAATTTAATGGATATATTATACAATATCCTGCCGCAAAATGCAAACCCGCTTTTGAGCGTTTTTAAAGAAAAAGACATAGAATATATTTAAAACTGAATATACTATTTGATGGTTCTTTTTCATCTCGTATGGGTAAAATATTTAAATTAAATTAAGAGTTTAGAGTGGAGAGTTGAGAACTAAAGGACTTTTGGAAATTTCTATAAGGCGTTTTTAATATTTTATATATAAAGCTCGCAGGGCGAGCCCCGGCCTTAACTATTCACTATCCACTCTACACTGTTCACTAATAAACTTGCCCACATGAAATGAATAAGAGCCTATTTGATAAGCGGTTCGCCTATGGCGGAAATTAATTCGCGCGCGAGCCCGGCGGCCTCTATTCCGCCCGTCCCCGGTTCGCAGAAAGTCATGATCGCGTATTCTGGATTTATATACGGAGTATAGCATAAAAAAACGCCGCTGGTTATTATAATCTTTTTCCCCTTTTCTATGCGTGCTGAAATCCCCGCTGAACCGGTTTTGGCCGCGCAATCCGTTCCGGCCATGGCGTTAAATGCAGTGCCGCGGGTTACGACGCCGCGCATCGCGAAGTTGATTTTTTCGGCGCAGCCGCCGTCGAAAACCAGACGGTATCCGCCCGCATCGGCCGAGGCCGGCGAATCGGGAGCCGCGAGAAACGTTACGAGTTCGATTAATTTTTGCGGCGTAACTTTTACGGGGCCGTCGCCTATCGCGGCCTGCAGGTAACGCTCGCTCGAAGCTTTTAAAAGGGCTTTTTCTTCGGCTTCATCTATAAAACCGCACCTTTTTAAAGCGCCGGCGAACTCGCGCCGAGGTATAAGACCCATGAATTTTTTGAAATATAAATTGCATGAATTGCAAAAGGCCGACTCCAGATCTACTTCTCCGTGCCCGCCTTTTTGAGAGCAGTTGTAGCGCCGCCCGCCGGAGACGCTTTCGTCTTTGCAATAAAACTTTACGCTTGAAGCGTTTTTGATATGCTTTAATATAAGCGCGTAATCGAATATCTTAATAATCGAGCCCGGCGAGATCTTGCGCCCGTAAAAAAAATCGCGGTCGCTCGCGAAAACGACCTTGCCGGTATTAATATTTACCGCCGCCGCGAATATCTCTTTTTTTGAATATTTGCCGCCGCGCATACTGTCGAACTTATCGGCCATGCGGTTATAGATTTGTATCTCGCCGCTCGAAAGCTCGCCGCGGTAAAAGCTGTTTTTAAGACCTTCCGCCCGGGCGGAAAAGATGAAAAACGGCGAATCGAACGCCGTTAAAAGAGCCGCTGCGGCTAATAGAACCGCAAACCGGCGTATATATAAAAAAAATAATATTGCGTCGGTATATTTTTTCATAACCGGCCTGCCTATACACTAAAAATAGCCTTCAGGAAATCAGCCGCAATGCCTTTAAAACTCGAACGCGCTTTGCAGGTCTTTTTGCCTTATGAACGAAATGCCCGAAAAAGTGCCCGCCGCTATCATGTCCTTATAAACGGCAAATGAGGTGACCATGTTGGACATGATCGCGTTTCTGGAGTTGAAATGCCTAAAGCGGCCGCCGCGGCCTCGGTCTATTAAGGCGAGCCCGCCGTTATACGTTCCTGCGAAAATGAAATCGCCGTGATTAAAAAGCGCGTTGGCGTTTACCATTTTTGAAGGCAGAGTGTTTTTCGCGCCGAACGGCGTAAATTTTTTAGTCCTGACGTTGAAAAGCGATATGCCCCGATCATAGGTGGCCGCGAGTAAATTATCTGCGCCGTAAGGCGCTATGGCCGTTATCCAGTTATCGGCTATCGCGGAATTGATCGTAAAATAAGTCTTGAGCTGCCGCGATGAATACTTCATTTCGCCGAAACCCCTGTAAGTGCCGAAATAAATTATATCCGCCGCCCGGTCGTAATAAACGCAGTAAACGCGTTTATCTATTATATTCGGGTCCAGGCTTATATTTTCGACGCTCATGTCGGCCTTCAGAACCGATATTCCGGCGGAAGTGCCTATGAACGCCCTGTCGGAGGAAACGTGCAGGGCATTTACGCGCGGGCTTTCCAGCTGATTTTTAAGCGGAACCAGGCGGCGCGAAGAGTAATCGAATACGTCCAGCCCGCTGGTAGAGCCTATTAAAAGGTAATTTCCGAATGCCGCCAGGGCGTTGGTCTGCGCGCCCGAAAGCTTCTGCGCGCAGAGCGAACCGAAATCCGCCGCGCGCCCGCGGTCGTAAACGAAAACTCCGCCGTCGAACGTGGCGCAGAACAAATAGCCGGCATATTCGCAAAGCGCGGTTATTTTATCGGAAAAACCGCGCCTGTTTTCCTCGATTATTTGCAGCCGCGAACCGCCGTATTTGAATAATGCGTTTTTTGAAAGAAGATAAAGGCCGTCCCCGCCGGCTTCGACCTTTTTGATGCCTTCGGCTGCCTTGAGCGAAGCGAGCCTGGATTGCGTTATCAATTTTATAGGAGCGCCGCCGCGGCAGTCGAGCCTGAATACGCCCGACGCGTAGGTGGAAAAGATTATGGCCGGGTTTCCGTCCGCAGCTGTTTTTCCGCCGCCCGCGCCGGTTATCGAAGTCACGAATATATCTTTTAAAACGAGGGCTTTTTCAAAATTAACGGCGCACATTTCAACCCGTTCGAGGCCCGAAGCCCCGCCGAAATAAACGCTGCCGTCCGCGTAAAAAGCCGCGTCGAACGAAGAAGCCGATTTCTGTAAATAAACCCGCTCTAAATCGTTGGCTTCGAAGCTGTTGACTTTTAAAATAACGCTCCCGCCGGAAAGGGCGAGCGCCAGATATGTTATATTATCTTTTTCGAATATATCTATGTCGTTTACGTCGTTCGATGGAAGGCCGTGAGAGCGGTCTGATATTTTATAAATCCTGTTTTTAACGTAAATATAAAGCCCGCCGCCGGCCGTCAGTATGAAAAGCGCGCCGCCCCGAGATTTAAGCTTGTTGATGCCGAAACGGCCCGCCGCGCTGATTATTGAAATGCGCCTGATTGACCTGTCGTTTAATTCTATTAAATCTCCGCCCCTGGCGCCGAAATAAAAATTATCGCCGTCGAAGGCCGCCGCGCTTAACTCGGCGCCGAAACAGCCGCCGCCGTTTAATGTTTTAAATGCGTTTTCGTATTTGCGCTCTTCGAATAAATTTCCCGCGCCGCCGCTTTCGCCCGCGAATGCCATGCGCGTTAAGCCTGCGCCGAAATCGCCGGCCGTTACAAGAAGCCCCCCGTCGAGCGTGAAATCGTTTATTACACGGCTGTTGCGAAAGTTTTTAAAAAGGCTTCCGCCCGCCTCCGAACGGCTGTCTTCCTCTAAAAAAGCGGACGATATGTTTATTTCATCGACCGCTTTATAGCGCAGCTTTACCTCGAGCGTGCGGGTGTTTTCACTTATCGGCGCCGCCGCCGCGTTATTAAAAATGGCGGGATGTATAATATGATTATAAGATGCTTTAATCCGGAAATATTTTTAAAATTCATCTTTGAGTTTTTACGAAAAACCGCTTATTTATTTTCATCGACATCGGATTCTATCTCGTTTTCCGTTTCGTCGAAAAAACCGCACCCGGAAAGGATATCGAACGCGCGCTCAAAATCTTCGGCCGGCACGTAAAGCGCCGGAGGAAACATGCTCACTCCGAAGATGCCCTTCGCGCTGTCGGATTTTTTGATCACTTCGATATCGTTGTCGTTTAAAAGCCCTTCGGCCATATCGGCCATTATAAGGTCTTTGGCCTTTAAAACCAGGACGTATTCGCGGTCGTTTTCATCCCTGTAACGCTCTTCGGCGTTTCTGAGGATTTCGTCCTCGACCTGGTTTTCTATGTCTTCGATCGAGCGTAATCCCATCTTTAAAACGGTACCTCGTCGTCGCTTCCGAGATTTTGCATGGAAGCCGCGTATTTATCCATGTCCTGCGAAGAAAAGTCCGCCGCCGGTTCCGGAGCGTAATCGGCGTTCGGTTCGTTGGAAAAAGAACGCCCGCCGCCGGCCGATTCATCTTTGGAACCCAGAAATACCATGCTGTTGGCGACTATTTCAGTCACGTAACGCTTGATATTGTCGCGGTCCATATAGTCACGGTAGGTAATGCGGCCTTCTATAAAGACCTGGCGGCCTTTGCGAAGGTAATTGCCCGCCAGCTGGCCGAGCTTGTCCCATAATATGATCTTATGCCATTCGGTTTTTTCTTTGCGGTCGGCGTCTTTTCCGAAAGTTTCGGAAGTGGCGAGGGTTATGGTTGTAACCGTGCGGCCCGTCGGCGTGGAACGCACTTCGGGGTCTTTGCCCAGGCGCCCGATTAACTGCACTTTATTTAATGATGATGCCATTTTCGTCCTCCATATAGTTATTAAGGTGAGGCTATTATAACATAAACCGTAACAAAAATAAAGAACATTAAAAAAATGCCGTATTACAGGCTTTTTAAAACTTTTTACGCGGCGCGCGGCCAGCGGATTTGACTTGCGCATTACTTTTATAGTATAATCGGCATCAACTTATTTATCGTATTAAATGATTAACAACCTCTTGTTTTTTTAATTTTTAGCCGAAAGGACAATAGCTATCAAAACAGATATTATACAAAATTATCAGGCGTCCGATTCCGAAAAAAAAGCCGTTCTTATCATGGCGATATCTACGGCCTTCATCAACCCTTTCGTGGGTTCCGCCATTAACGTGGCGCTTCCGGCCATAGGAAGCGAATTTGCCGCCGACGCCGTTCTTATGAGCTGGGTGGCCATGTCGTATCTTCTCGTTTCGGCCGTTTTAATGGTGCCTTTCGGCAGGCTCGCCGACATTTACGGACGCAAAAAAATATATCTTACCGGAATAACCTTGTTTACCCTGTCGAACGCGTTTTGCGCGTTTTCAGGGTCCATCCATTCTTTAATAGCGTTTCGCACCTTTCAGGGCATAAGCTCGTCGATGATTTTTTCCACTTCTATGGCCATTTTAATGTCCGCCTTCCCCGGAGAAGGCCGCGGCCGCGCGCTCGGCCTTACCGTCGCTTCCACATACACCGGTTTATCCGCGGGGCCTTTCGCCGGCGGGTTCATGACCCAGGCTTTCGGATGGCGCAGCATATTCTGGTTTTCTTTCGCCGTAAGCCTGCAGGCGGCCCTGTTGACTTATTACGGAGTAAAATCGGAGCGCAGCGAATCGCACGGCGAACGCTTCGACTATGCAGGCTCAGCCGTTTTCTCTCTTTCGATGTGCCTTCTTTTATACGGTTTTACAAAACTGCCCACCCCGGCAGGATTTTATATAATCGCGGCCGGCATGCTGACCGGCTTCGTTTTTATACGCATTGAAACCGTCGTGGATAGCCCCGTTTTGAACGTTAACATTTTTAAAGGCAACCGGCAGTTCGCGCTGTCGAACCTTGCCGCGCTCATACATTACAGCGCGACTTTCGGCCTCACTTTTCTCCTTAGCCTCTATCTTCAGTATAATAAAGGCATGGCGCCCCGCCAGGCCGGGGCCGTTTTAATAGCCCAACCGATTATGATGGCCGTTTTCTCGCCCGTGATCGGAAAGCTTTCCGAAAAAATAGAGCCCATGCTTCTGGCTTCCGCCGGAATCGGGCTCACAGGAATTGGCCTTTTTTTATTCGCTGCTATTTCGGCCGATACTTCGCTTAATATGATAGTTTTGAATTTATTGATGATAGGCTTCGGGTTCGCGCTGTTTTCATCGCCGAATATCAACGCGGTTATGAGCTCCGTCGAAAAAAGATACTACGGCGTCGCTTCCGGCATTCTTTCCACCATGCGCTCTACCGGCCAGGCCATGAGCATGGGTATTTCAAGCATGCTCATCGCCCTTTACGTCGGTAAACAACAGATCGGCCCCGCTAACCTGGATAAATTCCTCGCCTGCTCACGAACGGCTTTTACAATTTTCGCCGTCCTGTGCCTTGCCGGTATGTTCTGCTCGCTCGCGCGCGGAAAAGTTCATAAACAGACAGTAGAGAATAAATAACAAGTTTTTAGTTTAAAGTTTAATGTCCCGGCTGTCTTTAAAACTGCCGCCGTCGTCTATGGCGTTATACCCCGCGCTGTAAAGCGTTATTTCGCCGGTCTCGCTTTTTTTGTAGATTAACGGTTTGCCCGTGAACGGATCGTTTAATATCCATTCCTTGCTTTTTATTTCCGGAATTCTTTTAAAATCCTCTATTTTCACGGGGATTTTATCCGCGCCTTCGCCGTCTTTTATGGCGCGCGCGGCTAATTTAATTACGGCGGCGCTCGTAAACGCTCTCTGTGCAGTAAATTTATTGTAATATTCCGCGCAGGAAGGGGTTACCCATAAAACCAGCGGGTTGATCTTAGACTGAAGCACGGCCAGAATATAAATCCGCGCTTTATTTATGGCGCGCTCCGCTTCGTTGAGCTCTTCGAATTTTTTTACGGCCTTGCCGTATTCAAGGCCCGCGGCCGCTATTAAATCGTCCATGATTTTTTTGTACTGCGCGGCGATATCGCCGTAGTAAAGCTCCGTCCCCTTTATGAACATTATCGTTAAAATGCGCTCCAGGCGTTCCGCTTTGGGGTTGATGCCGTAGAAATTGGCTTCTATCATTCTCAAGCAGGCCTCTTTTTCATGCTTTATCGTCTTCGCGAAATCGTCGCTCGCGGCTTCGTACCTTATAAGTTTTACGCAAAGCTTATTCAGGTCTTGCGTTTCGATTTTGACGCCCGAATTCAACAGCTCTTCTATAAGCTTTGTGGCGCGGGCTTTGAATGAATAGGTGAAGATGTTGCAAATCAAAGGTTTTTCGGAATCAAAGCCGGTCTGAGGCGTCATCGCCATCGATAAAATTGAATTTATCGCCGCTGCGGCCTTTTTTGGTTCGTTATTTTTGATCTTTATTTTTGCGTAATCCTCGAGTACGCGAGCGATCGTCCTTAAATTTTTAAGCGAATATCCGCGGTTGAATATGATCCTGCTCGAAAGAAGCACCGATTCCAGAGTATCGCCGACCGCCGAATCCAGCTCTTTGATGAATAAATTTTCGACGGTGTCCATATTGTCTTTTAAATGCGTTTCTTTTATTTTATCGTTGAAGAGCCGGCCGCCGGTTTCTAATATCCCGGCGAGCTTCGATATATAAATTTCTTCGGTTTTATCGAGTATTATTTTTGGCGCCGTCGCGCTGTAAGAGACGTTGAAACTCAAAAAAACCGCGTAAATCAAAACGCTCTGAAACGCCAGAAAGAGAAGGACGCATGTTAATATTACGATATTTTTTACTCTGCCCGCCGCCGGTAAAAATACGAATGCCCCGTTTTTATTTATTTTCATATGCTTTTCCCCCCTCGCTTATTTCTGCTGTTTTTAACTCTTTAACGGATAGCGCCGCCCGGCCGCTCTTCCGCCCTTTAAAAGCGTCACGATAAAATATTGATTTTTTTATTCAGCGCGCCTGATTTAAAGAAAACGCAGCTTAATAAAAACCTTAAAATTATTATTAAAACGAATATGGCTGCGCCTTCGAGCGCAAAAAACGCCAGAGCGCTCAACGGGTCGAGATATTTGCCCGCCGCCGAATAATTATCGCCCGCATCGCCTTCCGGTTCGTAAGGCGCGTTGAAATATCCTCCCGGCCCGCCGGAAGATAATTTTTCATTCGCCACCTGCGATATGTTATACGCCATGAAGATTATAAACAAAACCAAAAACGCGCTCAGAAAGTAATAGAATGAAACTCCCCTCGAACCCTGAGCGCCGGTTATTCTGGAATATTCTATATTTCTTATGCTTGATATTTCCGCTTTTTTGTCGGCTTCGGCCTGGGCTGCGAACAGTTTCCCGATTTCGCTTTCAAATTTTTCTTCCCCGCCATCTGCGCCGTATGCCACGCCGCGTTCCTTATCGTTGTCCCGGTTCATCGCTCATCACTTCCTTCAACCTTTCCTTCGCCCTGTGGAGCCTCGACATTACCGTTCCCGCCTCTATGCCTGCCGATTCCGCGATCTCTTCGTAAGAAAAGCCGTTGTAATACCTCAGCGTTATTATCAAACGGTCTTTTTCATCGAGCTTTTTAAGGGATTCGCGAAGCCTGGTCTTATCGCACGCCTCGCTCGCCCGCTCTATAAATTTGATTTCAGCGTCTTCGGGAGGGTCTATCAGCCTGTATATATTGTTTATGTAATATTTGACCCTTCTGTAATACGAACGCTTATATTCATAAAAACAATTGGCCGCCACTCTGAAAAGCCAGGCTTTTATTTTGAATTCTTCGATTCCGGACTGATTATAAGCTTTTATAAAAACGTCGTGCGTTAAATCCAGCGCAAGCTCGCAGTCCGCCGACATATTCAATAAGAAATAATAAATGTCCGAATAGTAAAAATTGTAAAGCTCTTCAAAACCTTTACCGCGGTCCAATGTATAAGCGTATTTAATTTTGTCGTCCCCGGAAATTTTATCGTTCATCGCTTCACCCGGTAATATAACGGCCGGCGTTTTAATTTATTCCCGATTTTTTTAAATAAATTTATTTTTTATCTTGAATTAAAATAAAAAAAAGGGCTTTGATCTTCAAAACCCTTTTCATTTTTATTTTACATTGCTAAGCTCAATTTTTAAAAACCTTTTTACCGCTGAGTGGAATATGTTGAAAAATGGTCCTCTTTGACTATCTGGCCGGTGTCGTAAAGGTATTTTATGGCCACGCCCTTCGAACGCCACGTCATGGTTTCATATACCCTTCCGGCTTCGATAGCCTGGGTTTTTTCAAAATCATTGCCGTACTTGTCTATATATGAAATCACTTCGGGCGCGTTATAACGCTCGGTGAATAAATAATTCGGCGCCGACGACGAAGAATCGCTGGAACCGCTGCAGCCGGCCATCGCAAAAGTGACCAGTGAAACCGATAGAAAAAGGTAAATGATATGCAATTGTTTAAATTTTAAACTTTTCATGTTTTACATATCGGCAATTTTTGTAGATTATTAATATCGGTTTTATGATGAAAAAGATATTTCTTTTTTTGATAAGGGAAGGCCAGGGGCCAATGGCCCCTGCCTTCCCTTAAAATCCCTTCCAACCCCTGATTAGCCTGACGCTTTATTTTTGTGAAGTGCCAGCTTTTCTATCGGCGCTTTAATTCTGCTAGGCTCTTTTCTTATGTTGCTATAATTTCTTTTATGCTCAGCTTTTTATTTATGTTTTTTTTGCAGACGCGCGCTTCGCTCGCGTCTGCGCTGCAATAATGGCTTACGGGTTAGTTACCTTAAGGGTTTTATATTTACCTTTCGGTTAATCAAATAGAGCTCGCAGGGCGAGCCCCAGCCTTCACTATCCACTATGCACTATCAACTCTGCACTTCACTGATGCCCTTTCCCATACAAAATGAAAGGGAACCCAAAAAAAACTTTATTAAATAGCTTTTATATGATAGAATAAGCGATGGATTACATAATATTGCGGTTAATTTATAAATGAAATATCAATGATTAGAGGTCGTTAAATGATTATAGTTACGGGCGGCGCGGGATTTATCGGAAGCGCCATAATATGGAAACTCAACTCCATGGGTGAAAAGAATATAATAGCGGTCGATAACCTCGCCAGTTCCAACAAGTGGATGAACCTGCGCGGGCTCGCCTTCAGCGATTATCTTGAAAGAGACGCTTTTATAGAGTATATCAGGAACGGCTCGTTTAAAAACGATAAAATAGATTGCATAATTCATATGGGGGCGTGCTCTTCTACAACCGAAGCCGACTGCCGCTATTTAATTAACAATAATTACGAATATACCAAAACTCTCGCATGGTACTGCGTTAATAACGGCATCAGATTCATTTATGCCAGCAGCGCGGCCACATACGGCGCCGGCGAAAACGGATTTTCCGACGATGACGCCGTCATGGAAAAACTCCGCCCGCTTAATATGTACGGCTATTCCAAACAGCTTTTCGATCTGTACGCGCGCTCTAACAACCTTCTCGATAAAATCACCGGCCTTAAATTTTTTAACGTCTTCGGGCCCAACGAATACCATAAAAAAGATATGAGAAGCCTCGTAAATAAAGCGTACTACCAGATAAAAGAAAACTCGTCGATCAGCCTTTTCAAATCGCATATGCCCGAATATAAAGACGGCGAACAGATGCGCGATTTCATATACGTGAAACATGCCGTGGACCGCGTGAGATTTTTCATCGAAAACCCCCATAAAAACGGAATATTCAATATAGGCAGCGGGACCGCTTCTACATGGAACCAGCTGGCGTCCGCTATTTTCAGCGCGCTTAAAATGAAGAAGAAGATTAACTACATCGATATGCCGGTCGAGATCCGCGACAAATACCAATATTACACCAGAGCCGAAATGTCTAAATTCGAAAACGCCTCCGCCGGCGCCACGCTCGAAACGTATTCGCTCGAAGACGCCGTGAAGGATTATGTTTTGAATTATCTGGAAAAGGGCGAAAAACGCCTCAGCGCACGGGACGATCTTTAACGCGCCGGAATGCGCCCTGCCGCCTCCAGCTTTTCGAATCCCCTGAAACGCGCCCTGCCGTCGCTTAACGGCGCGTAAGATACCGCTTCGACCGGGCAGATGTTTATGCAGCGCAGACAGTACATGCAGTGGCTGGTTCTGACTGGATATCCCGTATCGGCGTCCATGCGGATCATTTTCATGGGACAGCTGCTCGCGCAAAGGCCGCATTTGACGCATTTTTCTTTTATGATGCGGCTGCCCATCGAAAATTTAAGAGTGGCGTAAAGCGCCTTTTCTACCAGGCCGCCTACGAGCTGGTCCATCTGCGGGACCGGCCCGGCTTCGGCCGGCTGGATTTGATCGGGAGCGGCGCCTTTTACTAAATTCACCGAATCCAAAAACGCTTTTATTTTCTTATTTATCCTCGGACGGCGGTATCTTAAATAAGCTTTTTGAACGCCCTCGCCGGCGATGAATTTAGGCATTACCGGCAGCAGCTCTGTATGAATTATGTGATCGTCGGCATGCCCTATTATGCGAAAACCCCTCGCCTCGAGAGCTTCCCTGATGTTTTTACGGAACCATACCGGCCCTTCCATGTGCGTAGCGAATGTGAACGCCTTTTTTCCGGTCTGGACGGGGATGAGTTTAATGAAACTCGAAAATACCGCCGCCGGTTCGAAAAAATAAACGGGCGAGCCGAAGCCTATTATATCGAAATTGGCGATATACCTGTCGAATTTATCGAAAGCTTCTATCAAGGCCTCGTTTTTTATTTCATTTTCGCTCGAAACGAGCGAACCGACAGGAGTCTCCAGCGGAATGCGCGCCTGCGCTTCTATCATATAACGCGGCACCACGGGGGCCGCATGCCATACGGCCCTTAAATCGAAACGCTTTTCTACGTCTAAAAGATCGCAGCGATGGCCTCGCCCCGCGATAGCCGAAGCGAGACTTCTGGCGTAAAAAGCGGTGTTTCCGGTCGCCGAAAAATATACCAGCAGGATTTTCATATATCATCAATTCCTTATATACTAGATGTTCTTTTTTTTAAAATCATGGCCCGGCGCCATCGAATGCGCGCTAATATACGCTTAAAGCCCTATTTCCGAATGTATCGCCTGCATCGCCTTGAGCGATTCGTCTATGAATTCCGAAAGCGGTATTCCCATTTTTTCGACGGCCTTTATCCGGTCGCGGTTGGCGCCCGCCGCGAACCGCTTTTCATTGAACCGCTTCATTATGAAATCGCCGTTGATCGCGGCGAGCTTTTTATCCGGATGGATAAGCGCGCCCGCGACTATCAGGCCGGTTACCTGGTCAGCGGAATATAACATTTTAGACATATTATCGCCCATGGGTTCGTCCTTGGGATGGTTGGCCACCGCTTCTATTATTCTGTCGGAAAAACCGTTCGCTTTAAGAATTTCGGCGCTTTTTTTGCCGTGCAGCCCGGGACAGTCTTTAGTCATCTCTACGTCTATGTCGTGGACAAGACCCGCTATGGCCCAATCTGAACCGTCTTCGCCGAAGCGCGCGGCGAAATGCTTCATTACGGTTTCGGCCGCGAGCATGTGCTTGATTAAATTATTGTTTTTAACGTATTTTTTGACCAGATTTAAAGCTTCTTCCCTTTGCATAATCGCCTCCGTGAAAAAATATAAAAACGATAATAGCATATAATTAAAATAATTTCAATATTATTAATGATTTATGCGCATTGATATTTTATGTTGACAAATGCCGGATTAAAGAGTAAGATTTAAATAAATTATGAACCCGGGCATAAAATCTTTTTTAGAGCCTATACGCGGTTGAACGTTTTTGAAATATTTAGCGATTAGAAGGTGTGCTATTACAAAGAAGAAAAAGATAATAACGCCGGATGATAAGATTTCCGCAATATCCGTCGCGGGCCGCGGCCCCGTTATTACCGGCGATAATCATAAAAAAAACGCCGATAACTCAAATTTTGCGGTAGTGGGCATCGGCGCGTCGGCCGGAGGGCTCGGCGCTTTCGAGGCTTTTTTTTCAGCCATGCCGCCCGGCGTCGAAACCGGAATGGCTTTCGTACTCGTGCAGCACCTTGCGCCCGACCACAAAAGCATCCTCGCCGAGCTCGTTAAACGCTATACGCGAATGAAGGTTTTTGAGGTCGAGGATGCGATGAAGGTCCAGCCCGACTGCGCCTATATAATTCCGCCTAATAAAGACATGGCCTTTTTAAACGGTACGCTTCATTTGATGGAGCCGTCTTCGCCCCGTGGAATGAGGCTGCCTATAGACTTTTTCTTCCGCTCACTTGCGCAGGACCAGCGAGAACGTTCCATTTGCATAGTCCTTTCCGGAACCGGAAACGACGGCATGCACGGGATCCGCGCGGTAAAGGGCGAAGGCGGAATGGTCATGGCGCAGAGCCCCGATTCGACCGAATACGACGGAATGCCCAGAAGCGCCATTGCCACCGGACTTGTGGATTATATATTAACTCCCCAGCAGATGCCGGAACAATTGATCGCTTACGTTAAAAACGCTTTCGGTAAAGGCCTGGTCCCTTCGGCGGCGTCCGAAGTTAAAGCGGAAAACGCTCTTAAAAAAATATTTATTATACTTCGCTCATTTACGGGCCATGATTTTTCACATTATAAATCCAATACCATATCACGCCGCGTCGAAAGACGCATGATGGTCAATAAAATAGAAACGCTCGAAAATTACGTTCAATACATTCAAAAAAAACCGGAAGAAGTTGAAGCGCTCTTTCGCGACCTGCTTATCGGCGTAACTAATTTTTTCCGCGACGCCGAAGCTTTCGAAAATTTCGATAAAAATATCGTCGAATCTGTTTTAAGCAAAAAGCCTTCCGGAACGGCTTTACGCGTCTGGGTGAGCGGCTGTTCTACTGGCGAAGAAGCTTATTCCATAGCTATTATTTTTCAAGAACATCTCGAACGGCTAAAAGGCTCATGCCAGATACAGATTTTCGCCACCGATATCGACGCGCGAGCCATAGAGGCCGCCCGCGCCGGAATATATCCGGCTTCAATCGCGGCGGATATTTCGCCTGAAAGGTTGTCGCGTTTTTTTACTCATAATCCCGAAGACGGGACTTTCCGCATTAAAAAGATCATACGCGATATGCTCATATTTTCGGAGCAGAGCCTTATTAAAGACCCGCCGTTTTCGAAAATAGATATTATAAGCTGCCGCAATCTTTTAATTTATATGGACGGCGAGCTTCAAAAAAAAATCATACCCATGTTTCATTACGCCTTAAACGCTTCCGGCTATTTGTTTCTGGGAAATTCAGAATCGATAGGAGATTTCGCCGATTTATTTTCGGTGATAGACAGAAAATGGAAGCTTTATCAGCGAAAAGATATTACCGCGTGTTCCGGCGCCCACGCACGCGCCAGTATTATGACTCCAATGGCGGAACGCGATTTCGCGGCCAAACGTTCCCGCGAAAATGTCGCGGCCGCCAAAATTTCAATCCGTGAAATGACCGAGCGTGAGCTTCTTTTACAGTACGCTCCGCCGTGCGTTATCGTTAACGAACGCGGAGATATTTTATATATACACGGGCGAACGGGCAAGTATCTTGAACCGTCGCCGGGCGAAGCCGGAGTGAACGTATTAAAAATGGCCCGCGAAGGATTGCGCTACGAGCTCACCAGCGCGCTTCACAAGGCCGCGGCCAATAACGCCCCGGTCAGTTATCCGGGGCTTAAAGTAAAAACTAACGGCAATTTCACTAACGTCGATTTAAAAGTTAGACCGCTGCCGCTGCCCTGCGCCGAAGGATCACCCGCTCTGTTTATGATTATTTTAGAAGACGGCGGTGAAACCGCTCTCGAAAATTATATAAAAAAAGAAGATGCCGGCTCGCCGCCGGACGGCGGCGAACTTGCGAAAATAAACGAGCTGGAACTTCGTTTGAAGGCCAAGGAAGAATATTTGCGCTCTACGCTCGAAGAAATGGAGACTTCGAACGAAGAGCTTAAATCCGCCAACGAAGAGCTTCAATCGGTCAACGAAGAACTGCAGTCGGCCAACGAGGAGCTCGAAACGTCAAAAGAGGAGCTTCAATCGGTCAACGAGGAACTCTCCACTGTAAATACTGAACTGCAGCAGAAAGTGGCCGATCTTTCCCGGGTGAATAACGATATGAATAACCTGCTCGCCGGAACTAATATAGGCACGCTTTTTCTCGATCATCAGCTTCGCGTGCGTCGTTTCACGCCCGCCGTCAGGCGCGTCATTAACCTTATTTCCGCCGACATAGGAAGGCCCATTAGCGATATAGTTTGCAAAATCAAAGGTTACGCCGATCTCGTTTACGATACCCGGACGGTTCTGGATACGTTGATACCGAAAGAGTCCGAAGTGCAGACGCCCGACGGCCAATGGTATCAGATGCGCATTCAGCCTTACCGTACGATGGAAAACGTTATCGAAGGCGCGGTTATAACATTTTCGGAAATTACCGAAATAAAGCGCATTAAAGGTTTACTTTGAAAATTTAGATTTGATCGTGAGGTAATTTATGGCCGGTAATCAAGCTGCTATGGATGAAATAGCCAGGCTGCGATGGGTTGCGGAGCAAAAATCGCTTAATGAAGAAAATAATGCGGAACAGAATCTCTCGATTGAAGACGCCCGCCGTCTGGTACACGAACTGCGCGTGCACCAGATCGAGCTGGAAATGCAGAACGATGAATTACGAAGGACGCGGCACGAGCTGGAACTGTCCGTGGCGCGTTACTTCGAACTTTACGATCTGGCCCCCAACGGATATCTGAGCATAGACGAAAAAGGGGTCATTACACAGGCTAACCTTACCCTTGCAAACCTTCTCGGCCTGCAGAGAAACGAACTTGTCAAAAAACATTTTACCGATTATATATATTCGGAGGACCAGGATATCTATTACCATTACAGGAAGAACCTTTTCAAAAAACCCTTCTCCGGAAATTGTGAGTTGAGGCTTAAAAGAAAAGATTCTTCATGCTTCTGGGCGAGGCTCGAATCGCTAACCGCCTGCGACGAGCAAGGGGCAATGGTTTGCCGTACCGCCGTCAGCGACATAAACTACCTTAAAACTATCGAAGAATCGCTGATCGCCGCCAGGGAAAAAGCCGAAGCCGCCAATATCGCTAAAAGCAGGTTCCTGGCCAATGTAACTCATGAGCTGCGCACGCCTTTAAACGCCATAATCGGTTTTTCACAGCTGGTTTCGATGAGCGGGATCGACGACAGGCAGGCCGAGCTTGTTGGCTGGATCAAATATTCGTCAAATAATCTGCTGGAAATTATCAATGATATAATGGATTTTTCAAAAATCGAAGCGAAAAAGTTAAAGCTCGAAAAAAATATATTCGATATCAATGATATTGCCGAAAAAACTGTAAAAATGATGTCTATACTTGCTGAAAAGAAAAAAATCGAGCTTGGCTATGAAATAGACCCCGCTATAAATTATAAATTGTACGGCGATCCTTTCAGGATTAAACAGATTATCGTAAACCTGATTGCGAACGCTATCAAATTTACCTCTAAAGGCGAAGTCAAAGTTAAAATTTATGAATCTGAAAAAAAAGAAAATGTTTCGAATGTATCTATTGAGGTTTCCGATACCGGCATAGGAATTTCAAGCGATGACGTTGATGAAATTTTTGAAAGATTTTATCAGGTCGATGATTCCAGCACGAGGCGTTACGGCGGAACCGGGCTGGGCCTTTCAATTGTTAAAGGCATAGTCGAAATGCTTAACGGAAAAATTTTTGTCGAAAGCCGGTTGGGCTCAGGCAGCCGCTTTGTCGTAACCATACCTTTCGATATGAAAGAAAAAGCTTCGAAAAGCTTAAAAGAACCAGAAACTGCTGTTTGAAAATGAAAAAAGGATAGCAAATGAGCAATTTTAACGTTAATCGTAAATATATAACCGGCTGTGGAGATATTGATTCTCTTTCTCTCGAAGAAACTCGAAAACTTCTTCATAACCTCCGCATTTATCAAATTGAGCTGGAGATGCAAAACGAAGAGTTGTGCAGAATTCACGCCGAACTTAACGTTTCGAAGGCAAAATATTTTGAATTATATGATCTTGCACCCGTGGGGTACTGTACCATTTCTGAAAACGGGCTGATTATAGAAGCTAATTATACCGCGGCCGAATTTTTAGGGCTTAAAAGAGATGCACTTGTTAATGCTAATTTTACGAATTTTATATGCTATCAGGACCAGGATATTTTTTATATGCATTGTAAAAAACTTTTTCAAATTTGCGAGCCGCAGAACTGTGAAATAAGGCTGAATTGCGGCGATAAAAAAAAATGGGTTTTGATTCGATCTTCAATTGCGAAAGGGTGCGGCGAAGAAAAAACCTGCCGTATGACTATAAGTGATATAAACGAGTATAAAAAGGCTGAAATAGTTATAATTGACTCTGAACTAAAGTTGAAAAAAATATTCGCTTCCATCAGCGACTCAATCATTATTACCGATTTGAGCGGAAAAATACTTGAAGTTAATGAACACGCCTGCCAAAAATTAAAATATGAAAAACATCAATTGATTGGATTGACTATCGCGGATATTAACGCTCAATTTCATCGGTTAGAGATAGATTTTCGGCTTAAAAAAATTGAAAAGTATGGAAAATTTCTTTATGAATCCCATTATGTCGCAAGTGACGGAACTGTATTTCCGGTAGAGATAAGCGCCAGTATGACAGAATTTCAAAAAATTCCGGCGATAATTACTTTAGTTCGTGATATAAGCGCGCGCGTTAACGTTGAAAACGCCTTTATAGAGAGCGAAAAACGTTATCATGAACTTATTGAAATGTCCAGCGAAGGATTCTGGGTTATCGATAACAATGGCAATACGATATATTTGAACCGGCAAATGGCTAATATAATTGGGTATACTGCTGCCGAAATAGAAAAGAAAAACGTCGGTGAATTTATTTATCAGGACAATCTTAATTCTTATTATGACGTTTATTCAAAATTAACTCGAGGAAACGCCAGGCATTATGAAGCATTGCTCAAGCATAAAAGCGGCAAAAAAATATATGTCAAAGTGTCAGCGTCTGCTTTAACGGACCGCGAGGGCAATGCCGCCGGAAGGCTTGCTCTGGTAACTGATGTTACTGAAAAAATCGAGCTTGAACAAAAAATCGATCTTGTAAAAAAAGAATCGTTAAAAAATTATACGCTTGGAGATGTCGTTGGAAAAAGCGAATATATGAAATTTGTTTTTGAAACGCTGCCTTCCATTTCAGAATGCGGCGGTAACGTAATGATAGAAGGCCCGTCCGGAACCGGAAAAAGCCTTATAGCCAGAACTATTCATAATTTATCTCCACGGCATGGCGGCCCTTTCGTAGTTATAAACTGCGGGGCGATTCCTGAAACACTTCTGGAATCAGAACTTTTTGGTTATGTCAGAGGCGCTTTTACGGACGCCAAAACCGACAAACCAGGCAAATTCGCCGCCGCCGATAAAGGAACTATATTTCTTGACGAAATTGGAGAAGTTCCTATGCATCTGCAAGTTAAATTACTTAGGGTGATTGAAGAAAAAAGTTTCGAACCGCTGGGGTCGGCAAAAACCGTGAAAGTTAATTTCAGATTGATAGCGGCTACCAACAGGAATTTAAAAAAACTTGTTGAGGAAGGAAAATTCAGAGAAGATCTTTTTTACAGGTTGCGCGTGATTTATTTTAATATACCGCCTCTTCGGGAGCGCAGGGAAGATATCGAACTGCTTGCTTATAGTTTCATAAATAGACTTAACATTAAGGAAAATAAAAATATTAACTCTTTATCGGATGAAGTAAGGACGATACTTCTAACTTATG
Organism: bacterium ADurb.Bin243; assembly: GCA_002069765.1. Lineage (GTDB taxonomy): Bacteria > Muiribacteriota > UBA9980 > UBA9980 > UBA9980 > UBA9980. The sequence goes on from MWBZ01000026.1 coordinate 24,554, forward strand.
ATTTTCCTGGAAATGCAAGGCAGCTATATAATATGCTGGAATACGCATATATAATCTGCAGGGATGGAAAAATTAAACTTAGCGATCTGCCTGAAGAATATTCTGCTTTTTATAACAAAATAATTAAAGAAAAAGTAGATTCTATAGTTGCAAATTATGATGAAACGAATTGTAAAGGCGAATCGCTTTTTGCTGAAACGAAATGTAACCAGGTAGAAACGAAATGTAAAAAATGTGAAATTGGAATAGAAACGCTTCTGGAATATCTTGTTAAATATAAATATAACAAAATCAAAACGTCTAAAGCTCTTAACATCAGCCGGGTGACTCTCTGGCGACTCATGAAAAAATTCAATATTACCGATTAAACTTTTAAACCGTGAACGATGGTTATAAAAAGCTAATAAACGCTCCGCTTTTCCCGCTTATTCAAACATAATATATTTTTTAAGGCATGTATTATGCTTTAACGTTCATATGTTGTTGTATTTTTATAACAGCTTATAAAAATATAACCGGTGCTTTTGTATATTTTTTGCGTAAGTAAAAACAGAAAGGAGCGTTGGCGGATTATGGTGAAAGCTTATTTAAAATACTTCAACGAAAAACCCAATACGGCGCTTATTTTTTTAAGCCCTGTAATCTGCAAAAATAACGTGACGGATGAGTCGAAAAATACTGATTCGTCTGAATGTGTAATATGTTTAATAAAATTAGGGCTTTCACAAATAAGGACGGGCGGAAACGTGAAAAAAAACGAATGCAGCCGCCTTTGCACGAAGCTAAACTGCAGAAAATTTTCGACTTTCGCGAAAAATTTTTTATAGTCAAAATCATGAAATCGAACCAGTCTGAAAAAAATTATATTATGTTAGAAATTATTTGCCGTAGAAAATTCTCATCAGCGACGTATAAACGGCCAGAGAAAGCGCCAGCCCGATGAACCACGAATTATTTACGACTGCGCCGCCGAACGAACCGAAAACCAGATCCATTACGAAAGGGGTTACCGAGACGGCGTAGGCCAGATATGCCACGTAATTAACGCCGCCGCTGTAGCCGTAAAGTTTTGAATCGTCAGAATAAAGATCGTAAATGCTTAAATAACGCTTTTTGATTATATAGTAGTCGGCGATATAAAGCCCGGTAAGCGGCCCCAGAAAAGAGCCGTAAGTGCCCAGCCAGTTGAAAATATAGCCGGTAGGCTCGGCGTAAAGCTTCCATGGCATAATGATGAGCCCTATGAAGCCCGTTATTAAAACGCCGTACCTGTAAGGAATGTTTTGCGGGCTGAGGTTTGAAAAGATATTCGACGGCCCCACCACGTTAGCCGCTATATTTGTGGTTATTATCGCTATAAAAACCAGTATGCCGCCTAAAAGGCTTAACCACGGCATTTTAAACGCCACCACCGTGTAAACCGGGTTCCATATCATTTCATTAAAGGCGATCATCGAACCGAGCGTTCCGAAAACCCCTACCATCGAAAAGAACGCCATGGCCGGCGGAAGCCCTATAAGCTGCCCCAGCGCCTGGTCTTTCTGGCTGCGGGCGAACCTTGTGAAATCGGAAATATTGAGCGCGAGCGGCGCCCAGTATGATATCATTGCGTTCAGCGACGGCAGAAAAAGCTCGCCGAAAGATTTCGTGGCCGAGGCGCGCAGCGGCGCGAACTTTTCGCCGGCGTTGAGCAGCGCCGAAAGCGAACCGGCGACGTAAATCGCCCATGCGGCTATCGCGACTCCTATGGCGATAAGTATCGGTACGCAGTAAACTTCGAGCATCTTGACCGCTTCATGGCCGCGGTACGCGATTGCCAGATTCGCCGCCAGAAACAGCAGGAATATTATAAATTTAGCCTGCGGGTAAAGCGCCAGCGCCGGAAAGAAGCCCGCAAACGCCATGTACATGAACTCGCCGCCTATCCAGCAGTTGATCCCGAACCAGCCGCAGGCGACCCCCGCGCGTAATAGCAAAGGCAGATGCGCCCCGCGCGTTCCAAAAGACGCGCGGCAGAAAACGGGATACGGTATTCCGTATTTTGTGCCCGCCGCCGCGATTAAAATCATGGGTATCAAAACTATAAGGTTGCCCAGAAATATAGTTAAAATCGCCTGCTGCCAGCTCATTCCGCTGGTGATAAGCCCGGACGAAAGCGTATATGTGGGTATGCATATGCTCATGCCCGCCCATAGCGAAGCTATATGCTTTTTGCTCCATGTGCGCTCTTCTATGCTTACCGGCTTGAGGTCTTCACTGTAAAGTGAATTGTTTTCTATGTTTTCACGGTGCGCGTCGGCCAGTTCGAAAAGGCCGTTTTCTTCTACCTGTCTGGAGCTCATTTTTGCAGTTCCTTATTCTAAAAATTTTTGGATTATTATAACATAAAAATTAACGATTATCGATAAAAAAAATCTTTTTTGTTTTTAATTATTTATGACCGGCATGGCTTTTAATTTATTGACACCTCCGCTTTGTTTGGTATATAATGATAATGCGCCCGAGGTTTATGACTCGCGCGCGTTTGTATAAAATATACCGGAGGTTTTTATGAAGTTAACGTCCAGGCTTAAAAGAGCTTCAACGCTCTTTATTTTTTTAGCTTTTTTACTTTCAACGGTATGCCCCGCTTTTGCGGCATCGGCCGATACTTTTTCTAAAGCGTGCGAGCTCGAAAAGAACTCGTCTTACTTCAAGGCCGTTAAAATGTACGAACGCGCCGCAAGAGAAGCCGGCCGCGAAAATAACGATGATATACTCGTTAAGTCCAACCATAGATTAAAACAAATCGAAAAAATATTCGTTACCTACCCATACGGCGAAGCCGAAGCTAAAAAACTCGCCGCCAGATCGTTTCGCGCGTTTGGCGACGGCGAGCGCGAATCGTGGTTTAAAACCGGTAAAATAAACGACTTCATACTTATCGACGGCAAACCCTATTATCAGCAGAATTTCATCGCCAACGTGCTTTTCCGCGACGACGACATTTATAAAAAAGTCGATAAAAGCAAAAGCAAACCCTGCGAAGCGCTTTATGATATCATATTCAGGCCCAGCGGCAAGAGCGTCTGCACCCCGCCTTCTATAACCAATATCAATCCCGTAGATTATCTTGGCGTCCAGACCCTTAAAGTGCCGCGCGGTAAACTCCCCAAAACCGGCCTTCTGCAGATGTGGTTCCCGATGCCCATACTCAGCTCCGCGCAGGCCGACGTGCGCTTCATATCTTTCTCGCCGCAGAAATATTTGAAATCCCTGCCCAAACCCGATACCGACATAAGCCTTGCCTACTTCGAAGTGCCTCTGGCCGAACTCAAAGAAGACCTCGATATCGAAATCAAATTCATGTACAAACGCTATGAACAGCGCTTCGTTATCGATCCCGCTAATTGCGGCGAATACGACGTCGAAAGCCCGCTTTATAAAAAATATACGCGCGATAATAAAAATACCGCCGTTACGCCCGAAATAAAAGCTAAAGCCCTCGAAATAACCGCCGGTGAAAAAAATCCGTACCTCGCCGCCCGTAAAATTTATTTTTACGTCCTCGACAATATAAAATACAGCCTTATGCCCCACCTGGCCCTCGGCGTTACCGGCATGCCCGAATCCGTTTACGTGCACCAGCGCGGTTACGGCGACTGCGGCGCGCAGAGCATGTATTTCGCGGCGCTCTGCCGCGCCGTCGGAATTCCCGCTAAATCCTCCGGCGGTTATCAGCTGATCCCCGGAATCGCAGGCCCACATTTCTGGGCGGAGTTTTATCTTCCGAACTACGGCTGGGTGCCCGTTGATACTTCGGTGGCCCAGATCATCGACCGCTCCTACGGCGCTACCACGACCCAGAAGAAGCTTTTTAAAGAATACTTCTTCGGTAATATGGACCCGTACAGATACAACATACAGCGCGAAACCGACGCCGCTCTGTCGCCCGTTTCCGAAGACCCCGTGTTTTTGCCCCTGGCGGTTCAGATGCCGGTCGTCAATTTAAAAGGCTCCAGAACTAACATGGAATTTACACTCCTTGAATACTGGAAGCAGAATATCGAGCCGGTATATTAATAAACCACCGCTTTAAAAGAAAGGTTGATCTTAATGAAAAATAAAACGAGGTTTTTTAACCTTTTAGTTTTTATATTTGCCGCGCTGGCTATATGCTTTGACGTATCTTCGCTGCCGGCTTTTCAGCCGGAACCCTCGTTCAATGAGGTTTTCGGCCAGGCGCCGCCCCGCCCCGCCGCCGATATCGAAGCGCTGCTCGGAAGGTATGAAAATATTAACGACGCACGCGATTCCTTTATCGCTCTCGAAGACTCCGGAGTTTTAAAAATACTCCGCGACGGCAAGTATTATAACCTTTCAAAAATTAACGGCATGCGTTATTCCGCCGGCGATTCACTCCCCGGCGGGATCCGCTCCGTTGAATTTTACGCGCCCGTCAGAAGCGCCCGGTTCCATTGCGAAGTTAACGGAACTCTCTATAAACAGCTTGTTTACGGCTCCGAAAACGGCGGGACTTATAAAATAAAACCCCTCAAACCGATCGGCGAATTAAAACGCGCCGCGCTTTCCGCCGGGCCGCCGCGCGAAGCCGACGCCACATGCGAATCTGAACTCGTGGACCTTAAAAACCTCGGCGGTAACCTGATCTTTGATATCCGCTACGCCACCGAAAATAACTTCATGGGCGCTAAATTTTATGACTCGCCCGGCGCGTTTTTACAGAAACCGGCGGCTTACGGCCTTTTATATGTCGCCCGCTCGCTCGAACGCCACGGACTCGCCATGATAGTTTACGACGCTTACAGACCCTGGTACGTCACTAAAATGTTTTACGACGCGACGCCTGCCGCGCAGAAAAATTTCGTGGCCGACCCGTCGAAAGGCTCGCGCCATAATCGCGGCACGGCAGTGGATGTCGGCCTTTACGATCTCAAAACCGGAAAGTTGATCGAAATGGGCAGCGGCTACGACGAATTCAGCGAACGCGCTTCGCCTAAATTCGAAGGCGCTACCTCTAACGCCCGCTGGCACAGAAAACTTTTAGAACGCTATATGAACAAGGCCGGCTTTACAGTTTACGAAGACGAATGGTGGCATTTCGATTATAAACTCGGCATAGTTAAATACCCGTTGATGAACGAAACTTTCGAAAAATTAACGGCTGGTAAAATCAAATAATTTCCAAAAAGCAAGGCGGTCATATGAAAATTTTCAAAGTAATAGTGGCGCTCAAGACGCCTTCAGAAAAGGGCCTGAACGCCGACTTCCGCAAACGGTCGAAAGACATATTCGACGCCGCGGATTTCTTCAACAATAAATTCGCACGCTGGAATAAACGCATATTCATAACCGATATCGATAACAGCAAGATATATATGCTTCTCATCAAAGAAGCGGGCGCCGACGCGGCCGTCATATCGCCGCTCGAAATAGGCGTATTTTCAAGATTTCTTTACCATGACAGGAAATGGGCCGAATTTTCCAGCGAACAGTCCAAACTTTTTAAATCGGTCATGTTCAACGAAATCGACGCCGCCGAAGCGCTTCATATTGTGGATGAAAGCCCGATCGAAAAAGGCGACCGCGAAGGCGTGACCGAACTTCTTAAAACAGCCGAAACCCATGCGGCCCCGGCTCCGCAGGCCGACTCCGCGGAACGCTCCGTAGAGGCCGGCGAAGAAACCGCCTCCGGATTTTCTTCGGGCAGACAAACCCAAATATCCGACGAACTGGCCGTGAAAACCTTTCAATTCCTTCTGGATACGCAGTATATAGGCAAAAGCAGCCCCGAAAAACGCAGGGCCGTAAATAATATCAAATCCATACTGACCGAATGGCTGGAAAAATAAAACCCCGATTATTCCATTTAAATATCCTGTTTTTTGATAAGGGAAGGCAAGGTGCCGATGGCCCCTTCCTTCCCTTAAAATCCCTTCCAACCCCTAAACTGCCTGACGCTTTATTGCCTTGCGGCGACTGCTTTTCTGACGCGGCTTTAATTCGGTTTGCTTTTCTCTTTTTTTTGTTTTACTTTATTTAGCCTTTCTTTCTCTCTTCTCTCTTTTTCTATAAAATTTCTACTCAACTTTACTCTGCTCTAATTTATTATTTCTTTTTCTCAAATCTACTCCGCTCATCTCTGTTTTTTTATTTTGCAGACGCGCGCTTCGCTCGCGTCTGCGCAGCAATTATGGCGTTCAGTAAATTGAAATTATGGTTTTATGGTAAGCGTTTTAATTATGCCGCCTGATGTGGGAGCTTTTGGGTATAAAGGAATGCATTGATAAATCAACTTAAAACAGAAGGGGGTAATAATATTTAAAAAAGGGTAAAAATATTTTTGAATATTATTGACTTTTTTATAATATTTTGCTAAAATTAAAAGTAGGTAGAATATTTTTATATTTTATATATAAAGCTCGCAGGGCGATCCCCAACCTTAACTATTCATTATTCACTATTCACTGTACACTATTCACTAATACCTGCCCGCATGAAATAAAAATGAGTCTTATTTTATAATTTAAAAAGGGGTGATAATATGCAAGGCGTTGTTGAAAACATTACCGTATTTTTGGAGTCTGCGGGGCTATGCAAGCTTATGAAGCTCGGGATAATCAACGGTGAAAAGCTTATTCTTACTGGCGCGAGCGTTGCGCCGCTTATGGCTTTTATGGAGCAGAAAGGCGTTTCCGGGCTGGAATTCGGCGAAGACTGGTCGCTGGAGTCCGGCGGCGTTTTCGTAAACCGTTATGGCGGCCATGACGAACCGGTTAAGCTAACATCGGTTTCTTCTATGGGTGAGGTATTTAGAGGGGCCAACAGGCGCATTAATCCCTTTTACTGCAAGAAACCTGGCGGCTTGAACCCGTCCGGGCGCCCCGAACTCCCGGGCTCTGCAGCCCGCGCCTTTCGCGCAACCGATCTCGAGCGCGCCGGTGAAATGAACGATATGATAAACTCGCTGCCGCTTAACAGGAAAGAACGCTACTGGACTTCATGCGTATTTCCGAATATAGTCTGCGGCGGCCGTTTCAGCCGTCTGCATATTTTTCTTAAAATGGCCGGCGTTCCGGATAAATTTATCAAAACTGAATATTCGAATTCTGAAATATGTTTCTACACCGAATATTCGCTCAAAGAATCCGCCCTGGATTGGCGGGAAGTATGGCATATAAAGCGCGACACGCCGGATATCGTTATATTGCTGCGCGCGGCGTGCGGCGAAAAATTCCTGGTGGTGGTCGAGGCGAAGATGTACGACTACGTGACGGCGTCCGATCTCGCCGCCCAGATGCGCAGGCAGATGCCTGTTATAAATACTATCATGGAGCGCAACGCCATGCCGCCCGAAAACTTTGCGCATGTCGGCCTTATTCTTTCTCCTACGGCTGAATTTGAAGCCGGATTGCTGGCCGAATTAACCGGCGCCCCCCGCGGCGAGGGAAGCGCGCCTGACTATGAAGAAGGATTGCGTCCGGCGGGCTGCAATCCTTCGCGGGTAAGGCTTATCGGCTGGAAAGATATACTTGACGCCTACCGGGAGCTCGAAGGCGATTATTTTTATGAGATGCTGAAGGTCGCCTGCGCTAACCCGCAGCTTGCGGTCACGCTGGAGGCTTATTTAAAAAGAAAGCCCGCGGGCGGAAGAAGGTGAAGTTATTATGGGCGATTCAGAATTTTTAGACAGGCTCGATGAATATTTTCAGACCCCTCACGGAGAGGGCGCCGCTCAAAACGATCCCGCCGATGAACCGGTCCCTTCGATAAGTGAACTTTCTGCTCTTGCAGCCTCGCGTATTGACGAATTTGCCGGCTCGAGCGCCGACCGAGCGCGTGCGCTGCTCGAAGAAGCCTGGCGTGAGTATGACGCCGGCCGTTTCGAGCAGGCGCTTAAATTAATAGAATCGGCGCTCATAACTTTCGTGCGCGGCGGCGCGGTGGACAAAGCCGGCATTGCTACCGCATTTTACTCGGCGGCATATATCCATATTGAGAACGGGAGCTTCGAAGAAGCGTTAAAGGCCCTCGACGACTCAGAAATGTGGCGTGACGCAGCCGGCGCGGCGTCCGACCTGGATAGTAGCGAAAGCGTTCAAAAATATATGATATTAAAAAAGCGCGCGGCCGCGCATTGCGCCCTTAAAGAATATGCCGGCGCGTGCGAAGACATGCGTCTTGCGCTGATCGAGATATTGAAGGCGCGCGGTCTCAACGATCCGGCCGTCGCCGATTATTATTGCTGCTACGGCCGTTATTTGTTGGAGGCCGACAGATATGAAGAAGCGTTCCGCCAGTTAAACAGCGCGATATCCGTTTATGAGGGCTTAATTGAAAAGCACGGCTATGCGGCGGTGGAGCATTCGGGCAATATTCCGCCAAAACCCTTTTCGGCGGTTTCTTTTCCATATGCCGATCTTCGCGAAGCCTATGAGCTCGCTTTTCTTGCCTGCGCCGAGCTGGGCTGGTACGGCATGGCGATCTCTTATAACGCCGATCTGAAGCGCCATACGATAGAGTGCGGCATTAACGATCCCGAGGTATTCGCTTCTATCGAAAACACCGGCGGCTCTTCACTTATGTGTGTAACCGACTATCGCGGCGCCTTAGAAGCGTTCAGCGCGGCGTCCGGCCTGCTTGCGGATATGCCGTCTTCGCCTGGCCGCGACATTCTGCTTGCCGATGCATACAAAGGCATTGCCGAAGCCGCAATCGCCATTAGCGAAACCGGTGCGGCGGAAACTTATCTGCCTCTCGCCGCCGAATTATACCTGGGCCTGATATCCGATGATAACGTGAGGCCCCTGCGCGATTTATTGAGCATTTGCGACGCGTATTCAAACGCGCTTGACGATCATGAAACTACTCTAAAACTTTACTGCCGTGCTATCGCAACTGCCGGCGAGCGCGGCGTTACCAATGCGCTTTACATGGGCCGGCTCCACTATTCGGCCGGGCTCGAGTTCGCCGCCTATGGCGCGATGCGGGGCGCGCGAGAACATTTCCGTCTGTCTATTGAATATTACGAAAAATGCGGCCGGGCGGACCTCGCCGAAAGGTCACGGAACGAATATGTACAGATACCAGATGATGAAGCGATTTAATCATATGAAGGCAAATTTAGTGAATTAGCGCAAACTTTTCGTATTCATGTTATTGCCATTTCCGGCTATTACAAATATGATGAGGAGGTATTTATATGGTAACGCTGTTTGATTTTATATGGGTATACGTCAAATCGATGATTTTTATTATCGCCGTCATCTTTATATGCGGCAACTATGCTTTAGAAAATCCCTATATCGCGATCCTTGGACCTATAATTGGATTTGCACCGCTTTACGTCAAGTTATACCGGCAGCAAATCCAGGCAAAGCAAAAAGAAAAACTGGACGTGCTAAAACGTCAGTACGAAGAGCAGAAGCGGATTGAGCTTGAGAAAGAAGAAAGACGGCAGGCGAAACTAAGAGAAAGAGCGCTAAGCGAAATGAGAAGCGAAATGCTGTTCCGGAAGATGAACATGTTCCAATTATTAATGGAATTAAGAAAACGCATCGCGAGGATTGAAAGTCAGGAAGACGGCAGATAGCATATAAAAAAATATCAAATCTACTTAAACTATTATTTGACAAATAAATTTATAATTGATAAAATTAATTCATTAACAGGGGTGGTCTTTATGAGGATAAAAGTTCCGTGCTTTTTCAGGATCTGCAACAACAAAACGGAGGCCGAATGCATCGAAAAAGGCGTCTTCGGCGGCGTAAAATACGATCACGCCAACCTGCAGAGCATTGAAAAAGGCCATATAGGCTTTCTTTATAATGCCGAAAGGCAAAATCTTATAGGCGTTTTCGCGGCGGAAGACCGGCCGGGTTATAATCTCGTTCCGGGCGCGTTCCGCGGCGAATATCCGCTTCATGTCAAAGTCCGCCCCGTCACCGCAAATATCTTATACATAGAAAACGCATTCGATCGCCTGGATAAAATAATCAAGTTAAAACTGGCGAAATTCGGATGCTTTTCATACCCGCAATATCCGGTTCACGGCCCCGATATCACCGAAAAAGTCTTGAAACTATTCTACGGCACGCTCGAAGACATGCCGCCCGAACTCAAAGAATTCCTCGAGATCGACGCCGAACCGCCCGCCCTGCCCGGCCAGATAATAGAAGCCGGCTTCGACCTCGATCAGGTAGCCGGCCTCGACCAGGTCAAAAACTTCATCCGAAGCCGCATCATCGCGCCCGCAAAGGACCCTGAGCGCGCCGACAAATTCAAACTGCGCGTCGGGGGCGGAATGCTCCTTTACGGTCCGCCCGGCACGGGCAAGACCCTTATTGCCCGCGCGATCAGCAGCGAGATACAGGCGAAATTCTTCGAAATAACCCCTTCATTCATAATAGGCTATCCCGGCGAGGCCGAGGAGAACCTCGAAAAATTATTCAGCGAGATCGCACGCCAGCCGCGCGCCGTGCTATTCATGGATGAGGCCGAGTGGATATTAAAGACCCGCGACGGCCAGTCGTCGTCGGTTATGGAGCGCATCACGCCGGTCCTTTTATCGCAATTAAGCACGCTCTTCAACGAAAAAGACCGCCAGATAATCATTATAGCTGCCACTAACGAGCCGCAGAAAATCGACAAAGCTTTCCTCCGTCCCGGCCGTTTCGACAAGAAATTTTATGTAGGCCTGCCGAACGCCGAAGAACGCCTAAAAATCCTTAAAATCAACCTTAAAGACAAAGCCTGCCAGATCGGCGAAACCGAAATGATAGACATAGCCGCCGCACTTGACGGTTATTCCGGCGCAGACATAGCGCACATCGTTGATGAAGCCGCCTTCGACGCCTTCGACCGGAATGACATCGAGCGTGACCACATTCTTAAAGACGATATAATGAAGGCTGTAACGAGAACGGAAAAGTCAGTGACCGAGAGTATTATCGAGAAATTTAAGAAGATTGAAACATTATAAATTAAAAAAATTAATAATTTTTTTGATTTTAAAATAAGTTAGAATTATTAGTTATGTGAGTAAATAAATTAGATAAAAATCGGAATTGTGAGGTGCGATATGTTCGATCATGTTACTTTTATTGAAGAATTAATCAAAAAATGGCGTGATGAAGGCAAGACTTTATTTTATACGATTGACGTTATAATTGCCATCAAAGGCCAATATTTAAGAGATAAAGATACTTCAGTATGCGATTCATATAATGCTGATATAGGAAGAATGTTAAGCGACCACTGTTTTGATAAAGAAAAAGGGACATATACTGAAAGCAACGGAAAATGGCCCAGGGGTCGTTCTACGCCGACTTTTCCAATCATCCTGCATAAAATTAAATGTCGCGTTAAAGATGTAGAGGGCAGGCCCAGTCAGAGCGCTCAATGGAAAATTATAAATATGTAAAGGGAGGGACGAAATGAATAAACGCGATTCAATAGAATTTTTTCACGAAATAGGATTTCAAAAATTACTTGATCTTGGAATTTTAGTCCCGATCGGAAGCACATGTCAGTTGAAAGGCACAAGCGTTCACAAACTTATTAAATTAATGGAGAAGATGAATGTAGATTGCTTGTATCACAATGAAAACGGCGCCTTAAAATGGTTTTTAAAAGTCAATGGCGATTTTGTTAACAGATATGGCTCAAAGCAGGGACATGTATCTCAAGTTCCTTCACTGGGCGATGTATTTATAAGATCAAACAGAGATATACAACCTTTTTGGGAAGGAAAAAATTTAGACTATGAATTTATTGAAGACGGCGAAGTTGAAGATGGTGAAATTGAAGACGTCATAGAAGGCGAAGAAGTTGAAATATCCCAATTTTTAAAACAATTTGACGAAACAGATCTTCAAATTAGAAAAGTTTTAAATACTGTACATAATTATCTTAATAGCAATAGCGTCAAACCGTTGCTTGAATTAATGAAAGAACATGGAATTTCTAAGTTGAAGCACGGTTACAAGTGGTATTTGCTCTCAAATGGCATGTTTGTTAACAGATTCGGAGGATATAATAATGAAACAGATTACAGAAAGGTGAGACCGATTGGCGACGTTTTTTTGCACACTAACAATGACATTAATCCGTTTAGAAGATAAAACCGCCGTTCATCGTATGTAATTAACTATAAATTAGAAGTTTTGGAGGTTTTTAATGAATGATTTTAATGAGCTGATTAATGATAGAAAAATATATCTTGACGCTCTAAAAAGACCTAACAATAATTTCAATTTTGAAGAAATATTTTCCGGATTATACGACGATCCTTCTCATTTTATTTATGAATTAATTCAAAATGCGGAAGATCAAAAAGCTAAATCGGTCAGTTTTATTTTGTTTGATGACCGGCTTGAATTTTTTCATGACGGTGTTAGTTTTTTGTTTAAAGACGTCGCTTCGATTACCAGCATCGGTAACAGCACGAAAAAAGATGACGTCAATAAAATCGGCAAATTTGGAATTGGTTTTAAGTCGGTATATGCTATAACAAATTCTCCAGAAATTTATTCCAAAACCTACAGTTTTAATATAAAAAATTTAGTTTTGCCTGAACTTATCGAAACTCAATACAATTCGGAGATTACAAAATTTGTTTTCAAATTCGAGCATAAAAAAAGATCAAAAGACGAAATATATGATTTAATTAAAAAGAAATTGATTGAAATCGACGTAAGGACAATCCTTTTTTTAAATTATATTCAAAAACTTGAATGGCGGATCAATCAAAGTTCCGCAGGTATAATCGAAAAGAAGGTAAATATTATCGATGACCAGTCCAGCATCGTTATAGTTTCGGATATTACAAAAAAAATTGGCGAAAAATGGCTTGTTTTTAAGAGAAAAGTAAATAGTGAAGAAAATAATGAACTTGACTTGAAAGTTGAAATTGCTTATAAAATTGAATTCGATGATAAAACAAAAACGGAAACTATAAGAGAAATTAGTGATTCAAAGCTTGTAGTTTATTTTCCCACTAACATAGATACGCGTTTAAAATTTCTAGTGCAAGGCCCCTATAAAACAACTCCAGCCAGAGACAATGTGCCGCCTGCCGATGTTTGGAATTTAAAATTAAACAGTGAAATATCAACATTGATATCCGATAGCATCTTATCAATCAAAAAACTTGGTTTTTTAAATCCGGATTTTTTAAATATTTTGCCTATCAACGAATCTGATTTTCCTATAAAAAGTAGATTTAGAAGCGCGTATGAAAAAGTTTTTGAAAAACTTATGTCAGAAGAACAGTTGATTCCAAACGATGACGAGGGATATGTCGAATATAAAAACGCATATTACGCTGAAAACTCAAGATTATTAAATTTATTATCTCAAAACAATAATTTAAATATACTAACTAAAAATATAAATGCCAGGATGATCCATCCGGATATTTTTAAATATAGAGATTTGGCTTTATATTTTAGGCAAAAACTGCGAGTAAACAATATAGATGGCAATAAATTCGCCGATCTTTTCGATATGGATTTTATATTAAAACAATCCGACGAATGGGTTATTGACTTTTATTTTTATCTTTCTAAAAGCATTTCTTTATGGCAGAAAAAGTCCGCCGCTTGCGCGTCTGATGGCTTGTTAAGGCATAAACCATTTATCCGGCTTGAAAATGATTCCCATATTAAACCTTTTGATGAAAATGAACGGCCTCAAGTGTTTTTATTTGATGAAAACAATACATATTTTTCGATGGTTAAAAGGCGAATATCAGAAAGTGATTTAACGAAAGATTTCTTTAGTCTTATCGGAATTAAAAAGCCTGATGAAATCGATGAAGTAATTAAATTTATTTTGCCTTTATACAATTCAGATGTCTTGCCGTCCGTTGACCAAAACATATGCCATATAAAGAAAATAATTGAAATTTTTCGAAAAGATATTACTAATAAACAACTTTTAATTCAAAAACTTAAAGAAACCAGGATCTTTCTCGGCTTGAATAAATTATCCGGAAAATTGTCTTATTTTATGCCTGATGAATTGTTTTTGCCTTTGAAGTATTCTGGTAACGATATGTTAGAAGAGTTCTTTGAAGGAAATCCGGACATTTGCTTTTTATCTGAAGAATATGAGGACATTTTTAAAAGCAATGACATTGATTTATTAAATAAACTTGGATTTAAAACAAATCCGGTCGATAAAAAATCGATATTTAAAGAGCCTGTTATTATAGGTATTGATAATTTGTTAGATAACATTTCAATCTCTAAGTCCTGCGTTTTATGGAGATTTATAATCGATGCTTTTAAGCGAAACATAAATCCGTTTTATTACTCAACGGCAAAAAATCCAAAAGAAGAAACTGAAATTTTAAAAATTTTAAAATCAAAACCATGGCTCCCAAATAAAAAAGACATTAAATTTTATCCTCCCTTATCGATGCTTATTTCAGATCTTCCTGATGACTTCGATACGGAAAGCGCCGAGGCAAAAAAGGTTATTAAAGAATTAAGTTTTATGCAGGATTCATTGCTTGAAGCAATCAATAAAATAAGCGACGACAAATGCAGAGACAAGCTTAAAATAGCTTTGGAACTTGATATCGAAGATTTGAACGAAGCTCTCAGAAGAAAAAGGGGAAAAACTGAAATTCAGATCGATGAAAGTACGTCTAAAGTAGGGGAAATTAATGAAAAGAGTACAAAAAAAAGGCCTTCGTCTGTTGACCAAACTGAAAAATTCAATAACGAAATTTGGGTGCCGGAATGCAGCAAAATCGATGATGTTAAAGTAACCAGAGCCACATCTAGCGATACAAAATGTTCTGATGATTTTCAATATGAATGTGATAATGAAGAAACCGCAACTACGGGCGTAAAAAAAAGAAAAATGAGCAACCCTGAGTCATTGAAAAATATTGGGTTCAGAGGAGAATTAACTGTAATTAAGTTTTTAAAAGAAGTATATTATAAAGAATTATACCCGTCCGCAACCTGGAAAACTTGCGATGGCGAAAATATTTTCGCGCTGATTGACGACGGAAAAGAAATATTAAAATTAGAATTGGTCAACAGCTCAAAAGTTAATGCCATTGGAAGAGACATCGACGTTACAGAAAACGGAATTCGTAAGTATTTTGAAGTTAAAACGGATAATTGGGTAATGCCGAGCAGGGCGCAGTGGAAGAAAGCAAAAGAATTGAAGGAAAATTATTACATTTGCAAAGTTTATAACGTCGGCAAGTCGGAATCGCAGGTAGAAATAATTCAAAATCCTTACGAAGCCTGGAGGAATATATTGGATAATCCTTATAAGGATTGGGAAAACGGAAATTATAGAGTATTACCGAGAATAAATTATGATTGACCTTAATGAAATACAGGAGTCGGTTAAATCTGAAATTACCCGTCTCGATGAGCCGCGTAACCGCGCCCGCTATTTTATGTATGGAAAGGCTGGTGAAAGCGATTCAGACGGGTCTTATTCAGTTGTTTTTCGTAACGCGCCCGAAAGGGTTTTAAGAGACATTAAATACGTTTATGAGCCGTTGTTCAGGGTCGGCGATCTATTCGTTAACGGAAAGTTCGAAAAAGTTTCAAACGGGGTTAAAGTAACATTTGAAAAAGCGGTTTTAAGATCGAGCGGGATAGATAATTTTAATCTGCGACAAATTACAGATTTTGGAATCGATTATATTATGGACGGCAGAAGATTAACCGCCGATCTTTTGAATTTTTTGACGATTAATTCGACAAACCCAAACGAGATAGTATCGTCACTACTCGATAAATCGGTTTTATCTGATCATAAGGAAGTCGTCGCTGCATTTGCCGCCGATAAACTTAACGAATCTCAAATAAAGGCCGTCAAAAAAGCATTATCGCAAAATATCACATTCGTATGGGGGCCGCCTGGAACCGGAAAAACCAAAACTATGGGCGCTCTCGCATCTCATCTTATAAAAAACGGTAAGCGGGTTTTGCTGACCGCTTTATCAAATAAGGCACTGGACCAGCTCCTCATATCTACACTGGAATCAGCCTCGCCGCTCAACAAATTCAATATTACGGTCGCAAGAACGGGCAGCGTTGATAATATGCATGATTCGGTAAAGATTTTTAGCCGAGACATATATCAGAACAGGCAATATAGGATCAAGCGAAACGCTTTTACATGGAACGAGCATGTGAGCCTTTGTACCTGCGTAGCCACTAACTTTGCGTCGCTTGCCTCGCCTAAAACCGCTGATCCGGGTCCGGTTGATTTCGTTATTGCAGACGAAATGTCCATGGCCAGCATACCGGCAATCATCGCGGCTTGTTATTACGCCAAAAAAGGCGTGGTTCTGGGTGGAGATCCCATGCAGCTTCCTCCTATATTCCCGGATGACGCCGACAAGCCGAATGCCTGGTTTAGCCGGAATATTTTTGATATGGCAAAGGTTGAACGGCACGACGAAAGAACAGCATTTCTCGATACGCAGTACAGGATGCAGGAGCCGATTGGAAATCTTGTAAGCGATCTATTTTACGAAGGCGAGTTAAAGACGGGCACGGCAAAAAAAGACATTAAAGGAACTTTCAAAAGCAATATAGTGTTTATAAATTGTAAGGGAAAAATTGAAAACATAAACGGCGCCGTTATAAATGGAACGGAAGAAAGAAGATTCAATGAAAAGCATGCCGAAGCGATTGCCGGAATAACAATTAAACTTGTAAACAATAAGGAATTTAAATCTGAAGAAATTGGCATTATCGCACCTTATAACGCCCAGATAGTCAAAATTAAAGAGGTTCTCGCAAAGTCCACTGAACTCATTAAAATCAATCCAGAGTATTTTGAACAAGTACAGGTATCGACGATTCATTCATTTCAGGGCCAGGAAAAAAGCGTCATTATTATGAATATCTGCGACGACGAAGTTAAACCGACAAGACTTACTGCAAGAAAAGAGTTAATCAATGTTGCACTTTCGCGTGCTAAAGAATTACTGATAATTGTTGGAAACCGAGATTATCTTTTGAACCAGAATTACTTCTCGAAAGATGAAACGGAAATATTTAAGAAGATTATTGAGAGTTCTGAAGTTATAAACTCTGAAAAATTATAACTGCTGATTGAATAATCATGTTTTTCAACGTTTTGAAAATAGGAGTATAATATTGTTTGATGATGAAGTTACTTGTCCGGAATGTGGTTATTATGGTTATATAACTGATGACGGTGAATGTCCTATATGTGGTTGTGATATTGAAGAAACCGAAGGAGAAATTAGAAATAAAGAAGAAAGAGAAAAAGAAAAGGAAGAAAAAGAATACTTAAAAGAAAAGGAAATTGATGAAGAAGAAATAGAAAATTTAACTGAAGAGGAAATAGATCGTGATGTCGAAGAACAAATTATACATGAATCAGGAGATTATGAAATCGATCTAGATGATCTTATGGATGATGACGAAGAAATATGTCTCAGAAAAGAAGAGGAGATTGAATATGAAATAAGTGCTGATGAAGAAAGAGATTACTTAGAATATACAAGGAGGCTCAAAGAAATAACTGAAGAGGAGGAATTTGAAGAAAATAACGGATATTATGATCGGTATGAAGGCGAACGAAGATTTGAACAAGAAGACGAAGAAGATGATATATAAAAGTCCTGATTTTAAATGATTAGATTTTATTACCTATAGCGCTATTTATCCTCGCGAGCGCTTCGTACTGCCAGTCCTGCTTGTGTATGACCCTGAACAGAGCTTGTTCTGGATATTTCAGTTTTGACTCGTATGATGAGTTGTAAAATTTTCTGATCAGCAGGTCGGCGAATTCGGCTTTATAAACGTAACAGGCGTTGCCGATGTTGGCGAATTCGAGGATCGCGATGTTTTCGATATACATTAGAATGGCGTTTATCTGGCTGAATTTATAGGCGTTCGTGAAGCGCTGGCCGTAGTTCTTTTGCCAGAAGTTGAACCGGACGTTGTCTTTGTCGAGCTTGTCGAAAAATTTTCTTATCTCGGCGATGCTGTATCTGTTCTGCAGTTTTTTCAGAACCGGTCCCGTGACGAAATTCCAGTTGTCCATGTTGGAAGGCGTTCCGAGCAGGTGGAAAAAATAATTCAATATCAACTCGTTCCAGGCATCGTCGGGTGTCTGGCTGAAATATTTTCCGGCGAATTGAATCGCCTCTTCTTTTGACAGGTGCTTCGTTAAATATGAAAAAATTTGGATGTCGCCCTCAAGCCTTCCGAATTCAGGCTCGTACCCCGTCATAATCTTCTTTATCATCAGCCCGTGTAAAAAGCCGTCTTTGTGTATCGAATAATAGGCGCAAAAGTTACTCAATATGTATTTTTTATTCTGGTATAAAATGAATAGGCCGTCGATGAAAGAGGCCGGCTGACTTTTGATGAAAAATCTCTCTGCTTCGACCATATTTATGCCCTCCGTGCCCGGCCTTTTTTGATCGCCTCCGGCCGACGTGGTTGCGATCGTCAATGAATAAAGATTTTTATTTTCGGGCGATAACACCAGCGCGTTCCAGAAAAGCGAGAATTTGAATATCTGTCTGCGAAGTCCTACTATGGCGAGGACTTTATCGCAGAATGAATCATCTTCGTTCTTTAAAGCGGTCAATAAAAATAAAGCCTCCCGCCTGGTGAGCGCGAACGCTATTTTAACGAGTTCGTTGCGGCCCCCGCGCTTTATCTTCTTGAGCAATTCGTCAAAGTTGTCGGGCCCCGACGCGGCCGAAAGCGTCTCGTCATTTTTAGAGTGCCGCTTATGCGTACGCGCGATCGTCTCGGCCGCTTCGATAAGTCTGGTCGGCGTGCAGCTGCTTAAATTTATAAATATTCCCTTGTCGCGATTCGAGTCGGATGCCATAGTTTGTCACTGCCCGCTTATTTTTGATCCAGTAATTTCGAAAGTTCTTTCAACGCCTCGTCGTCCTTTAACCTGAATTTGACCTCGATGCGGCGTGATTTGTCAAGATCGACGTTCCCGGTCGGGTCTTTGATCGGAACGCTGAACGATTTGCCGTTCGCCGTCACGAATTTCTGGAAAAGCTCTTTTTTGGCCGGATCGACCACCTGAATGAAATATTTCATGATAGACTGCGCGCGGCGCTGCGAAAGATCAAGATTATAAATGTAGTCGCCGCGGTTGTCCGCATGGCCTTCTATGACTATTTCTGCGAGATGGTCTATGAACTCCTGAGTGTCGAATAGGATGTTGACGTAAGTTTCCAGCAGCAGTTTTAGCAGAGGCTTGAATTCTTCTTTAATGGCGTCGGAGTCGGTATCGAATAAAATATCGCCGCTTATCCGGATCGCCCCTGTGAACGGATCGACTGCCAGTTTCAGATTAGACGACGACCGTTCGAATTTTTCCTTGATCAGATTGATTATAGAGCTCTTGATGCCTATAATTTTTTCGATCTGGTCTTTGTAATATTTTAGTTCGATCTCCTTTGAGTCGAGCGCGTTTTCTTTAAGCTTTAATTGTTCGGTTTTATGGTCGAGTTCGGATTGTATTTTAGCTAATGTTTCCTTCTTGGCCTCGATTTCTCTTACGTATTGAACCACATCGGTCGTTTTGCTGTATAAGACCGCGATAAGGGTGAGCACGAAGATCATCATTATCCCGGTCATCAGGTCTGAGATCGAGATGAGAAAGTCGTTTTTATCGCTTAAATCGTGTTGTTTTAATTGCTTGTTGAACAAGTTGATACCTATATTTGTATTATTAACTATTATTGTTAATATAGTTTTTACTTTTGCTTCTGTTGTTGTTTCTTTAAATTATTGTTTTAAATTATTATTTTTTACCGCTTCCTTTTGGATTAAACCGATCTGCGAGTCGAGCGCGTTCTGAAATTCGTTTATCACTGCTGGAATATCCTTAACCGCTGAATCGATCTCCGTTATAGTGCCACTCAGGCGCATTGAAATTTTTGACAACTGCTCGTCAAAAACGGAGAATGTCTGGTTGAAACTTTGGCTCAGGTTCGTTCCCAGCAGGCCGGCTGATTTCTCTAAGAATTCGCCTGTCTCGCGCATTTTGTCTTCGATGCCATTTATGGAACGCTGGAAATCGCCAAAAATCTTATTGGTCTTCATGAGGAACGACTCAATGTCCTTGACGCTCGACATTACTGAGCCGCCGATGGCCCTGGCGGCTTCCTTGACCTGCGCCGAGAAATTATTGTTAAATTCATTAAGAGAGTTTTTGAACTCGCCGAACATCTTGAAGTTATCAGAACTGTCGAACGCGGTCTGGATTTTTTTGGATATTTCAATGCTGATATCTTCCGGCAGGCTTTTCATCTGCTGCGAATATACTTCAAAGGTGTCGCCCAGATTGGCGATGCTGCCGCCGAGGCTGTCGGTCGCGTTCTTCAGCATATCCTTTAT
This sequence comes from bacterium ADurb.Bin243, assembly GCA_002069765.1. Taxonomy (GTDB): domain Bacteria; phylum Muiribacteriota; class UBA9980; order UBA9980; family UBA9980; genus UBA9980. The sequence continues at coordinate 44,944 of MWBZ01000026.1, forward strand.
ACCGATAAACTTGATCACCAGCTCGTCGCTTATCGCCTTTACCGAATCTGCGAGTTTGTTGCTGTCGAACGCCCTGTTGATCTTGTTGGCCACGACGTCCGCTATTTTATTTGGCAGGCCTTCATAGCAGCTGAGTTGTTTGTTGAATATGAAAATGGCCTTATGAACGATACGATCGAGTTCGCCGCTGAAATCAACCGCTTCGACCTTGATCTTTTCAAAAGTATCATTGAAGCTATTAGTCAAAATCGATATTTCTGACGCTAGTTTTTTGATATTTATCTCGACCTGCTGTTTCCCGTTCAGAAATTTTTCAGAGAACTGATTTAACCCGGCCTCGAATTTATCGGCCGACTCGACTATTTTATTTGAAAATTCATTCATTTTATTTACAGTTTGATTCATGTTGCCCGTCGCCTTTTCAAACGTTGCGTTGAGCGTCTTGGCGAAATCCCTGAATTTAGAAGTTATCTCGAAACTTTCCTTTATGGAGTTCATTATGGCTTTGATCTCGGTTTTGACGGTTATTGCGTTCTCTTTGTGCTCCGCGCTAACCCTCAAAAGATCGTCTTTCAGTGTGTCAAGCGTCGCGGTGAACTCCGTCAGAAAGCTCATCGCCTTATTGGTGTATTCGAACGATTGATCGATCGCTTTCTTTATTTCAGGCAGGAATTCGTCTTTAAGACCTGAGTTTATGCTCGATGATATCAAAGAGAAACTTTTGTTTTGAGATTCGATTATCCTGTCGGCCGTCAGCTCAAGCGTCTTATTTACGCTTTCAAATTTCTGGGGCAGGATCTCGTTGTTCTTAATGTTCGAGATCATGCTTTTTATGATGATGTGCTCGAGATCTATCGTCGGATAGTACTTTTCTATGTTGATATTAAATTTTTCAATCTCGATCAAAAGGTTCTTATAATGGCGCTTTTCATTAAGGATCCAGTACAGTCCGAGTATTATTCCAACGATCGAAGTTAAGAAGGCTATGTTCATGCCCGACAGAAGGGATTGAATGTCGTTTAGTAATATCTCGCCCTTCGTTATATGGATTGAAGAAATGCCTATTATAAGGCCGATGAAGGTGCCAAGTATGCCAAGGCCTGTCATTATGCCGGGTATGGAATTTATCATCCTTAAATTGAGCAATTTTTCTGAAATATTTTCGGCGCTGAAAAAATCGGAATGTTTGATGTGGCTGTATGTTTTGCCAGAATATTCAATTATATTCAAAGACCTTTCTTCTATGAAGTCCGTATAAATTTCCGCAAGTGTGGCGAAATTTTTAAAATTTTCTTTTAAAAATACGGCCAGCTCGGTTTCGTCATTGAACTTGAATAAGGTCAGCCTGTTATTGATAAATGTAAGTTTTTTCCTCAAATTCTTGATGGGGATGATCAGAGATATCCTGAAAATCAAAAATGCAATGCCTATTAAGCAGCACATCGTAAGATTTATTAAATTCGAATATTCCTGCATAAATTACCTCTTTATGAATAAATATTCGGTATTATAATACTAACCTATTTTGATGTCAATCGTTTATATCAAAAATGTCAAAAATATGTAATA
>MWBZ01000027.1 GCA_002069765.1 bacterium ADurb.Bin243
TGATCAACGTGTCCGATCGTGCCTATGTTAAGATGCGGCTTATTTCTTTCGAATTTTTCTTTTGCCATTTTAAATGTATCCTCCTGAATTTTATAAATTAATTTTTACTGTTTTTTTGATTCCAAATATTATAACATATTTTTTTCAAAAATTAAAGATATATTAATATTAATTTTTGAATCATTTCGTTACAATTAAGATTTGCCTCTAAATCTTTCTACTATTTGCTCCGAGAGCGTCTGAGGTAACTGTTCATAATTTGAGAACTGCATGGTATAGGTTCCACGCCCCTGCGTCAGTGACCGTAAAGAAGTTGAATAACCGAACATTTCTGATAGTGGAACATGCCCTTTGATGATCTGAGTGTTTCCTCTCATTTCCATACCTTCAATTTTACCTCTTCTGGAATTAAGATCGCCCATAACTTCACCCATGTAGTCTTCGGGGACGACGATCTCTATTTCCATATACGGCTCGAGCAATATAGGCGCGCACTTTTTGCATCCTTCGCGGAACGCCATCGACGCCGCGATTTTAAAAGCCATTTCCGAGGAATCCACTTCGTGGTAAGAACCGTCGAGTAATTTCACGCAAAGGTCGACAACCGGGAAACCTGCGAGCGTGCCGCTTTCTGCGGCTTCGCGCACGCCTTTTTCAATAGCCGGTATGTATTCGCGCGGAATCGTCCCGCCGATGATCTTATTTTCAAAAACTATTCCCGACTTAGGCGGCATAGGGGATATTTCGATTTCGCAATGGCCGTACTGGCCGCGGCCGCCGCTCTGGCGGACGTAACGGCCTTCGATCTTAGTCGATTTTGTGACCGTTTCCTTGTAGGCGACCTGGGGCTTGCCTACATTTGCCTCCACTTTGAACTCGCGGATAAGCCTGTCGACGATAATTTCGAGATGGAGTTCGCCCATTCCGCCGATAAGCGTCTGCTGGGTTTCCTCGTTGGTCGAAACTCTGAACGTCGGGTCTTCTTCGGCGAGCTTCGCCAGAGAAGTGCCGAGCTTGTCCTGATCGGCTTTGGTCTTCGGCTCGATAGCAACGTGGATAACGGGTTCGGGGAAAACAATCTTTTCGAGCACGATCGGATTGCTCTGTTCGGTAAGCGTATCGCCCGTAGTGGTATTTTTCAACCCTACAGCGGCGGCTATATCGCCCGCGTAAACCCTGTCGATCTGCGTGCGCCTGTTGGCGTGCATCTGCAAAAGCCTGCCGATGCGTTCGGTGGTACCGCGCATCGAATTATAAATATAAGAACCGGAAGTTAAAACGCCCGAGTAAACTCTGAAGTAAGTTAATTTTCCGACGTAAGGGTCGGTCATTATCTTGAACGCGAGAGCGGAGAATTTTTCGTTATCGGCGGTCTGGCGGGTCAACGGCTCTTCGGTTTTGGGATGGATACCCGTTACCGGAGGAACGTCGAGCGGAGAAGGCAGATAATCCACTATCGCGTCGAGCATGGTCTGGACGCCTTTATTTTTAAAAGAGGAGCCGCATATAACCGGAGTTATATTCATGGCTATGGTGGCGCTTCTGATGGCGCGCTTTATCTCTTCTTTTGACATTTCAACGCCTTCGACGTACTTGTGATACAATTCCTCGTCGTGCTCCGAAATTTTTTCGATCATATATTCGCGCGCGTGTTTGCACGCTTCTAAATAATCGGCCGGGATGTCGAGGATATCGTATTTTACGCCGAGCGTAGAATCGTCGAACAGGTAAAGCTTCATTTCGATCAGGTCGATGCAGCCTTTAAAGGTGTCTTCCTTGCCGAACGGAAGCTGTATGGGTACCGGATTCGCGCCCAGGCGCGACTTCATCATTTCTACCACGCGTTCGAAGTCGGAACCGATGCGGTCCATTTTATTGACGTACGCAAGCCTCGGAACCTTGTATTTATCGGCCTGTCTCCAGACCGTTTCCGACTGCGGCTGAACTCCGCCCACAGCGCAAAATACGGCAACTGCGCCGTCTAATACGCGAAGCGATCTTTCAACCTCGACGGTGAAGTCAACGTGTCCGGGCGTATCTATAATGTTGATTCGATTGCTTCTCCAGTAGGTGGTTGTAGCAGCCGAAGTTATAGTTATGCCGCGTTCGCGTTCCTGGACCATCCAGTCCATAGTGGCGCATCCGTCATGGACTTCGCCTATTCTATGAACCACGCCGGTATAAAACAGTATTCTTTCGGTAGTCGTAGTTTTCCCCGCGTCGATATGAGCCATGATACCGATGTTGCGCGTGTTTTCGAGAGCGAATTCGCGCTTTTCGATATGTTTGATCTCCACTATTGGTTCGGCGGCTTTCGCCGCGGGCTTTTCAGTTTTAGCGGACGCCGCTTCGACTTTAGTTACCTCCGCCACAGGCGCATTGTCGGCCTGAGGTTCGGCTTCGATTACGGCAACCGTGCTTTGAGCGCTCATTAAATTTTCGGCATGACTGTTGATGTCGGTACTCATTAAATCCCCGTTTTTCTCCTTCTGGGTCTTACTCATTTATAAATGCCCTATCTAGTAAATAGTTCTTTTCTTTTTTAAGATAATGTAATATATTTTACCACTTGAAGTGCGAGAACGCTTTGTTAGCTTCTGCCATTTTGTGCGTGTCTTCGCGTTTTTTAATCGTCGAGCCCTGGTTGTTGTATGCGTCGAGCAGTTCGTTGGCGAGGTTTTCGCCCATCGAGCGGCCTGATCTGCTTCTGGAATAGTTTATGATCCAGCGGAACGCAAGCGCCATGCTGCGGTCTTTTTTGATTTCGAGCGGAACCTGATATGTAGCGCCGCCGACGCGTCTGGATTTAACTTCGAGAAGCGGCATCGCGTTCTGAAGAGCCTGTCTGAAAACTTCTAAAGGCTCTTTGTCTTTTACTTTTGTTTTCAGTATTTCGAGCGCTCCGTAAACGATATTGTGCGAAGTATTCTTTTTGCCTTCATACATTAAGTTGTTGGCGAATTTTTCGAGCACTACATCATTGTAAATGGGATCGCCCGGGGTTTTTCTTTTAAGAGCTTCTTTTCTTCTTCCCATTATCGCTATCCTCCGTCTTAGCTAGATTACTTTTTAGGTGTTTTCGCGCCGTATTTCGAGCGGCTCTGTCTTCTGCCGTCAACGCCCGCGGTGTCGAGAACGCCGCGAACTATATGGTAACGGATACCAGGTAAGTCTTTTACGCGTCCTCCGCGTATTAAAACTATCGAGTGTTCCTGTAAATTATGTCCGACACCCGGAATGTAAGCCGTAACTTCTATGCCGGTGGTGAGCCTTACCCTCGCGACTTTACGTAAAGCCGAGTTAGGTTTTTTAGGCGTGATCGTCCATACCCTTGTGCAAACACCCCTTTTCTGAGGGCATTCGTTCATTGCGGGGCATTTGGTTTTGTTTGTGATCTGTTTGCGCCCCATCCTGATCAATTGATTAATCGTCGGCATTAATTTCCTCCTTTTTGCCGTTATTTTGCTTTAACTTTATAAATTTAAATTATTTAAAATAGAATAAAAAACATTATTGATTGCTCAATAATGTACGCTTCCCAAAGATATTTTAATACCTTTTAGCGAATAAATAACTTAAATTTCGTATTATTATAGTAAAAAAATCCTGTTTTGTCAAGTAAAATCAATATTTATTTTTATTTCTTATATATTTTTTAAGGGTTTTTCCGCTAATTCGGTGACCGGTCTTAATAAAAAGCATTATTTTTGTCAGAATTATTTTTTTGCTATTTTTTTTATTTCACGTTTATTTTTTTGTCGGTGCGGTTTACTAATAAAATCAACTATTGAAAAGACGCGGCGAATCGAGTTCTTTATTTTTCAAATATTCGCCGTACTTTCCTTCATAGGTAATAATACTCTTATCGTTTATTATAAGCGTCCTGTCGGCGACGCTGTTAACGAAGCGCCTATCGTGCGAACATATCAGCATGGCGCCGTCATAATCCGCCAGAACTTCTTCGAGCGCGGCGAGAGAAAATAGATCCAGGTAATTCGTAGGTTCGTCGAGGACCAAAAAATTAAATCCGGCGAGCAGTATTTTGGCGATCGCCGTCTTTACGCGTTCGCCCCCGCTGAGCATAGACGCTTTTTTGTGCACTTCGTCGCGGCGGAAAAGAAGCCCTGCCAGAAGAGTCCTGACGGTAGTTTCGTCGTATGACGACGATTCCAGAACGTTTTCCAGAACGCTTTTTCGGTAATCGAGCGTTTCGACGCCCTGACCGAAGTAACCGATTCTCGCCTGAGCGGATATCCTTATATTTTCCGCAGCGGCCATTATCATTTTTATCAGCGTGGTTTTTCCGCAGCCGTTAGGGCCTATCAACGCCGTTTTAGCCCGGGCCGGAATTTCGAATCGGGCATCTTCGAATATTATTTTTTCGCCGAAATTTTTGCCGAGGTTATCGCACGAAACAACTGCCCTTGCATGAACGCGGCCGTGTTCGGGAACGCTTATTTTAACTCTGCCGGGCCTGTAAGGCTTTTCTTTGACTTCGAGCTGCGAGAGCCTGGATTTTAAAGCTTCCGCGGCGCCGTCGATTTTCTTTTTTTTCGAGTTGATTCCCCTGGTATGAAGACGCGCCTCGGAATTACCCATGCGTTTCGGCGTTTTTCTCATTTCCCTCGATTTTTGCTTTTTATCCACGATAGCCCGCTCGATGCGTTTTTTCTCAGACAGGTAATCGTAATATTCGAACTCGGCCCGGTCAAATATAAGCTTTTTCTGATATTCATATTCAAGATATCCGCAATCGAAATCGTTGATTTTAGAATTTTCGATTTCGATAATCCTGCAGCAAAGCTTTTGCAGTAAAGTGCGGTCGTGCGAAACGATTATCAGCGTGCCTCTAAATTCTTTGAGTTTTTCTTCGAGGATTTCGATTGCGCGCATATCCAGATTCGAAGTCGGTTCGTCCATAATTAAAATGTCGCTCGCCATTTCGAGCGCCGCCGAAATTCTGTACCTGGTTTTTTCGCCGCCGCTTAAATAGTCTCTGTATTCATCCGCGGCATTAAATTCCGCCGATACCGCGCCGGGAAAATCGCCCGCTTCGACGCCGCCGCGGCCGCTTTCGGTAAAACCTTCGTCCAGCTGGGCCGCGTAAGAAACGGAGCCGTTTATTACAACTTCTCCGCTATCGGGGGTTTTAACTCCCGAGAGAATATCGAGCAGCGTGGTTTTTCCGCAGCCGTTAACCCCCGTTATAGCTATTTTTTCACCTTCGTAGATTCTCAGGCTGCCGCATTCGAAAAGCAGCCTGTCGCCGTAGTATTTTTTTATTTTATTCAAGCTTATTTTCAACATAAAAATCCCTCCCGGTAAATCCGGCAGGGATTTTATTTAAACGGATAAATATATATCGGACGTAAGACGGCGCCGCGAATCGTATATATCGTTTTTTTAGAATATAGTCCCCGCCGGAAAAATAATCAGATGCGGCAAGCGCGAGCTGCGCCGCCGGCGTTTAATTTTAATTTTTCCGTTATTTTAAGGGCTATATTCTCATCTTGCCACCTTACGCTTATTAATAATTCTCTAAATTTCGACCGGTTTTCAGTTTTTTATATTTTATCAAATATTAACGCGTTTGTCAACCCGGGAACCCATAAGTGTCAAGTTAAAGTTAAAATGTCCGGTTTTTTAACATTTTGTTTTTTAAAAGTTTATTTATTAAAAACTGATCGCGGCATGGATCTTAAATTAACTTAGCGATCCATGCCGATGATTTCAGGATGCAGTAATAAGAAAGGCACCCGCCAGTCGCAACTGCGATCGTTGAAGTGCCTTTTTATTTTTTATCGGCGATAACCGTTAACGAACCCGAACATGGACTGAATCGGAACGCTACATGGCCAGCCCGGGACAAACCGGATGATAAGCACCGGCAAGTCCTATATAATAAGTTTTCTGATCTCGTCTTCGGGCAGGCCTGAATACTTTATAACGGTATTAACATCCACGCCGTCGTGAAGCATCTGGCGGGCTATTTCAATCTTACCTTCAATCTTACCTTCAATCTTACCTTCGATCTTACCTTTAGCCTCGCCTCTGGCCTCAGCATCCCTACGCGCTTCTTCAATCCTCGAAGCTTCGTCTATTGATGCTTTGCGCCTGAAATCGATCAGTTCCTTGACGTAATTGTCGGCTACTGCGTGTCTGTACGCTTCTATGGCCATAACAATCTCCTCCTCGTTCTTTAAGGCCTCCGGTATCGGCGACAGCCGGTCCTGATATAACTCGCTGAACTTCAGCAGATAAAGCCACTTCTCGAACTTCGTCATCTCTTTGTAAGGCTTATCTTTATCGTATTTGATGAGTTCTATATAATGCAGTTCCAGCTTATCCGTCAGTTCAGCGCCGCTTTTTACGTTCAGCAGGCGGAATGTATTGTGCAGATCGGGCGTATAGTTAATCAACTCAAAATCGGTTATCGATATGCCTATGGTCATAGCCAGGTCCTGATACCTGCCGCCTGCTTCGAGCTGATCACCGAATAGTTTTGACAGATAATAAACCGTGCGGACTATGTAATCCTTCGCCGGCTTAAGCTGGACTTCTATGTTGTACCGGTGCCCCCGGCCGTCGACGGCCTTGATGTCGAGTATCGAGTGCTTTTCTTTTACGGTTTCCTTGTCTATGCTCGGGTTAAGTATCGTTATGTCCGTTATTGCATTCTGGCCCCCGTAACCGAGTATCGCATTCAACAGGGCCATCAGGATGCGCTTGTTCTCGTCCTTCGCAAAGACTATTTTGAATATAATATCGTTGATTATGCTGTATGACAAAACTTTTCCTCGCTTTTGACCGTTAATCGCCGAACTTTCTTCCTTATGCCGATAACATTATACCACAACCCGACCGTTATTGCAACCGGAGAAGTCATTAGTCGCTGGTGGTTAGTCGTTAGAGAGCCGCCCCCCGTTTCCCTGATGACTAACGACTGACGACTAACGACTGCATAAGAAAGACAACCCGATGCCTTTTTATCGTTTTATCGCTTTTAAACAGGGTAAAATCATAATCGCTCGATTGCCGCATTTCAAATATCTTGTTTAAGGCGCGGCCTAACGCTTTTGGAAGCGTACCCGTACTGATGATTTTTTTTGAGAATGTCGATACGGTGCCGCTGTGCGATGATGTAGTAATCCCGTTATCTGCAAAAAAGGTCCTGGACCGCGTAAAACATCGCATAATATGTCCGCGAGACGGCCGCGTTAAATGAATCGTGTTGTATCAGCAGTTCCGCATTTTCGAGCTCTTTTAATGATTTCCGTATAAGGGAATCTAATTCATTCATGCCGCTATTCCTTCGTTTCTGGCGTTTACTATAAACGGCATTATCGAGTGTAAGTATTTTTCTACTGAAACCGGAACGACCGATATTGCGATTTCATATTTTAAAACGAGATCGTACACGTCATCGTTCATCCGGCTTATCTCATCATAAACATCCAGCTCCGAATCTTTTATGTCTAAAACGACGAGAAAATCGATGTCGGAATCACTTCTGGCGTCCCCGCGGGCGTAAGAGCCAAAAAGTATAAGGTTTTTTAGTTTGCCGGCATAGATTCTGTTAAGGGCTTTTTTTTAATCTGCCGTTATTTTTTCAACTATTTCGGGCATTCAAGCACCATCGCTTTTATATTAAGATCATATTTCGCTGTCTTTAGATTGATTGACATTCTATCACATTCACGGTCTTTTTGCAACCCAATCGCATTTTTATATTTCGATCAAAAATTACCAAGAAAAATCCCCTTCCGATTCAACTATAACTTGAATTGGAAGGGGGTAATTTTTATATGTTTTTTTATTCCTGGCCGGAACCTATTTATAGGCACCGCATTCGATAAATATCAATAAGAATAAGTTATCCTTATTCCGGTACCATCTTGCCGCATTGCATTAACTGAAGAATATTTATCCACTATTAAATTTTGCAGGTTCATTAAATTAATTGTTGCATCTGAGACGAAATAGTTAGATGTCCACGAAATATCTATATTAAAATTAATCACATACTCATTACCGGGATCAGCTGAAATATTAGTTTTGTTATATGCGGCAGGCATCTCGTAGACGATAAAAGAAAACACGGCATTCGCGTTTGCCGCTGTTGAAGATGTATTTAATTTAACTGGTTTATTAAAGGTAATTTGAAATTTATCGCCAACATCGATACGATTATTTGCATTAACATCAATAAATTTTGCTGCAGATATTGTTGGAGGCGTTGTTGCAGGAGCGCCTACAATTGTCTGTGATTGTGCGGACATCATATAGCCGAAAATATCTTTTACTCCGGATACTTCGAGTGTATAATTAACGCCGCCGCTCTGGGCCGCCGTGATTAATTGAACGGTCTTTTTGTTTGTCGCTGAATCCGTGAGAGCGGCGCTGTTGATCGTAAGCGGACTCATTGGATTGCCGGAAGGATAGATTTTGTAATTTGCTATCAATTGGGCAGTCGGCGCATCAAGCGCCCGATCAAAGTTTATTTTGATCGTCATTTGATCGCTAGCGCTTGCCGAGACAACTACAGGACCGCCAGTTGACGGGGCAGTACCGGCAAAAGAATAATTCGAGTTAGCGATTATGGTATTGGGCGTACTTGCGATATCCGTTACGTTTGAAACATATAATCTGTAATCGCTGTTATTTAAACCATTGTTTGGATAATATGAAGCAAGATTTGACCCAGCTTCTAATATTGAGATTTTGACTGTTTTTTGGGTTGCGTCTGTAAAACTTACTGACGCAGAAATTTGATTTGAAGCTGGACTGGTATTATTTGGAACCAAATCGCTTAAGCTGCCTGTTGCATAGCTATAAAGTTTATAGTTCGCTATATTTAAAGCGCTACCACCAACTGTTTCAGAAAAAGTTGCTAAAATGTATTTGTTGTCTTGAGAAATGACTTTCATAAGCGTAGGTTTTGTGACATCCTTGATTACTGAAAAGGCAATATTAGGATACGGTGAAGTGCCGTCCTGCCTGGTATTATTTATTCCGTTAACGGTCATAAAAGCTGATTCAAAAGCGTTTACTTGAGCTTCTGAATGATATGCATATTGTTTAATTCGGACTTCATTTGCGCTTGATAATAAAATATTAACCGAATCAGAATCAGCGGTTGTCATAATCGTGTCTGCCGCCCCCAATGTCATTATTCCCATTTCATTCGATTTAAGCTGGATATTTGAAAGTTGGAGCGATGAAATTTTAATATGTTGGTTAAAACCAATCGTAAGAATATTGGTCGATTCATCATAAAGTGCGGAATTCATTCTTGCAGGATTAATTACGGCTGATTTTAATATTTCTTTCATATTGCCTTCATCGCCTACTAAATGGCTTATAACAATTTGAGCATAATCGGCAGGCACATTACCGGCCGGTATTGTAGCTGAGTGCGTCAGAGCGTTTGAAACCGGGTTTTCAGTGATGAATGGGTCATGCGGCGACGGAGTATTATTAAGTCTAAAAATAATTTTAGCAGCCGTTGAAACGACTATGCCGGTATTCCATGTTACTACCATATCACCGTTCGGCATTTTAACGGCTTTTTCATTATTTATAGTCAATTGAATAACATAAGTAGCGGAAATAATATCAGAATCAACAATTCCATCTAAATATGCCATTGCTTTGACTGTTACGCCAGAGCGTATCATAATTCCCTGTGGCGGATAAACAATACCATTAGTTCTAGATGGAGTTGACCCATCGAGCGTATATTTGATGGTAGCATTTACGGGACCTGAAATAGAAATTGTTTGAGCGCCGAAGTAAGTGCCGCTGGCAAGGCTGATTACGGGTGTAGATAATTTTGCGAATGTAATGGCAGATTTCAATATTTCTTTATAAGTTCCATCTTCGCCTATAACATAAGAAATTACAACTCTATCATAGTTTAACGGCAAAATAGAAGCTGGAAGCACAACACTATGAGAAGTTGAATTGTATGACGATTCAATCACATAAGCGTTTGAGACTTGGTTCGAAAATCGGGCAATAACTTTGGCAGCCATCGTAGGGGCAAAATTGGTATTCCAGGTCACCAGCAAATCGCCGTTCGCCTGTTGCACCGCGCGTTCATTTGTAATTATGGGTATATTAGGAATATTTATTACATAACTTGAGGCGGCAACGCCCGAATTGGTCATGCCAGTCTTTGCGGCTATAGCTTTTATAGTGGCGGTAGTCGATACTGAGATAGGCCCAATGTAAAGCGCGCTGCTCAAAGTTGGATTTGTGCCATCTACGGTGTAGTATATGGAAGCGCCGGTGGTAGTGCAAGCTATAGTCACGCTCTGAGCTGAATTATAAGTGCCGCCGGCAGGACTAAATGTCGGGGTGGCAACGATCTGTTGAGCGGAGCCGACGATAACTTTTACCGATGCCGTAAGCGTCGTTCCGGAAACGATGCCGGTGAATACATATGTGCCGTTGGTGGCGGCGTTATAAGCCGGGATCGAGGCGGTCGACCATACTACCGATTTGGTAGCGGTGGTGCCGTTCGACATGGTTACGGAAACGGTCGACGGGAAAGTGATAGATGTGACTGCGGTGCCGCTCGCTACGGTGATATCGGCGGGATTGGTAACACCAGTGATCGAAACGACTACCACGCCGTTAACCGCGTTGTAAACATCAGTCGGAGTTGAAAATGCGTTTATTGTTTGGCCGCCGGCCGTAACGGTTGTAGCGCCGCCGGCTGACGTGACAACGGCCGAAGCGTCTTTGACGGCAACGACAAATGCATTAAGAACGCCGGACAACGTTACATCGAGAACTGACAATATGGAAGTTTTGGTTAATTCGGAAACATAGGAACTGTTGAGAACCGTCTGGAAACTTGATACAGCATTCGAAATCGAAGTAACCGTAGATGTTCCTACCGCCGATTCGACCGTGGATTTTACGCTTGCGGACATCGTAGTGACGCTTGAAGAAACGGGAACCGAAGGCGCGACTATAGCTTTATCCTTTGCGATAGCTGCCAGCGCCATTGATTCCGCGGTAAGATTTACTCCGCTGATCGTAATTTTTGAAACGGAAGCCGCGTTCATAGCGGCGGCGGTCGGAAGTGTTACGGCAAGCGCCGAGCTGGTGATTTTGCCGGTAGCTCTATGTTTAATGACTACTAAAGCCGTAACGCTGGCCGCGCCCGCGGGAACGGTAGCGGTGTAACTCGGGCCGTTAATTACTACCGATGAACCGGTGATTTCAGTCATAGTAGCGAAGTTTAAAACGCCCATTTCATAGTTAGCGCCGTAGTTGATCATGTAGCCGGGACCGTCTTTCGGCGCGGCCAGAGCGGGCAAAGTGCCTGTAATGACTACGCTTGACGGGCTTGAAAAAATAATTACGTTAATTCGCGCCGTGAGCGTAGTTCCTTCAACCGCGCCGGTAAAACTATATGTACCGGGAAGTGAAGCATTATAAGCCGGCGTCGAGGCCGTTGACCATGTAACTGTTTTTGTGCCTGTTGTCGCGTTGGATAAAGCGACGGTAACGACGGTTGGAAAAGGAATTGCCCATTGCAAGGTATCGGTTGCAACATAAATGTCAGAAGGATTTACTATTGAAGTAACCGTCGGGCCGACCTGCTCAAGAGTTAAAACGAAATTTGCGCCCGCGCTTATTCCGTTTTCCGTATATGTGGCTTTCAGCGTTGCTTGCGTTCCCGATGAGGGCGCTGTATATATTTTGCCGTTAAGCGTTCCGCCGCCCGAAACAACGCTCCACGAAGCTACTACGATTTTGCCCGTGCCGTCGGAATATTTTGCCACCGAAACTATTGGCGTTAAATCGTATGAAGAGGATAAATTAACTTTATCGGCGGATTTTGATAAAGTTAAACTTGATAATGCTATTAAAGGCTTTAATTCAAGCGGCGTCGTTGGTCCGTTTACGGGGTATGTGGATTTGTTAGGCGTCGGAGATTTCGTATCTTCCGCCGTAATATAATAGTTGATGCCTTCGTTAGTTGCCAGAGCGGCCGGTATGGTGTAGGAATATCTGCCGGTTGCGCTCGCGGTCATTTCAACTTTAATAAAGCTGGCGGCGCCGATAGTGCGAAAAAAGAGCCATACTTTTGAAACGCCAGCGTTATCGGTTACATTCGCGCTTATTATCAAATCTTTGTCGGCCGTGTAAATAGGTATCGAATGGCTGATGAGCGGCGGTTCGGCGTCGCTCGAATCTATCACGGTTACGCTGGCGGTAGAGCTTAAGGCGTTAAATTTCGCCGTAACCACTGCGCCGCCGGGTGAAAATGCTATATAGGAGCCTTTGTCTAACATTGTAAGGCTGTCTGACGAACTCGTCCACGCGGCCATCGTATTTGGGATTATTTTAGAACTGCCGTCGTCGTAGGTGGCGAATATTACAAATTGCTTGCTTTCCGTCAGTTTCAGCGTAACCGTTTCCGGATAAACCTTTATAGCGGTTACGACCGGGCCCGAAGCGCCTTTTACGGTCATTGAAAGCGTCGCGACTTTCCCGTCTATCGAAGCGGTGATCGAACAGCTCCCTTCTTTTTTTGCCGTTATTAACCCGCCCTGCGTGACCTCGGCTACGGCCGTATCCGTAGAAGCCCATACTATCGGTTTGCCCGATAATATATTGCCCGCAGAATCTTTTATGGTGGCGGTTAACTGGTTGGTATCGCCGGCGCCTATAGATAAGGAAGTCACGTTAAGCGAAACGCTTGCCGCGATGGCCGTCCCGGCTTTACTTTCGAGCGCGGCCTCGATTTCTTTAACTTTATCGGCTTCTACGGTAAGCGAAAGCTGTTCTTCGTTATAGCCGATTTTTTGTATTTTTAAAGTATAAGTGCCGGGCTGAATTAAAAAATCGAAATACCCGTTGTAATCGGTATAAAATTGGCGGGTAGGCGGCACGGTCAGTACTACCGCGTTACGAATCGGAGCTCCGGTGGCTAAATCTTTCACTCTGCCCGCGATGAGGCCGAAAGCCGCAGCGGATGATTGTGTGGCAACGATCTTAGTCATCGTCTGGTTATGTTTGGCCGTTACGCCTACGGCTATGTCTATTTCTTTTTCCGAACCGTTATAGCCGTCTTTTAAAAATACAAGTTTATACTTGCCGGCGGTTAAGTTTGAAAAATTAAAACGCCCCGTGGCGGATGAAATCGCGCCAATGTCAACGCTTCTATCGGCGGATATTATCGAAACCACCGCGCCCGCGACAGGCAGACCGTCGGAGGCCAGAACATAACCGTCGACCGAACCGACCGTCGAAACCGGAGTGATCTTTTTTAACTGGACCGCCGTCAGCTGCTTGATCTCATTTGCTTCTAAAGTAACTGTCTGCCGGGATATTTCATAGCCATAAGCCTGGAAAACTATATTAAACGTTCCCGCGGGCACATCCATAAGTGAAAACGAACCGTCGTCATCGGCTTTAGCTATCATAGCTGAAATTCCGGCGATATAGGCTTCCGCGCCAAGCGGCGAAAGACCGTCAGCGAGAGAAATCTTTCCCTGCACGACAGCCGATTTTTTAATGACTAACGGCCCGATGTATTTGCTCACATCTATTTGTTTGCTTTCAACAACCGGAATATTCTCGATGACTCCGTTAAACTTGTTTTCGCCTTCTATTTTTTCGTATTCTAACGTGTGGCCGGTTTCTTTAACCGCCTTCGGAACGTTTTTAAGTACGAAATTGCCTTCAGCGTCGGTTTTGGCATTAATTTCAGGATGGTTTTTAATCCATACTTTGATATCGGATGTATTGGTTACGGCAATCGCCCGCAATGATTCCGAAGCGGAATAATGGACTGAAACGCTTGCCGGCGCGGTTATCTTGCCGGCAATATTTCCGGCGCCGCTCGTCCGTTCAGAAGGGGGAATATCGGTTAGCGCGGTCGCGGGAACGTCAGAAGACGGCGTTACAGGAACCGTTCCGCCGACAAAGCTGAGCGAGCTTCCGCCGAAACTGAGAGTGGTGTTGTCGTAAACATTTATAAAGTACGACTCGCCGACTTGAAATTGCGGATCGAAGACGTCAAGCAGCTGAGGAGTGCCGGCGGAATCCATTACTACCTGAATAAAAGAGCCCGCAGAGGCGTTCCACTTATAAAGCCCTTTTATAATGCCGAAACTTTTCATAAGACCGGAGAAAGTATTCGTCGAAACGCTCTGCGAGATACCGATTAAATTGAAGCCCGCCTTCAGCTGAGCGTCGGGTACGGCCGTCGGCGCGGTTCCTGAAACAATCATAGAACCGACCGTTTTAGCTTTTACTATATAGCCTTTGCCTGCCGCGAGCGACGTCAGAGTTTTTTCAGACAGGCTCAAAAATGAACCCGCAGAGGCGCTGTAAAAGTAAATGTCATCTATGAGCGTCACGTTACTCTGCCTGAGCTCTTCGGGAGATAAAGACGGCGAGACCGTAAACGCGATAAAATTAAAGCCTGATTTCAAATTTACTGTCTGGTTAACGGTTTGAGCGCTCGCTATTCCGCCAAAAAAACATAACAAAATTATCGATGCTATTATAGTAAAACTGAACGTTCTTAGTTCTTGACGCTTTCTTCGATTTGCTTGTTTTAACATTACCACACCGCCTTATAACATTTAATTTCTAATATTTACTAAATTTGTTTTCCACCCGATAAAAATTTAAAAACGCGTGCCTTAAAAGTGGGAACGCGTTTTTAATATTTATGCTAAAGTCGCCTTTTGATTTAACGGGTATGAATAACTTAGCTGTAAAGCTGTAAAGCTTTTTCGAACTTAATTTATATTCGTTTATAACGTTTAAAAAGAAAACTCGCATACTTTTCACTTTTTCCTATTATTCCAGGTTGATAAACGTACGCAATTAGAAGTCATTATATAAAAACTTGACCAGCTTGTCAACTGTTTTTTGAATTTTTTGTCAAGTTAAAATTAAAACCTCCCGGAACCCATAAGGAAAAATGAAAAAGCGGAGTTCACATTATAGTTACGGTTCCCTTATTTCCGTCAACTTTAATAAGCTGCCCCGTTTTAACCAGCCCCGTTATATTTTTTACGTTGACGACGGCCGGAATCCCATATTCGCGGGCTATTATGCTTCCGTGGCTCAAGGGGCCGCCCAGCTCGGTAACAAGCCCCGCCGCGTTCACGAAATACGGAGTCCAGCCCGGATCGGTGAACGGAGCCACGAGTATCTCTTCGCAGTTAACCGTTTCCGCCGTTTCGGCGGATTTTACGACCCGCGCCCTGCCCGTAATAACGCCCGCGCTTACGGCGATTCCCTTAAAGACGCCGCCGGCGTTTGCCGAAACCGCATCTTCATCTAGCGCCGTTTTACGGCGTATATTATCCGGACCGGCGGCGTTGAAATCGCCGATTACCACCGAAGGCGGTTCGATTTTTAAAAAACTTTCATATTCTTTTTTTCTGATATTTATCGCCGCGGCAATTTCAGAAAAATTTTTACCATGTCTCATAAGCGTTTCAAGCTCCTGCAAATCGATGAAAAATACGTCGCCTTCGGCTTTTAAAATCGCCTTCGCCAGAAGGCGCCGTTCGCATTCAAGCAATATTTTTCTAATTATCGCGATCATCATAACGAGTTCGCTCTTATAGTTTTCACGGAAAGTCAGGCCGCGTTTGGCGGTATCCGCGAGAAATTCCACCAGAGGCTTAATAGGATTAAAATCCAGGCCTTTACGGATTCGCGACGCGTCCGAAACCTTTCGGGCGTAAATATTTTCGCTGCGCCGCAGGGCATTTTCGGCGCCGCCGCCGGAAATATAAGATTTAATTATCGAAAGAATATAATCCGGAATTTCGCTCCAGCGAGGGCAGGCGGCGTCCACTTCTCCCACGGCGTGATGTCCGTGCGTTTTCATAAAGCGCGCGAAGTTGGATAAAAACGCCAGGCCGGCGCCGTTCGATTTAAGGGCCGCTTCGGTTTCGGCAAATCCACTGCATTCAAACAGCAAAGGAACGATTCCGAGCTTTTCGGCGGCAGCCGCCAGCTTTAAAAGCTCGCGGCCAGATTCCGCGCTGTCCATGCCTTTAGAACATGACAGCAATATATTGGCCTTTTCGTTTCCCATAAACGCATGCACAAGCGAACTGGCGATCATGGCCGAAAGCACCGCCGGCCATGATTTTTCCGTGGAGCGTTGCAAAAGCCCGGCGAGCTCGGCGATAACCGTCAAAAGAGAACCGTCCGGATAATTTTTAAAATCGGCGCTAGTGTATTTTTCGATAGTTGCCGTAAGATCGGCGGGCATCTCAAACCGCTTTGCCGATAAATTTTCCGTCACGAACCTGTAAGCGGTTAGCGGCAGACGTAAAACAAGCTTCATATATGAAAATTCCACGCCCGCGGCCGGCGAGTTTTTTAATATTTCAAGCGCCCGCGCGAGCTCCTCGCAATCTCCGCCGAAAAGATCGGCGAAATTTTTCTTGAGCGAAAAAGTGGCCTTTTTTAATAAAGCCGCGGCGCAATTCATATTTATATAAATTCTTCCGGCTACAAGCCCGAACGGCCTGGTTTTTTCGATATCGATTCCAAAATTATACATAAACGGCGCCAGAAGCGCTTTTATAAACTTTTCCGACACTGAGAACGTCATCGGCGTGGCCGCAAAAGGAAAAAGCTCTCCCGCATTGGATTTAGACCATATTATGACGCTTTCGTTTTTGACCATGAATTGTCTCCTTAATAAGTTTCAAGCCTTTTAATATTAGTTGATTTTTAAGGCCGTGTGTTATATAATGCAAAAGATATCTATATAAAATTATTTTTGCGCCGGAGGTAAATAAATGGCTAAAGCTCCTGTAAAAACTAAATATAGCGCTCGCGACTTCAAAAACATCACCTGGCACGATAACTTTATCCACTCCATACGCCTCGACGCCGAAAAATTCGCGCTCGAGCTCGATATAGACTTTATCCACGACTGGATCGCCGGCGACGCCGAAAATTACAGTTTTTTAATATCCCCCGCCACTCTTACTTTTCAAAACGTTTCAAACCTCAAAATCGATATCGACTGGGACGGCTGCTCGCTCGAAATGGCCATAGAAAAGCTCGGACTGAGCGCCCGGGCCTACAAGCGGATCCTCAAGGTGGCCCGGACGATCTGGGTAATAGCGCTCAACTGGCCCGAAGGCGGCGCCATTTCCTTCGCCGCCACGGGTTTCACTCAGCAATCCAGAAAAGAACCCGAGGTCTTCGACGAACAAAAAATCCCGGCCCGTAAAAGGACGGCCGCTTGATTCCGGAGCGTTTAACCGCGCCGGGAAACCGGCCCGGCAGCCTCTTTCGTGGTTTTTACCGAACGCCTCACGCATGGGAAAGCCGCGGAAAAGTAAAATCAAACGGAAAATTTTGCCCGCGGGGCCTTATGAAAAGCTTATAATCTTTTTCTTCGCAAACCCCTTTCAAGCCGGAAACGAAAAGATCTGGAGTAAACATAAAAACGGCTTTGCGCGCCCCGCCGTTTTTGATCGCCGCGCTTAAAACCGAAGCCGCATAGCGAGCGTTTTCGAATAAAACATCATAAATGCAAAGCGCTCCGGTTTCGATTCTGCAAATAACCGCCGTATCGGCCCGCGGAATATAATAAATATCATCGCTGTAAAAATTAAGGCAGTAAAACATTATCAGGTGCGAATCTTTCGTGACGCCGAGTTTCGCGGAAACCGGAGCTCTTCCGGCGGCAAGCCTTTTTAATATTTCAAGGTCTTTTCCGTCTTTTATGTCCAGCTTTCGCCAGTTTAAGGCCGCCTCTCCACTGCAACTCTCCGGCTCAAAACTAAAAGAAGATTCGCGAACTTCCCCGAAACCGAAGCCCGGATAAAAACCGTAAGCCGATTCATTGGCGAACAAATAAATAAAATCGCATTTCGAAGTATATTCCGAAAGAACTATATTCATCAGCTTCAAAGAAAGCCCCCGCCCGCGATAATCCGGGTGAGTCATAACCGTCCCGATCTGAACGGCTTTTTTTATTTCGCCGCCGAGCGTCAAGTCCATCATATTGGCCGAAACGTTAGAAACTACCGTTCCGCCGTCCGCGAAAGAATAGCAAACGTACATTTCATTCCAGAACCCCGCTCTATACCAGGGTTCGAAATTTATGCCGAACACCTTCGACGCCAGATCGTTAAAACTGGAGCGGTACTTTTCGGAGTTTTTATAATCGCTTATAAAAGCTAATTCGATATTTTTTAATGTATTCACATTTTATAATATAACACGGCTTTCGATAAAACGCAATAAAAATTGACACCGCGGTATTTTTGTGATAAAATTTTTCAACTTATGCATTTTAATTTCGCCGCAGCGCCAGGCATGCGCTCGCCCGGCGCCGGCATAAGGCTTTTAAAAACGGAGGCAATCAATGAGTAAGTTTAAAAATTCAAAAATCGCCGCGGTCGCATTTTTAGCCGCTGGCATGATATCCGCTTTCGGCATTTATTCAGAAGCGGCCGAAAATAAAGAGCAACCGAAAGTGAAAAGCTATAAATTAAGCATACCGAAAGATAAAACCGGCGAGCCGGAGGTAAAAAAAGAAAAAGAAACGCCTGTAAAACCCGATTTGAACATTTTAAAAACGGCGGGCTACGCAAACAAAACCACCGATGAAAATTTAATTATCTCCAGCGAATACGGCGTTACCATAATAAAAAACGATCCGCAAAAAGCCGGAGCCATAACAGAAATCCCCGGTCAGAGCAAATCCCGTAAAGCCAGATTTTCGATTGAAAACAGAGCCAGATGGGAAGAAAACGGTTATAATACGCCGGGAGGAAAAAACTTCAATAATTCGGCATTTACGAACAGGACCCGCCTTAATTTTAAAATGGACCTGAACGAAAAAGGCTCCACTAATATTTTTTCGCAAAAAGCGGGAGCCTTCGGAAGGGACCCGCAAAATCATGAAGGCGGCCTTACCGATAAAACTTTTATACTGGTAGTCCCGGGCAAAAAAGAATAATTTTCCAGGCGTACCGGCACTTTCAAGCTTCCGGCGGGACTTTTTAAGCGCTTGACAAAGCTCCGGACATAATATATAATTTATTCGATAGGAAAGTCAAAATTAAATGGCGGAGGTATTATCAATGAAAAGATTAGCGGTGATTTCAAGCTTCGTATTCGCGATTTCCATATTTAATATTTGCGGCGCATTCGCCGGAGAAAACGATATCAATCGCGAGCTCAGAAAAGGCAACTTCCGTCATATAAGCTATACGGCCGACGGCGAAAAGAAAGTGCAAAAAAATGCCGGAAGCAGAGAAAGAACGCCTTTAATGCTCAGCATATCCAAACGCCAGCACAATCTGGCCAAATTTTTAATAGAAAAAGGCGCCGATATCAACGCCAAAGATTCTTCCGGCCAGACGGCTTTATTTTATGCCATAAACGCCGGAGACGCAAGAATAGCAAAACTGCTTATCGAACGCGGCTCGGAAATAAACGTTTCAGACGCGAACGGCCGCACGCCGCTTTTGCTGGCGATCCTAAAAAACCGGCCGGGCATCGCTAAGCTCTTAATAGAAAAAGGCGCCGACGTCAACGCGCGTTTTTAATTTCACTATGGATAACAACGAAGCGGTAAAAAACGATGATATATATTTTTTAAAAACAGCCAGATTGGGCTTTAGAACGTGGTCCGAGGAAGACCTCGAAAGCGCTTTTGAAATCTGGGGCGACGATGAAGTTTCAAAACTCGTCGGGGGGCCGTTTTCACGAAATCAGGTCCACGAAAGACTGCTGAAGGAAATCCGGAATCAGGCTTCTTATAAAATTCAATACTGGCCGATATTCCTTCTTGAAACCGGCGAGCATATCGGCTGCTGCGGATTAAAACCTTACGACGCCGAAAAAAATATCCTCGAAACCGGATTTTATTTGAAACGAAAATACCAGGGCGCGGGATACGCCAAAGAAGCCTCGCGCGCCGTTATAGAATACGCCTTTGAAAAACTAATGGTTTCAAGCCTTTTCGCCGGGCACCATCCCGACAACGAAGTATCTAAAAGCCTCTTGAAAAAGCTCGGTTTCGCAAGCGCGGGATACGAGTATTACGAGCCGACGGGACTTTACCATCCAGCTTATACGCTAACCCGCGAAAACTACGTTAAAATTTATAAAACCGGGTCTGAATAAAAACGCCGTACGCATACATTCGCATAAAAAAATGCCGCCTTCCCTCCCGGGTACGGCGGCATTTTTTGGGTTTCAAGTTATTTTAATCCAGCGGCCCGCCGTTACTGAATTTTCAGTTCCTGCTGTTTTCCGCTTGTCGCCATCGAAACTAAAATAATAGTCAGAAAGCTCAGCGGAATAGAAACGAGACCGGGATTTCCAAACGGCACCGGCGCCGATGCCGCGTCAAGGCCATACAGCTTGAACATATCTGGCGAAAGCAATATAAGCCCCAGAGCCGAAACGGTCCCTATGAAAATCGAAGCGACTATTCCCTGCGAAGTCGTCCTGCTCCAGAAAAGAAGCATTATAATAGCCGGCAGGTTGGCCGAAGCGGCCACGGAGAACGCCCAGCCTACAAGAAACGAAACGTTCATGCCCTGAAACATTATTCCGAGAAATATAGCTATAATTCCGACGACAAACGCCGATATTTTTCCTGCCGCGACTTTACTTTTTTCGGTGAGATTCATTCCCATGTAGCGGTCCATAAGATCATGCGCCACGGCTCCGGAAGCCGCTATTATAAGCCCGCTGACGGTGCCTAAAACGGTCGCGAACGCCAGCGCAGAAATCACCGAGAAAAGAAACGTGCCGAAAGATTTAGCCAGCAGCGGCGCGGACATATTATTGTCCATCACGTTGACGACGCCGTGAGTCATTGCGCCGATGCCCATGAAAAGAGTAAGAATATAGAAAAATCCTATAGACGCTATGGCCACTATCGTGGATTTACGGGCCGCCGCAGGGCTCGGAACGGTGTAGTAACGTATCAGAATGTGCGGAAGCGCGGCGGTTCCAAGAAAAAGCGCGAGCATGAGCGAAACGAAATCGAATTTTTCCCAGAAAGTGCCTTCCACCTTAAATTTCAACCCCGGACGCATTATGCGGTTGCCGGGAGCGAGGTAAGAATAAAACACCCTGATTTTGTCCGCTCCGTCTTCGAATGAAACGTCTTTCCAGAGCCTTACGCTGCTGTCGGAGCTTCCGACCAGGGCCAGATATTCCATGGGACCGAGAGCTCCGGTTTTAACACCGGCGCCTTTCCGGCCTTTTATAATTTCCATATTGCCTATCTGCCTTAACTTTCCGCCCTCGGCTGCGGTAAGGCCGTTTATGATTTTAGCGCCGTCCGCTTTTGAGGCCGTGAACTGCGCTTCACGAAGATTTATCTCTTCCGTCGCGGATCCGGTTTCACATACCCACCAGCTGTCTTTTCCGTCTTTAAGAAGTTTAACGAACTTAACGCCTTTTACTTCTTTAAGCGAAGCGAACTTGTAAGAAGCGTCGGAAGGCGTAACCGCCGAGGCATCGGCGGAAGCGGCCATCACCTTATATTCGTAAAACGGCACTTTGCCTTCCTGGTCCGGAGTAGTTGAAAGCCCGCTGGCGCACATATAACCTACCAGCACCGTTGAAAATATAACTAGCATACCGCCTTTAAGGAACTGAACGTAGGTCGTCGAAGTCATTCCGGCCGTGGCGACTATTATTATAACTATAATCCCAACGAGTATAACGCCGACATAATGCGGAAAACCGAGCAGTGGCTGAATCAGAACGCCGGCGCCGACCATCTGCGGTATCAGGTAGAACAACGAAACTACGAGAGTGCTTATGGCCGAAGCGAGCTGTATTCCTTTGGAATTGAATTTCGCGTCAAGAGCATCGGTGAAAGTGTATTTGCCGAGACGCTTCATGGGTTCGGCCACAACAAAAAGAGCCACTATCCAGCCGGCCAGATAACCTATCGAATATAAGAACCCGTCGTATCCGGCGGTGGCGATCATTCCGCATATTCCCAGAAAAGAAGCCGCCGAAAGATAATCGCCGGCGAAAGCTATTCCGTTAACGAACCAGTGGACAGTGCCGCCGGCGGCGTAATAACCGCTGGCCGAACGCGCCTGGCGGGCAAAATAAAAAGAGAGCCCCAGGACCAGACCGACGAAGAACACGAATAATATTACAGGCATAACTTCCATGTTATTTCGCCTCCCCTTCGCCGGCCGGTTTAGCCAGTTCGATTTCCTTTGCGTTGCAGGCGAAATCGTATATAAGCGCCTGTAACAGAGCGACGATTATAAGGCCGAAGCCGTAAACTACGGCGAGATTGAGGTCCATTACGACTATTTTTTCCATCGTAAGCGGTGAAACGATGTTAACGGCTATAAAGCCGGCATAAATAATCAAATAAAACCAGAACATCCACGCCCCGAGTCTCATCTTGTAAGGCGTTGCCGGATCGTGTTTAGAAGCCGCCGCCGGTTCATGAAGCATAACTACTACCTCCGATAATATGATATATTTCGATATGATTAAATCGGTGAAATTTGAAGTATTATAATTACATTTCATGCAATACACAACACCTATTTACTACTTATAAATCTTGTAAGTAGTAAACAAGACTTTATTAAAATATGCGCGCGTGAACATTGAAGTCTCTAAGATTTAAAAAGGGCGCGTGAAAAACCGCGCGTCAGAAGCTTGCGAACCATCTTCTCCAGAAGGGCTCGTGAACGAGTTCTACGGAATTGTCGAAAGCGGTAAAAGTCGAATCGCTTTCAAGAACGCCGAAGCCTTTCCAGCTTTCCGCGAGCCCCTGAAAGAAAGTGCCGCCTTCTTTTACGGCGAACCATTTATGGTGATGGCCGAACACCCAGAGCCGGGGCTCGTAACGATGAATTATTTCGGCGCTCCTGACTATTCCGGGAGGGCCGTAAAATTCGAGCCCCGGAGTATTTGGAACCCCTATCCCGGAAGGGCAGTCGTGCGAAAGAATAATTTTCGCGGACCCCGGCGGATGGGAAAGGCAGCGTTCTATATCGGCGTCGCTTATTTCGGAATGCATTGGAGTATTCATAAGATCCATATATCGGGCCCCGCCAAGGCATAAAAATGCGTGCCCGTCAAGTTTTTGCAGCGTACCGCGGGCGAAGTGGGTAAAAAATTCGCCGTATTTTTTCATAAGGCCTTCGAATGCGCCGAAATCTTCGTGATTGCCTTCTATAAAATAAAGCGGCCTCTTAAACCTCTTTTTATCGCGGACGAAAAAACGCCGGAGGTTGACTTCGAAAAGCCCGAAATCTCCAAGAACGATTACCGAAGACACTTCCTTATTAAGGCGCCTCTCGGCGAAATCTATCTGTTCGTTGACGACCTGAAACTGGCCGTGGACGTCGCTGATAATAAGAATCATAGCCGCTCGCTCATCCCGGTGAAATCGTAACTGAGGCGCACCTGAAAGTGTTTGATCTGCGCGAATATTTCTTTAAGCATCTTCTGGTCTATCGACGTGAGCGAATAAGGATCGACGCCGTTATCGGCCGCGCCCTTATCGGCGTACTTTCTGACCTGATTGAGAAGCCGGAGGTTCATAAGATACGAATAAGCCTGGGCCATTTCATCGTAGCTCGACTCCTTGAGAACGCCTTTTTCCTGAAGAGCGGCGAGGCGGTCGGAAGTGTTCGTTTCGCCGAGAGCGGAACGAAGCGCGTATATCCTGGCGAAATCAACGATAAACGTCATTACGGCCTTTATATCGATTTCATCGCCCTTCGAGCCGTCGCGCGTAAAATTTCCAAAAAGCCCTATAGGCGGCTCGAACCTCAGCACATCTCTGGCCAGCAGGAAAAAAAATTGCGGCGTGTTTTCGAGATTTTCACGAAGCGACGAGCGCAGTTCGTCGGCAAATTTAGTTTCGCCCCAGGCGCCGCGAAAATCAAAAAATATCTTTGTTTTCAAAAGCTCTTCGGCGCCCGCTTTAGTTATCCATTCGGCGAAGTAATTTTTCCATACCGACATCGGCTGGCACCATTTTGGATTTTTAGCCATAATCCCGCCGGCGCAGTTCGAGTATCCCGCTTCTTCCAGCCAGCCGCAAACGAGCTTGCCCAGGCCGCTGAAATATTCATCCGCGGCCGCGCGCTCTTCGGCCGGTACGTCCTGATACAAAATCGCGTTATCCTGATCGGTTTTTAAAGTCTGCTCGAAACGGCCTTCGCTTCCCATCACCAGAAATACGAAAGGAGCGGGCGGTTTTCCCATCTTTTCCAGCGCGAAAGAAATCAGCCTTTCGAGTATGGAGTCGGCCGACTGGGTTATAAAATGATTTACATTGAAGGCTTTCACGCCGTTAAGAACGAGTATCCTGACCAATTCGGCGAGCCGGCGGCTGATCTTGTGTACGTCGCCGGGCGAAGAAGCCGTCGCGATTTCCCGCAAAAACACGGCCGGCGAATAATTTTGAACCATCAGCAGGCGGTCTTTTTCAAGAATTCCCGCCATGGCACCGTCCGGAAAAGTTATAAGGAGAGGGCGGAACGAATTTTTTTCAAGTACTCGGGCGGCTTCGAAAGCCATGGTAGAAGAGCTCACGGCCGCAGGAGGCGCAAGACTTTTGAATTCACTTATGGGCTTGCCTTTCACGAAAAGCTCAACGAATTTTTCATCGAAAATATCTTCATAGCTCAATATGCCCGCGATCGATCCGTCGGCGCTTTTTACTACAGCCGACCGGCGGCCGCATTCGCGCATTTTTTTTACGGCCGCGACGCAGGATTCGCTTAGCGGAAAAGAAATGGGCTCTTTTTCGCAAATCGCTCCAACCGGCTGACTGAAATTCATAAACGCGCTTTGAAGGTCGTTGATGACCTTTTCCTGAACGATATCTTTCATCCTGCTGCGGCTTATGTCGGTAGCAATCGCGATAAAGCCGCTTTTATTCTGCACGTCTATTCCCGCTATCGAAAGCATAACGCCTATTTCAGCGCCGTCCCTTGTTTTAAGCCTTGAAGCGTAACGCTTCGGGGCCGCTTCGCCGTTTATGAGTTTTTTATAATATGGGCCCCCCGAGGATATTTCTTCTTCGGTCGCGACGATAACGTCGTCAACGGCAAGCTTCGAAAATTCTTCCGCTTCGTATCCAAGCCTCTGAAGAATGTTCTGGTTCGCAAAAAGCCTTTCGCCCGAGATGGCCATAATTATTCCTTCGCCCGCCGATTCTACCAGCGTGCGGTATTTTTCTTCAGACGCCCTGAGAGCTGCTTCGGTTTTAACGCGGCCGTACTCAGCCCTGAAATGTTCGATCAGAAGATAAAACAAAATAAAAGCGGCGCTTATGATTATAACCAGCGAAACCAATACGATGTTGCGGCGCAGGTTTTTTATTTCGGTTTCAACGTCGTCGAGATAAACCCCCGTGCCAATGATCCAGCCCCATGGAGCGAATCCCTTGACATATGAAAGTTTCGGCACGATAAGGGCCGCGTCGTCTTTTCTCTGCCACATGTAATCCACATAACCCGCGCCGCCGCGTTTCACCAGCTCCGTCATTTCGACGAAAAGGCGTTTGCCGCGAGGATCTTTGAACTCTGAAAGATTTTGTCCGTTAAGGTCGGTGCGGTATGGATGAATGACCATGACCGGGCCGGTGTCGTGTATCCAGAAATAATCCTTCATTTCGCTTCCATAATGAAGGTTCTGAATTTGCGATATTACCGCTTTCTGCGCTTCGGCGCGGGAAATGATTCCGGAGCGCTCGTCGTTTTCGAACTTCGCCAGAATATTCCACGCGGAATTAGTGAGTTCGCGTATCATTTCCCTTTTCTGCTCGAGGATGCTGCGTTCGAAAGAAGGAACGATGATGCCGAAAACCGATGCCGAAAAAAGTATTATTATGATTATTGTGGGCAGAACGCCCCGTATGAAAAGGCTTTTATACAATCAAATCAACCGCCGGCAATTAAATTTAAAATGAATGCATTATATTTTTATCTAAAAAAAAAGCGGCGGGCGCTAAACGAAAAGCTTCGTCCTGCGGTATATGGCCGCTGAAATATAGCTGACGACAAGAGCGGTAAGCATGCCGCTCACGGCGAACAATGAAAATCCCAGATAAAATATTTTATCCAGCGGAAGCGGCTGGCTTAAGTAATAGTTATTCATCATATAAAGGTATGGAAGGCCCGTGGCGTAAATTACCACCTGGCCGGATACGACCGCTATGAATATATTTTTGAAAGAAGCTTCCTTCAATATTTCAAAAATGCGGCCTATCGCATAGGCGGCAAACACGAAGCCTATCAAAAACCCGAACGACGGCTGAAAAACGTATGTAAACCCTCCGCCTTTGGCGAAGACGGGAATCCCCGAAAGCCCCGTGAAAATATAGACGAGCTGAGAAAGGGCCCCGTAATAAGGGCCCAGAAGAATAGCCGCGAAAGAAACGAACATAACCTGCATCGTGACGGGAACGAAGGGGATAGGGATTTTAATAAAAGCTCCCACGGCCGTCAGCGCGGCAAAAAGCGCGGACAATATTAACATTTTAGTTTTCGATTTTTTCATTTTAAAAACCTTCATGCTTATGATTTCGCGTTTTTTTATGCAATTTTACCACAATAAAAATCCTTAAGCAACAAATAATTTAGCTATTTTATTCCCGGGTCCGCGCCGTTTGAAAAAAAATCGGGAAAACGCCTTTTAAAAGCGCCTTCCCGAACAAAACTAATTTATTAACGCACGCCCTTTCACGGGCTTTTTTTAAAAAAGTATGCCTCAGCGGTTTGCGGCGGTTCCGCGAACGAATCCCAGCATATCCTCGATCAGCGAATAAACCACCGGAACTACGACCAGAGTCAATATCGTAGATGTTATCAACCCGCCTATAACGCATATCGCCATGGGGCTTTGCATTTCAGAACCCGAGCCTTTCGCGAACGCTATCGGAAGCATACCGAAAACCATAGCGGCCGTAGTCATCAATATAGGCCTCAGCCTGGTCGGGCCGGCTTTGATTATCGCATCATAGAGGGTAAAACCCCGGGCGCGAAGAGTGGCCGTGTAATCGACCAGAAGAATTGCGTTTTTGGCCACGAGGCCCATCAGCATAATCATTCCTATCAAGCTGATGATGCTCAGCTCTTTTCCGAATAGCAAAAGCCCGCCTATAGCTCCTATCATCGAAAGCGGAAGCGAGATCATGATCGTAAAAGGATGTATGAAACTTTCAAACTGAGAGGCTATAATCATATACATCAGAACGATGCCGAGGCCCATCGCGAAGAAAATAGATTGAAAAGATTCCTGCATTTTCTCGAGCTTTCCGATCAGCACCATTGAATAACCGGGTTTAACGTTCATTTTTTTCATGAACCCCTTAACTTTTTCAAGGCCTTCGCCTGAAGATATCCCTTTCAGGTTGGAATAAAAAGATATCTGACGCTGGCGGTTCGTGCGGGCGATCATAGACGGGCCGCTTTCTTCGTTTATAGTCACGAGGTTTTTAAGGTCTACCATAGCGCCCGACTGCGATCTGACGAAGTAATTTTCGATGTTGGAAAGGTCTTTTCTCTCGTCGAGCTCGAGCCTAAGATTTATATCGTATTGATTTCCGCCGTCTTTGAATTTAGACACTTTTTCTCCGCCGACCATAGTCCTTATGGCAGAAGCCAGCGACGCTATCGGAACATACAGCCTGGTGGCCGCGTTTCTGTTTATATAAACCCTGGCTTCAGGTTTTCCCGCTTTGTAATCGGTATCGATATCCACGAAACCGCCGTCTTTTTTCATTTCTTCAGCCATCTGTTTCGAATAGGCTTCGAGCTGTTTTAAATCCGGGCCCGCGAGGCCGAACTGCATCACAGCCTGGCGCCCGCTGCCCATGCTAATATCCGCCGCTTCTTCCACTGATATCATCATGCCTTTTATATCTTTAAATTTTTCGCGGCATTCTGCCATTATCTCGAATTGATCGGCGTCCATTCTTTGAGATTTAGGTATGAGTTCGACGTATATGGAGCCCGAATTGGATTTCTCCTGCGAATCCGCGCCTATAGTGGAAAAAAACGATACTATTCTTTTATCGCTTCTTAAGATATTTTCAATCGTCGCCACGGCGGCCGCCGTATATTCGATAGAAGACCCGGTGGGAGTTTCGACGACGACGTTGAACTGGTCCTTGTCCTGTTTCGGCACGAACTCCGATTTTAAAAATTTAGCGCTGTAAAGGCTTCCGGCGAGCATGGCGACGCTTATTATTATTACGGTAAAGCGGAACTTCATGCTCAATTTCAAAAGCGATACGTAAGCGTTCTCTATATATTTTAAAATGGCCTCGACAAAATTATACATAGCCCCGTGCGTTTTAACCAGCTTCATATAGCGCGAGCAGAGCATCGGGGTCATCGTGAACGATACGAAAAGCGATACCAGAACTGCGAACGTGACGGTCATGCCGAACTCATAAAAGAACTTTCCTATCAAGCCTTCCATGATAGCGACCGGCACGAAAACCACCACGATAGCGAAAGTCGTGGCCAGGACCGCGAGGCCTATTTCGGCCGTTCCAACGACAGCCGCTTCCATCGGGTCTTTTCCTTCTTCTTCCTGATGGCGGTATATATTTTCGAGCACGACTATCGCATCGTCTATAAGCATTCCTATAGAAAGCGACAGCGCGAGCATTGTAAGGTTATTGAACGTGAAATCGAGGTATTTCATCAGCGCGAAGGTAGTGACTACAGAAGTCGGCAGCGCCACGGCAGAAATAAGAGTGGTCCTTATGTTCCTCAGAAATACGAAAACTATTATTATGGCAAGGCCGCCTCCGAAAAACAGGTGGAAAAGCACTTCGTTGAATGAAAGTTTTACGAATTTAGACGAATCGGCGACCACCTTGAGTTCCGAACCGGGTTCGAGGCTCTTTCTTATCTTTTCGATCTCGGCTTTCACGGCGTCGGCAACTTTTACTATATTGGTGCCGCTCTGCTTTTTTATCTGCAGCGAAACCGCTTCAACGCCGTTCAAAGTGGCGTAGTTCACGCGGTCTTCGAGGCCGTCTTCGATCCTGGCGACGTCGCCGAGAGTCACGGCGTATCCGTTTTTATAGCCGATATAAAGGTCCTTAAACTCTTCGAAATTTTCGATCTCGCCCTTGACTTTCACCACTATGTCGCGGTTGCCCGTTTCGAGCTTTCCGCCTGGAATTTCGACATTTTCTGTAGTCAGCGCGCGTTTTACGTCTTCTATGGTAACTCCGTGCTGCAGCATTTTTTCCGTTGAAACCCATACCCTTATCTGCCTTTCGAGGCCGCCGATGATCTTTAC
Organism: bacterium ADurb.Bin243; assembly: GCA_002069765.1. Classification (GTDB taxonomy): domain Bacteria; phylum Muiribacteriota; class UBA9980; order UBA9980; family UBA9980; genus UBA9980. The sequence goes on from MWBZ01000027.1 coordinate 29,302, forward strand.
CGATCCCACGCCGGGGACTTTCTGGAGCCTTTCCTTGATTACGTCCTTGGCGTACCTGGTGGTTTCGCCTATAGGCGTTTTCGCCGAATAAACGACCGACATGATTGCCGCGGCGCCGACGTCTATTTTTTCTATTATAGGCTCTTCGATATCGAGAGGCAGGGTCGACCTTATTCCGGAAACCTTGTCCCGCACGTCCTGGGCGACTATATCTATTTTTTTATCGAGGTCGAATTCTATGACGACCTGGCTCACGTTTTCAAGGGAATACGAAGTGACCTTTTTAACTCCGTTAATCGTATTGACCGCTTCTTCTATCTTGTCGGTGACTTTCATTTCCACCGTTTCCGGCGAGGCTCCCCTGAGCACGGTGACGACGGTGGCCATAGGCATTTCTATGTCGGGGAACAGGTTGACGCCGATCTTGCCGTAGCTGATCGCGCCGAAAAGCACCATTACTGCGGTGACCATGGTTATAAAAACGGGCCGTTTTATGCTGACTTCCGATAAAATCATTTAAAATCCTTCCTCTTTAAAGCGCTTACTGGCGGCTTGATTTATTTTGCCCTTCGACTATATTGCGGCTTATCGCTTTTACGCCGGAATTCAAATCCGCTTCGAGAGCTAAAACTCCCTTAATGAACATGCCGGCTTTTATGGCGTGGTCTATATTTTTTATAGTCACGACTATTTCGAAAGAATGATTGACGCTGTCGCCCATCGGATTTACCGCGTACACCTCGCCCGAAAAAACGTTTTCGGGGCAGTGCTCGAGCGTGACTTTTATTTTGCCGCCGATCTTCACTTTATTTATGAATTTTTCCGGGACCTTGAAATGCGCTTTTATGGTGTCTATGTTCACTATTTCAACGACCGGTTTTCCCTTGTCTACATATTCGCCCGCGTTAAAATATTTTTTTGATATTATTCCGTCGAAAGGGGCTATGATAGAGGCGTCTTCGATAGTCTTTTCGGCGATGCGCAGGTTCGACCTGGTAAGCTCGAGCGAAGCGTAAGCCGAATCCTTTGAAAATACCGCGTTGTCCCTGGCCTGAGCGGAAGTGGCGTTTCTGCTGTAAAGGTCGGTCATTCTTTTACTTTCCGCCGAAGCGTGAGCGCTCGATATTTCGGCCAGCTTCACCTGTTTTCTAAGAACGTTGGCCGTAAGTTCGAAATCTTTTTTATTTATCATTATAATGACTTCGCCGCTTTTAACCCTGACGCCCTCGATTTCCGGCAGGAAATCTATGGTGCCCGGCACTTTAGTCGAAATGACGGCTCTGGTGAAAGGCATTGTGGTTCCATAAATTATGATCTCATTGCCCTCGGCGTAAGCCGCGCCCGCAATAAAAATAACCGCCGCAACGGCGGCGATCAATAAAAGGCTTTTTTTCATGGATAACGCTCCTTTTTATTTATCGTTCTTTTTTCGAACGCTTGTTCTACTTATTTTTATTCTAGCAAAAAAACGCAAAATTGTCAACAATTTTATGAACATGCGTTCAATTTATCGTCAAAAACACCATTAAAATTAACACTTTAAAAATATTTTTTTAATTTTTTAAAATGAATTATCGTTCATAATTATCGTAAAAAAATTGAAGTTTTAAAAATTTGAAGTTGACTTTTAAATTTATAAGTGTTAAATTAATAGAAGAACGCTTGTTCTAAAAAAAGAAAGAAGGTAATTTTATGGAACGCGGCATTATCAAAAGCGAAAACCCTTAAAAAAAAGACGCCGTTTTAAAAGCCGCAATAGAGATTTTTTCGAAAAAAGGCTATCCCGCCGCCACTATACGGGAAATAGGCGCAAGAGCCGGAGTTTCTACAGGTACAATATATTTTTATTTCAAAAACAAAGCCGAAATATTAAAAGAAATATTCAAGCGCATGGACCATATACCGATCGAATCTTTCGTCGAAAGCAAAGGCCCTCTGCCTGAAACTAAAATTTTCGAGGAAATATGCCGCGAATCCTTTAAATTTATCGCGCAAGATTTCAAGCTGGTAATGCTTTTTATGAACGAATCCATAAATTCTCCGAAGTTGAGCGATTTTTTTTACGACGAATTTTCGCAGAGCGTATCCGGTATGGCAAACGTTTTCGAAAAATATTCAAAAAAAGGAATATTTCGGCGGCGCAACCATAAAGAAACCGCCATCTTCACTTTAATGTCAATTCTTTCGCTCGCCATCTTCAAAGAAGGCCCTTTCAAACGCCAGTTAAAGAGCCTCCAATACGAAGACTGCGTTAAAACGATTTCCGACATATTATTGAACGGCCTTCTGAGTAAAAAAGCCGGCAGCCCCGCAATCGGCCCGGCCGCTATCAAACCAGCAGAACGGGGCCGCCACCGCCGCTGAGTTCGCCCGGCAGGCCGTTTAAAAACCCGGCTATTTTCGGCCGCAGGGAGCAGATATCTACGATCCCGTCAAGAAGGCCCATATCCAATAGTTTTTGCGGATTCCCCGCGGCGTTTATCATTTCGCTCATAGATTTCCTTTCCGCGTCAGACATTTCCCGCGCCAAAAGCTTTTCGGCTACCGACTTTCCGTATATGGATATCACCGCTTCCGGCAGGGCTATAAAGCATTCAGGATCGAAGCCGGGACCCGCCATGGCATAAACGCCGGCGGTATAGTTCCTGCGCAGCGTTATCGAAATTTTAGGGACGCACGAATTGGCTATGGCGGAAAAAAGCAACGCGCCGTCCTTGATTATGGCGTTTCTTTCAACTTCGGGCCCGACCATGAAGCCCGGAACGTCCGCCAGGAATACCAGTGGAATGCCGTAAGCCGAGCATATCGAAATAAAATGCGCCGATTTCCTGCACGATTCAGGAAAAAGCAGCCCGCCGCGCGCGCACGAGTTATTGGCGATAAATCCCGCGACACGGCCTTCTACTCGGCCAAATCCGGTAATAAGCTCGGCGGCGTAACCTTTTCTTAATTCGAAAAAAGACCCCGAATCGACTATTCCCTTTATCACTTCGTGGGTATCGAAGGCGAAGTTCGGATTTGCCGGAATGGTAGCCTTCATCTTATCGCCGCCGTATTCGGGCGCCGCTTTTTCTTTTTCCAAAGAGCCCGGCATATAATCAAAATATTTACGCACCCATTCGAACGCGCAGCTTTCATCTTCGGCCACGTTATCGATGGACCCGGAAATGTTGTAATGCATATCGGGCCCGCCAAGTTCGTCATAATCCACTTTTCTGCCCATTATCTTTTCCACGACGTCGGGACGGCCGATATTCATTCCGCCGTTACGGGTCATTACAGCCGTGTCGCACAGCTCGACCGGAAAAGTCATAGAAGCGCCGAGCCGGTTTAAAACTACCGCGACCTGCGGAACTTTTCCGGAAAGTTTCGAGTGCATGAAATAAAAACGGCCCATGCCGCGCCTGTCAAGGAGCAATTTTACCGGGTCCCGCGGAAAAGGGCTTCTATCGTTAGATTTATGCTGCGCCGGCATGTCCATTATTAAAACGACCGGCGTTTTAGTTTCAAAAGCTTTTTCGAGCAGCGCGATATGGTCGCCGACTCCCGGAAAAAGGCTCTCAGCGCGGCAAACCGGATCGACGAAAGAGGCCATTATCTTGCGGCCGTTAACCTGTCCCGCGCCTGTAACGAAACCGTTAGACATCTCAGCCGTAAATTTTTCGAACGAACCGCCGTCGAAAAGTTTGGCGATTCTTTCATTTATAATATTTTCATTCATGTTAATTCTGTTTCCCCTTTATTTGCATGGATTGAATATCGAATAATTCCGGTTGAAAAGATCGAGATAAATGATATCGGGAACCACTACCAGGTCTTCTTTTTTTCTTTTGCCGGTAATGATAAGCGCGATCTCGAGCCCCGTTATTGCGCCCGAAAGCTGCGCGGAAGCTCCGTTAGTGGAAAGATACCCGATGCGGCCGGATTCGAAATCCCTGTAAAATTGAGGTAAGATACCGGCGGGCATAAGTTTTTCCATCGAAAGTTTAAAATTTTTATAAAGAGCCGGATCGGCCGGAGCGCCGTAATAGTCTTCCATGGTCATTCCCGAAGGGGAAAATATCATCAGCGACGCGCCGAAGCCCGGAATCGGCGACGAAAACACATATTGCCCGTTGGCGCGGGCGCGCTCGTGCAAAAGCTGCTTGTGATTGAAGCCGGCATAGTCTATCGCGTCGATAACGGCGTCCGCGCCTTTAATAAATTCTTCAATTTCCGCGATAGTTTCAGCGGCCTTCGTATAAGTTTTTATTTTCATGTGAGGGTTTATGTCTTTTAAAATTTCCGCGGTGGCCGCGGCCTTATTTTTTCCGAGCGTGCTCATCATGGCGCCATACTGCCTGTTCAAATCAGGTTCGTCGAATATTCCGGGGTCCATTATCCTCAATTCTCCGACGCCCTGGCGCGCCAGAGCGACCGCCTGATAGCTGCCGACACCGCCCACGCCGGCTACCGCTACGACGGCGTTCTTTAATCTTCGCTGTTCCGCTTCGGTAAAAAGGCCTATATTTCTAGAGTATATTTTATCGTATTCTATCATCTGAAACCTCTTTTCTTTATCATGCGCGTTTCACCTGGCCGCGTTCGAGTCGAAAGACTTCGCGTAATTTAAAATCTCGAGCGCTTCCCGCGAATATGGTTTTATGGCGTCGTAATCGATAGCCAGATTATTCATATACTGTAGGATAATTTCGTGCCTGCCGCCCGCGCCGAACGGAAGTACGCCTGAAAAGAAAAATCCCAGCCGCTCGCACTCGGCCGCGGCTGATAACGACTTCGGGTCCTCGGCGTTCATATGAACGAAAACCGCGTCTACATGTTTCAGGCAAAGCTCGTGAACGGCCGCTTTCAATTCCCGCGTAATGCCGCCGCCTATGCGCCCTACGTCCACTTCGGCGATGTTGAGGGCGGGAACTATATAATCGCTTATTTCGCTGGCTTCGCCGCCGCCCGAATCAGCTCCCGCTTCGCTTTTGCCAAAATTGACCGGGACTTTAAAAGCCGCGAATATTTCGCGTATCTTATTTTCATATTTAGGCGGGACATATATCGTTCTTTCGCCGTCGTGCATATTAGGCCGGTAAAACAGGAGCCCGCTTTCCTTCTGCTTAATTTTTCCGACGAGCGCTTTAAAATCGACATCGTCAGGAAAGAGCCCGAAAAATATTCCGCAGGCTACATACCCCATCTGATCTATCAATTTCTGCGAGCCTACATGGCTCGTCACCGCCCTTCCGAACAGGCCGAATAAATTAAGCTCTTCGGCTTTTTTGTGGCAAAAATCAGTCATCGACCTGAAAACTCCCGACTTTCTATATTCAGGTTTGACGAAAGCGACGCCGAGTTCGGCGATACGCTCGTCGGGTTTTTTAAATTTAAAAGCTATGTGGCCCATTATTTCGCCGCCTTTGCCCTCCGCCACGAAAGAGCGTAACAGCCCGTTTTTATTCATCTCTATTATTTTTTCAGGATAATATATGTAAGGCTCGTAAGTATAGCCGTAAGCCTTATAAGCGCAACGCGATATCTCGAGCGCGTCTTCGGGCGCAAAAGGGCGGACCGTGAAGGATATGTTTTCCGCCGTTTCGCCGGCCGTATCTTTTACCAGTATTTTATTTTCATACTTTTCATGCAGCCGTTTTATGCAGGCTTCACTCAAACGCATTGTCATTTTTAGCGCTTTGCCTTCGCGTCCAAGATTTTCGAACTCGATGCCGTCCATCATTTTCTTCATCATGAAAAGGCCCAGGCCATCGGCGTTCATAGTTTTTTCAAGGTTTTCAGGGGCGTATTCACGGACGCGGCCGGGCGAAAACGGCATTCCTTTTTCGTATATGCTTATTACAAAATCCGTTTCCGTTATTCCGACCGAAAGCTTGAAAGTTTCGTCGGAATGCCCTTCATAGGCATGCTTTATTACATTGGTCAGCGCCTCTTCCGCCGCCGTTTCGATATCGTTGAGGCGCTTTTCGGAAAATTCGCAGGCGAGCGCCATCGACCTTATAAACGCAAGGGCCGGCGGCACGAACAATTCCAGCGAAGGCATGGTTATAACCGTTTCTAAAGGTTTCATTTTTTATCACCCGTCAATAAATCTTTCGCTATTTCCCTGAGTTTTTTGCGGTCGACCTTGTCGCCTTCGGTTATAGGGAGGCTTTCGACAAAGGTGTAACCGGCCGGAACTTTATGGGCCGCAAGTTTTTTCGAAGCGAATTCAGTCAATTCGCAGACATCCGGCGCTGCGGCTTTTTCCTTCAAGACGATGAAAGCGTGAACTTTTTCCCCGTAATTTCCGTCCGGAAGCCCTGCTACTCCGCTGAACCTGACCGCCGGATGCAGGTTTAAAACCTCTTCGACCTCGCCCGGCGAAATATTCATGCCCTTGCGGATTATCAAGAATTTTTTTCTGCCCGTAAAAAAAAAGTAGCCGTCGTCGTCGCGCCTCGCCAGATCGCCGGTATATATCCAGCCGTTCCTGATCATGGCGGCCGTGTTCTGCTCGTCGTTCCAGTAACCGCGCATCAGGGCTTTGGTCTTTATAACCAGCTCGCCCGTTTCGCCGTCGGCGAGCTCGGAACCGTCATCGCCTATTATTTTCGCCTCGACGCCGCAAACCGGCTTTCCAAGGCTTCCAGGCTTGTGCTTTTCAAACGGCGGGCTGATGATGCAGCCGCCGCACTCAGTCATGCCGAAGCCCACCTTCAATTCTATGCCCGTCCTTTCATAAAATAGTTTTTCAAGGTTGGCGGGCACGAAATCGGCGCCCGAAAAAAAATACCTGATCGTTTTAAAATCGGTTTTCGCTGTCATAGGATTTTCGAGCAGTTCCCATAATTGCGACGGCATAGCAGCCGCGTGTGTGGGCTTATATTCGTTTATGACGCTTAAAAACTTTTCATCGGAATATTTCTTGAGAAACACCGACGTTCCGCCTGCCAAAAGCATGGGCAAAAGCGCATTTGTAAGCCCTGCGCCACGCGCGATCGGGACCGGAAGAAAGTAAGTGTCGCCGGAGGTGTGCTTGAGGGTTTCGCAGCGGATCAAAGTGGAGTTGTAAAGGGAATAATGGGTGTGCGTGACGCCTTTGGGCCTTCCGGTGCTTCCGGACGTGTACATTATCACTGCAGGATCGCGCATATCGAAACTTCCGGCGGCATCGCAACCTTTAGAGCCGCAGGGTTTGAAACGGACGCAGGAAGCGTCTTCGCTTTTTTCGTCGATGACATAGACGAACTCGATCCCCGAAATTTCATTCAAAGCCTGTTCTATGACCGGTTTCAAATTGCGGCTCGTGATTATCGCGCTTGCCAGGCAGTGATTGCAGTTATACGCCACGTCGGCTGCTTTGCAAAACTCCACCACGGGAACCGCAATCGCACCTATTCTAAAAAGCGCCATGTAAATCGAAACCATTTCGAGCCTGTTTTCAAGGAATATAAGCACCCGGTCGCCCTTTTTAACGCCCATTTTTTCCAGTTTATCGACGCGCGTCCCGACATCGGCGTCTAATTCCCTGAAAGTCCATTTGTTTTCCTCGAAAGCCACGGCCGTTCTATCCGGGGCGGTTTCAAGGGATTTGCGGTAGACCAGGCTTATATTCATAAAAATGCCTCCATTTAAACTATCCGGCGAATTCGCATATAAGCGCCGCCAGCACCTTTGTTCCATTTAATATGTCCGAATCGGCTAGATTGAATTTAGGGTGATGCAGCGGATATGTTTCGCTTCCGGCGCCTGTTCCCAGAAACGCGAACGCGCCGGGAGCCATTTGAGCGTACCTGGCAAAATCGTCGCCGCCCATTACGGGCTTTTCGGGATAAACGACGTTGCGTTCGCCCAGCGCGTTGCGGGCCGCCGATAAATATTTGCCGACCGCTCCGGGTTCGTTAATCATGGGCGGATACCCTTTAACCGCTTCGATCAGGAAGGAAGCGCCGTATTCTTCGCATCTGAGCTTAATTATTTTTTCGACGCCCGCGCGTATATTTTTTAAAACAACCGGGTCCAGGCTTCTTAACGAAACACTGAATGCGAGCGAAGACGGCAGTATATTGCCGGCCGCGCCGGCGTGTATTTCGCAAAAACTCACTACGGCCGGCTCGAGCGGGCTGGTATTACGCGAAACCAGCTTTTGCGACGAGGTTATTATTTCACCGGCGAGCAATATCAGATCGCAAGCCTCTTCGGGCCTGGCGGCGTGCCCGCCGTTACCGGTCAAAGTGACGTTGAGCCTTTCGCCGCCGGCCATTATGCCGCCGTCGCAAATCGCGAAACGGCCCGAAGCTATATGCGGCATAACATGAATTCCGAATATAGCTTCCACGCCTTCCATGACGCCTTTTTCAATAAGCGCCAGGGCGCCGCCGGGCGCTTTTTCCTCGGCCGCCTGGAATATAAAGCGCAGCGCGCCGGTTTTTATATTTTCTCTTAAAACATCGTAATGCTTAACGGCCGCGCATAATGCGCCGAAAGCCATTGCGGCGTGGGCGTCGTGGCCGCAGGCATGCATCACGCCCGCGTTCTTCGACGCGAAAGGAAGGCCGGTTTCTTCCTGGATAGGAAGGGCGTCTATATCGGCGCGTATGGCCGCCGAGCTTGCGGAGGCGTTTCCGCCGAACGCCACGTCAACCCAGAACCCGTAAGTATCGTCGAATTTATGAACGCAAACGAATTCTTTACGCGGTATTTTAGATAATATAAAGTCGCGCGTGGATCTTTCACATAAAGATAATTCCGGATTGGCGTGCAGCGTTTCGCGAAATTCTTTTATTTCATCGCCCGTATCTTCTATATATCGCAAAACGCTTTTTATTATGGAACTTTTCATTTTCTTAACCGCCCGGTCATTATATTTTATTTTACGCCTGACGGCCCTACTCGGAATCGAGCACCGAAATCCCGGGCAGCGTCAATCTTTCGAGAAATTCGAGGCTCGCGCCGCCGCCGGTGGACACGTGCGTCATTTTATCTTCCACTCCGGCGAGATTTACCGCCGCCGCCGAATCGCCGCCGCCTATTATTACGATCTTTCCGTTTTCGGCCATCTTAGCCAGTTCGGCCGCCAGCCTCATCGTCCCGGCCGAGCCTTCCTTTATTTCAAACGCCCCTATCGGGCCGTTCCAGAGAATCGTCTTTGCGTCGCCGAGGATTTTCAGGGCATGGTCTATAGACTCGCTGCCCAGATCGAAAGATTCCCAGCCTTCTTTTATTGTTTTTACGTCCCTTTCAAGATTTCCGACTTTCTGGCCGGCGAAGTCGAACTTATCGGTAATGACGAAATCCCTCGGCAGCACTATTTTATTGCCGTATCTGTCCATAAGCTTTTTCGCAGTTTCGAGCATGGATTCTTCCACGAGCGATTTTTGAACGTCGAATCCGGTCGCCTTTAACAGCGTATATCCTATGCCGCCGCCCACTATCAGAAGGTCTATCTTCTGAAGGAGCGATTCGATGACGCCCAGTTTGCTCGAAATTTTAGAGCCGCCGGTTATGCCCACGAAAGGCCGCTGTGGGTCGGCGATAGCGCCGCCGAGGTATTTGAGCTCTTTTTCTATTAGAAATCCGGCCAGCTTCATTTTTACATGTTTAGTCACGCCCGTTATGGAAGCGTGGTTTCGATGGCAGGTGCCGAAAGCGTCGTTGACGAATATCGAGTCGGACAGCCCCGCCAGCCCTCTCGCGAATACTGTGTCGTTTTCCTTTTCACCTATGGCGAAGCAGAGATTTTCTATGATATTCACTTTGCCGCGTACGATATCCTGCTTTTTAATAAGAACGCCCGAAGACGCTATGCTGTCTTCGTGGAACACCACGTTTCCCAGGCGCTTATTTATATATTCGGCTACCGGTTTGAGGCTGTATTCATGATATATTTCTTCGCGGGATTTGCCTTTTTTCTCCTGCTTGTCGGGCTCGCCGAAATGCGAGCATAATATTGGCGTGGCGCCGGCTTCCAGCAGATATTTTATGGTAGGCGCGGCCGCGTCTATCCTGGCGGAATTAGTTATCGCGCCCTTCGAAAACGGCACGTTCAAATCCAGGCGCACCAGAACATTTTTACCGGCCAGCTCGTTTTTAGAGACTCCCGCGATACTTTTTTTGCGTGCGCCCATTTCTTTTTCGAGAGTCTGCATCTTTTCGCGCAGGATACGCTCCACTTTTTCAGCGGCTTCATCAGGCTTCATGGATGAGTTTACCGTGTCGAGAATCGCCTGCGTTTTAATGAAGCTGTTCGTCAGCGGGACCGTGCCCCTGAAAAGGCATCCGCCGTTGGCGTCGAGCGTCACCATTTCGCCTTCTTTAAGGACCGTATCGGTCTCTCCCTTGAACGTAACGGTTTTACGCTCCAGGTCTATTACGGCGTTGGCGCAGCCGACCACGCAGGGCTTATTAAGGGTAATAGAAGTTATCGCGGCGTGAGAGGTCCTTCCCGGAAAAACAGTGACGATGCCGTGCGAATTATTGATGATATAAAAATCCGAAGGGTTAGTATTCTGGGCGAAGTAAATCACGTTTTCCCGCTTCGCCTTCTGTTCGTCGAGCTTTTCGCGGGTCAGAACCAGCGTGCCCCAGGCCGTGCCATGGTTGATGGGAACTCCCGTTCCCACCGGCGGCTTCCATTCGCGCAGTTCGGTATCGGCCCAGGGCACCGATATGAAAGCATTCGTGGCGCACATGCGCTCCATGCGGCGCCGGAATTCGCCGGCGGATATAATGCCCTTTTTCATAAAATCGGTATCTATGACCACTTTCGCATAGGCGCTGACAGTCGCGCGCCTGGTCTGTAAAAGGTAAAGCTTGCCGTCTTCAACCGTGAACTCTATATCTAGCTCATGCTTTAATTCGCGCTCCAATATCTCTTTATAACGCGTCAGGCCTTCTTTTATATGCCCCGGAATAGAAGCTATATGCCTTGTGACGATATTGCCCATTACCACGTCTTCGCCCTGCGCCATTTCCTTGTACTCGCCGAATAGTTCATCTTTTCCGCTTATAGGGTTTCTAGTAAAGAGAACGCCGCTGAGGCAGTCGTGGTTCTTGTTGCCGAAAACCATCTGCTGCACGGTAACCGCCGTGCCGTAAACTACTTCTATCGAAAGTTCGCGCAGGTATTCCCTGACGCTTTCCGATTTGCTGGAAGCGAAAACCAATTCGATGCAGATAACGAGCTGCTCAAAAGCGTCCGTGAGAAACGAATCTCCCAGTTTTTCGACGGCCAGCTTTTCGGCGGCTTCTATAGATTCCGCCGTCGCGCCGGTTTCGCGCGGCGGAATAATTTCGAGCGCCACAAGAGCGTTTTTAAGGAACCTGTAATAGACGCTGGAGGCGAAACATTCACCGTATGAAGCCGCCAGAGAAGTTCTCACTTGCGGCGTGATGCCCGTGTTGAGAATGGTGCACATGGAGCCCGGCAGCGAAACGGTCGTTCCCGACCTTACCGATACCAGCAGAGGATCTTTTACGCCGCCCAGCTTTTTACCGGTTTTTTCCTCCAGCTGCCCGACGAATTTTTTTACGGCCGCCCTGAAAGCGGTTTTGTCGTTTTTTTCTTCCAGCATTTCACGGCAGATAGGAAGGCCGAGAATAAAGGCCGGCGGAGTGGCTATTCCGAGATTGTTCATATCGATTATGCCGTTGCCCTTGCCGCCGAGAAAAGGCCTTATACCGTCGGGAGTTTCAGTCCACGTGGCAGCGATAAAGGCTTCGCAGTTCGCGCCGGCCTTCGGCATTTCGGCCACCTTGTATTTTCCGTAAAGGCTGTTTTCAACGCTTTTTGCCGCCAGCTCGCGGTTTAAAAAGATTATAATCTTTTCAATAAACTCGCTTACAGCGTGAAATTCAGTGGTGCGTATGAAATTATTGAAAAATCGGTCTTTAATAGGCGAAAGGTTTGAAGTCGGTATTTTATAAGCTTCCAGAACGTTGTTGAGCGCCTGGCTGACCCTGAATACGATGTTTTTGCGCAAAAACTTCTGCAGCTCGACGGAAACGCTTTCCACCGTGCGTTTCGTCCTTAAAATATCTATGGTTTCCATTTCCGATATTTCATTGAGGTCTCTAATGAGATTGTCGTTTTTTTCGGGGAGGATGCCTTTAAGGCTGAGCAGGCCGATGAATTCTTTGATGAGGTTGACGCACTTTTTCACGTTTGAAAAAGTAACGGGTTCATAATGGCTGTTGGTCAGATCGTTCGTAAAAATAAATACCAGCCGGCCGATGTAAAGATCGACGTTGAGGTAGTCGAAAAGCCCGATCCTTTTTTCAAAATAAGATTTTTTAAGCAGCATTTTGAAGCTGGTAAGGCGTTTCAGGCAGTCCACGAGGTTGTCGGTCTCTTTGATGAACGGTTCGGCGCATATATTGAGAAATGTTTCCATTTCCTTTCGCAGGAAGCACTTTTCAAAAAGATCGAGACGCGCTTCCAGGTTCTTTTTAACCTCTGTAATGTCGCCTTTGTTATAATCCCAGAGGTAAGAAAGGTTTTTTTCCATCTCCTCCGCAAGCTCGACAAATTCCGCCGGCTCCGACTTCGGATCGAAAGTGGCCGCCAGGGCCATGTATCCCGAAGCCGCCATCGCGCCGGAATCGCCGCCGCGAATAAAATTTAAATACGGCTTGATATATTTGGTGAGAATTCTGGGAGAGAGTTTTCTGTGGACTTCTTTTCTGAGATCGCCGGCGAACGAAAGCATCGGGTCGTCGCCGTCGCGGCTTTCTTCAAAATGCTCGGCGGCGCTTCTTATATCGCCGATTATATCCCCGCCGCTTCTGATCGGAAGCTTTTTCAACAGCTCCCTGAAATAATAAATATATTCGCCGGACGGCGACTGCATGGAATCGAGCGTGAGCCTGGTTTCTTCGAGCACCCGCCTGTAAATGTCTTCTATATTGCCTTTGACGTCCCTCGCATCGAAGATTTTGTCTTCTTTGTCAAGAAGCCTTATATTAACAAGCAGTTCGATAATGAGGTCTATTTTCTTTTCAATGTCCGCTTCGTTTCTCGAAGCCGTAATCTGCGCGATGATTTTATCCCATGTGTTCAACGGGGCCATTTTATGGCCCGAGGCTACCACGCCGCTGTTTTCACTCATATCTACCCCCCTGTGGCCGGATAAAAATATATATTATTATCTCAATCCAGCGGCCGCCCGTGCCGTTTATGCCAGCGGCATGCGGTGCCGGCCGCTTATCTATTTTAAATTATTCTAGCACACCTTATTTTACTTGTCAAACTTTTTATCTAGATGAGGCTTTCATATAACCGCCGGCTGAATTATGAATTGACAAAATTTATTATTTCGACTATATTAACATCGCATATTTAATCAGCCGGACTAAAGCCGCAAAGTCAAAACTTGTTCCATCGTTTAACGTTTATTTTTATAAATCCCCAGTTTAAAGAGGGATTTCGGCATACAATCCCTGAAACTATTTCTCATTTTGTTCACTACGATTTTCTTCAAAAATATATTATAATAAAATTATACGGTATAAAAAAGGAGGCGACGCCATGAACAACATCATTGCGCACAATGAAATATGTCCTTCCTGCAGCGCGTTCGTTCCGGCCGGATCGGTTCGCCGCTACGCCTGCGAAAAGTGCAAAAAAACTTACCGCTACTGCGGCTTATGTTCGGTAACAAAAGAGCTTAAATGCGCTAAATGCAATACCGCGCTCAAACCCGACGGCGATATTTTAAGCATGATATTTGATATTATCTTTCCAGGAAAGCCTTTCAACAATTTTATGAAGCGACAAAAAAGATAAATTTTTTAAAAACTTTCTTATAAATATTTCGTTGACAATCGCATTTTATTATGTTAATTTATGTTTATTCAGAAGCATATCCGCTTCGAAAGATCTTTAGTAAATAATCCGTCAGGGAATCAAACAGCATGAAAGATTCTATATCCAATAATATTGATAAATTAAGCTCTGTTTTCAACAATTTTCTCGACGCGGCAAGCATAGAAAATATTTTAAACCGCTGTTTCGAGGAAGGCGAGCGCGCTTCGCTGCTTGAAATGTCGGGAAAGCTCGTCCCTGGCGACCATCTTTATATTACATACGGCATTCTCACCCACCACGGGATTTATTCGGGCGACGGCAAAGTCGTCCATTATAAAAAAGGCAAAGGTAAAGGCATAATAGAAGTGCCGATCCAGGAATTTGCCGAAGACGTTCCGTCACGCGGCCTCATCTCAAAAAAAATATATATCCGAAAACACGAAACCCGCAAATTTTCGCGCGAAGAATCCGTCGAACGGGCTCGTTCGCGAATCGGCGAAGCAGGCTGGAACCTTCTTTTAAATAACTGCGAGCACTTCGTCGAGTGGTGCGTCAACGGAAAATTCGGCCCCGAAGAAACCGAAACTCCTCAAACACCCCCGCGGAAATCTTCAGTCCCGACGCTCCGCGAAAAGTTCGAATATATAATAAATAGCGAATGCTTAAGAGAAAAACTATTCGCTTCCGCCGACAAGGCTAATTTAAGCGTAAAAACGCTCGGCGGCAAAACTTTCTGGAACGACATCTGCGAGTCTTCGGGCTGGAAACTCCAGCAGAACAAGCTTACCGGCCACTGCAGGATAATAGATCCACAAAACACCCGCAGAATGTGGGGCGCGGAAAAAGACATAGTAAAGGCTATATGCGAATCGTATAATAAAACCATCGGACAATTATAACGGCTAAAAAGTCGGCGTTATAAATAATTAACAGTTTTGGTCACGTTCTTGTTCCATCGAATTTTTTACATAATTATATAAAACCATTTATTAAAAAGATTTTTCGGCACTCTGACACGGAAAATCTTTTTAATTTTGTTCACTATCAATTATAGTTGAAATAGCTTATAATAAAATTAAGGCAGTACAAAAACGCTTTAATTTTAAACGCAAATTTTATCGAGGCGTGTTCAAACAAAATTTAATAGTTCACCATATCCACAAAGCTTAAATTTGACACATTTACTATGCAAATAAGGAGTATATCATGCTCGAAGAAATTTTTAAAAAAGCTTTTAAAGATGACAACGAATCAGAACTATACTTGGCTAATATGAATTATGAAGGTAATGGCATTAACAAAGATTTTCAGAAAGCTTTTGAGTGGTATGAAAAGGCGGCTTTACAGGGTAATAGCGAAGCTCAATTGCGTTTAGCTACTATATGTTATGAAGGCAACAAAGTTAGCAAAGACTTTCTGAAGGCTTTTGAATGGTATGAAAAGGCAGCTTTACAGAGTAATAACGAAGCTCAACTGCGATTAGCTAACATGTATTATCAGACTGTGTTAAATTAAACTCCAAGTTTGCCTCTATCAATGTTTGTGGCTGATAAAATCATAAATTTTATGCCG
>MWBZ01000028.1 GCA_002069765.1 bacterium ADurb.Bin243
AACGCTTCGATCTCTTTTGAAAAAGATTTGACGCTGTAGCCGCATCCGCTCAGATAGAGCGAAATGAGTTCTATATTATTCAAATCGTCGTCGATTACAATAATATTTACCGTTTCGGGCCGGCTTTTATTCATAACTATCAAACTTCTTTACAATCAATTAAAGATAAAACATTTTTTAGCGTCCTGATTTTTCATGCATTCAATTATTATTATATATTAAACTTTAAAATATTTCAAGAATTTTTAAAGCTTAATATTTTAACAATTGTCTTTATTTTTAAATTCATTTTTGTTAGTATATATATCGAGCGGGCGAAACGCTCTGAATAAAATTTTAATCTACGGTGGAGGGTTATGATATCAAAAAACAGGCCAGTTTATCTTGTGACCGGTGGCGCCGGCTTTATAGGCTCTAATTTTATTAAATATCTTTTCGCTCGTTACGGCGATGACGTTTCGGTGATAAATTTCGATCTGCTAACATACGCTGGAAATCTGGACAATTTAAAGGACTGCGAAGACCGGCCGGGCTATAAGTTCGTCAAAGGCGATATCGCCTCGAGCGAAGACGTCGGACGCCTCTTCGGCGAGGGCCGGATCGATTTTGTGGTGAATTTCGCGGCGGAATCGCATGTGGACCGCTCCATTATAGACTCATCGCCGTTCATAAGAACCAATATCGCGGGAACCCAGGCGCTGCTCGATTATTCCCGCAACCACGGCGTTAAGAAGTTCCTGCAGGTTTCTACCGACGAAGTTTACGGCAGCCTGGACGGCGGCGGTTTGTTCACCGAAGATACCCCGCTGGCTCCAAATTCGCCATATTCAGCCAGCAAGGCTTCCGCCGATATGCTCGCGAGGGCCGCTTTTAAAACATACGGCTCGCCCGTTATAATAACCAGATGTTCCAATAATTACGGGCCATATCAATTTCCCGAAAAGCTCATACCCCTAATGATCGCCAATATAATAAAACGCAAGAAGCTTCCCGTTTACGGGCGCGGTGAGAACGTTCGCGACTGGCTTTACGTCAGCGACCATTGCGAAGCCATCGACGCCGCCCTGCGTCTCGGCTCGCCCGGAGAAGTTTACAATATCGGCGGAAACAATGAATTTAAAAATATAGAAATCGTGAACCTGATAATAAGCATAATGGCTTCTAAAGGCTATCCCGGCGGGCGGGACCTTATCGAATTCGTGCAGGACCGTCCCGGCCACGATCTCAGGTACGCCATAGACGCGTCGAAAATAAGACGGGAGCTCGGTTTCGAGCCGAAAGTCGATTTCGAGCGCGGAATAGCTATGACGGTTGACTGGTATTTAAATAATCAGCAGTGGCTGATGAATATTATCTCTGGAGAATATAGCAGGTATTACGACGAACTTTACCTGCCCAAATATAAAAACGCAGCGCAGGCAAAAAAATAAATATAGGGAGGAAGAAATGGCGCAGTTTGAAATAGTCAAAAAGCAGGAACTTAAAATGGTAAAGGTGACGCTCAACCGCGAACAGATAAGGGCCGAATCCGGCGCGCTGCACTATATGCAGGGCAGGATCGAAATGGAATCGCAGATGCCCTCTGCTGCGGGTTTTTTTAAATCTTTCGTCACCGGCGAAAACGTTTTTAAACCCGTTTACAGCGGCAGCGGCGAGATATTTTTCGGCCCGCCATCCTTCGGCGAATACCTGATTCTCACATTGAACAACGAAGAATGGATACTCGATAAAAGCGCCTACGTATGTTCCGATATAAACGTGGAAGTCGGTGCCTATACCAATAAAGCGATTTCGGGTCTTTTTTCGGGCGAAGGCTTCTTTCAGACAAGCGTAAAAGGCACCGGCCAGGTCGTAATACACTCGCCGGGCGAGGTGGAAAGGATCAAACTCGTAAACGACAGGCTTGCGGTAGACGGAAGCTTCGCCATAGCGCGCACTGCCGGGCTGAATTTTTCCGTTCAGAAAGCGGCTAAATCCCTCGTCGGAAGCATGACTTCGGGTGAAGGTTTCCTCAACGTCTTCGAAGGCACCGGCACCGTGCTTATAGCGCCTGTCAGCAACATTTATTACAACCTTACCGCGCTTATAATGAGCATGCGCATGAGTTCAAAATAAACGCGCCGCGCATATACAGGCGCTCAGGCATTAACGATTCTTTTTTCATTTTACTCGGTAAAACAAAATTCAATATTTTTTTGTTCAGGGAAGGCGGGGCGCCGCGGCTCCTCCCTTCCCTAAAATTTTTCTTTTTTTTGCCGATATTGATAACTGACTGGTCATAATAAATAAAAAAAGAAAAAACTGGGGGAATTTAGATGAGCAACGTTATTAATTTCGTAAAAGTATATCCGGTTAACGAATATATGCATCTTGAATCCAGCATGAAGGAATACGGCCTGAAAGTAAAGCCGAATCCCGTGCAGCCCGTAAAGGCCAACATGGAAAACGGCTCGCTTAAAATAGATATTCTGGTATAGATAACCTTTTTTATTCAGCTTATTTTACCTGGTGTTGTATTATAAATTTAGAATATAGCTGCGGATCGACCGGCTTAATATTCATAACTCTCCTGACGCTTCCGGTAATAATTTCAAATTCGACCGAATCCATATTTTTGGCCTTTCCATATCCGGCCGTAATCGCCGCCGCTAGAACTATATCGCAATCTTCGAATATTCCTTCGATCAGTCCGACCGGCCCTTTTTCCACCGTAGCTTTTATTATGGCCATATTTTCGCCGGCGTATTTTTCTATTAAATCGTTTTCCGCCTCGTTGCGCCCGATTATTATCTTGTGAGTTTCCTTAATTCTGAAATGCCTTCCCAGCCTGAGCCTTACCACGTCTTCCATGGTGAGAGTTTTTTGCTCTCTGTGTTTCATAAGATCGAAAAAGCGCTCGGCGTAGGTCTGGTCGGTTAAAAAGCAGCATCCTCCGCCTGGATTGGGAAATACCGCGATGCCCAGTTCGCGCGCGAGTCTCATCTGCGGATTGCGGCCGCGCCCGCCTATGGCGTAAAGCGCTTCGCGATCGACGAGCCCGTTTTTTTCAGGGATGGTCGGCTCCAGAAGTTTTGCGGAAAGCGGCCTTAAAACGAGCCCCGCGACGCCGGCCTCTTTTTCTATCATGCGCATAGTGTTTTTATGCTGCGACATCGGCCGCTGGCCCACTACTTCGCCGGTGACGATGAACTGTGCGCCGATTTTCTGCATATATTTGTGCGCTTCGCGCAGCATGTGTATCCGGCAGTCTATGCATGGATTGACGTTAGAGCCGTATCCGTGCCGGGGGTTGGTGACCATTTTGAGATATTCCTCCGAGATATCCACTATTTCTACCGGTATTTCTATTTCCGCCGCCGATTTGAGCGCGGCGTTCTCCAATTTTTTCTTGCTGGCGGACGATTTTGCCCCGTCGACCCTGCGCCTTTGCTCGGTTATGCAAAACCCGGTATAAAAATTGATGCCGTAAACTTCTATGCCGAGTTTTTCGACCACTTTCGTCGCCAGCATCGAGTCGAGCCCTCCAGACATTAACGCCACCGCTTTGATTTTTTCCATAAATAGCACCACTTACCTTTCTATTGCATTAAAATAATCATTTATCCTTTTTGAATCCGAGCCTGGTCATTTCGCCCCAGTGCTTATTTCCGAGAATATAATCTATCGTGCCCCTGAACCTGAAATAAGTGTTGAGCTGCTTATAGCCGAAGTTTTCGAGCACGGAGTATAAAAACAGCCATGAAGCCTGAGAGACGCTGGAATATTTTTTAAAAGTCAGCTCTTCGAGAAGAATAGAGCTGACCGAAAGTATTATTCCCAGTGATATGGACGCCATGGTGAATAATAACACGAATTTATAATTTACGATTCCCAGCCACAGAGAAACCAGAAAGACGATGTAGCCGGAAAATTCTATTACCGGCCCCAGCATTTCGAAGAAAACGAAAAACGGCATCGCTATAAGCCCTACCGCTCCGTAGCGCGGATTGAAAAGCATATTCATATTAAGAAGCAGGCTGTCGATAAGGCCGCGCTGCCAGCGGTTCCGCTGCCGTGAAAGCACGCCCAGCGTTTCAGGGACTTCGGTGTAGCATACCGGATCCGGTATGAATTTGATCTTCATTTTCTTTTCCGGCCTGTATTTATTATAAAGCCTTACCACCAGTTCCATGTCTTCGCCGACGGTATCGCTTCTATAGCCGCCCGCCTCCACGACCTCTTTCTTTTTGAATATGCCGAAAGCGCCGGATATTATAAGCATGGAATTTATGGCGCTCCAGCCCGTGCGGCCGAAAAGGAACCCTCTTAAATACTCGATTATTTGAAATTTGGCCAGAACGCTTCCGGGAAGGTCTATCGAGACGACTTCGCCGGCCTCTATGCGGCAGCCGTTTATTACGCGGATTATTCCGCCCGCGGCTATTATATCGGGTTCCTCGATGAACGCGCGGGAAATTTTAAGTATGCTTTCGTTGTCTAAGACCGAGTCCGCGTCGAGCGCGCAAAAAAGAGGATACTTCGAGTAATTCACGCCCGCGTTGAGCGCATCCGCCTTGCCGCCGTTCTGCTTGTCTATCATTATAAGGTTGCGGTGGGTCTTTGAAACGTAAATGCCCCTGACATTTTTGCAAGGAAGGGAATTCGAAGGCTCGAAGGAAACTTCGGTCATTTTATAGGCGGCTTTTAAAAGCTCGGCGGTGTCGTCTTTAGAACCGTCGTTGATGACAATGATTTCGAATTCGGGATAATGCAGCTGGAGCATGGATTTAACGCTGTCTACTATGTTCTGGCTTTCGTTATACGCCGGCATTAGAACGGATACCGGAATATAAAAATTCGAGCGGAAAACTATTCCGGTATTTACGACGCGGTTTTCGCGCACGTATTTTCTAATTTCGAAAAAAGACAGAAAGTTAAGCAGAATGTAAATTATATTTATGGCGATAAAATAAAATACCACCAGGTAATTATAAAAATAAAGCACGCTGATTAAAAATTGCTGCAAATCCATTTTCATATCCCCGCTTCGGTTTCCGTCGTATATTTTTCGGTAAGAACGTGAACAATGGTCCGGTAAGCCATCGACATTTCCTGTCCGGCCAGTTCGGGGCTGAACATATATCCCTGAAAGTCGAAGCTCATTTCATAAAGCGCTATGGCCGAATTATAGCGGACGTTCCAGTCGGAATCGTTTAAAAGCGACTTAAGCTTATCGATTTTCTCGACGCATCGGAACTCTAAAATGGCTTTTACGGCGCTGACTCTCACTTCGGGGTCGCGCGAATCCAGGTGCATTTCGACCGCGTGGAGCGAATCGGTATATACCATTTTACCGAGCGAATATATGCAGCTTTTAACGATTAAATTCACTTTCGTCTCTTTAAGCACGGCGTGGATTTCTTCGGCCGCGTCGAAAAATTTGAAATATCCCATTATTTCGATCATCGAGGCGGTGAGCAGGTCTTCTTCGTGTATCCTGACGATGCGCCCGTCGCGCTTTTTTAGCGCCGCGAGCAGCGGCTCGCAAATTTCTTCGCCGAAGGACCATAAAGTTTCCGATAATTTATAACTGGTTACGAGCTTTTCGCGGGCAAGCGCCTCGAGGACCCGATCCAGGGCGGAAAAACATTTAATTTCAGCGATGGCCTTTACCGCGGCCATTCTTACGAAAAAGTTCCCGTCGTCGAGGGCGTTAAGCAAATTGTCTATGCAGACGGGCTTTTGAAGAAGGCCCAGGCAGTATATCGAATAAAGCCTGGTGTCGAGATCGTCGGAGGCGGTGGAGTCGCATAAGATTTTAAAAACGGGGCTTTTATAAATCGCGTTTATAATGCGGTCGAAATCGTCGCCTTTAATATTGCTAAGATACACCGAAATAAATTCTATGAAATTTTCGAGGTTTTTTACGCCGATAGTTGAAAGGGTTTTCTGCACTCCGCTTTCGTCATTGGCTACTATTAAAGGCAGGAAAGCGTCTTCGAGTTCGCCGAACAGCTTTTTTTTCCGCGTTTCACGGTAATTGGAAATGATTTTGCCCGTTATT
This sequence comes from bacterium ADurb.Bin243, assembly GCA_002069765.1. Lineage (GTDB taxonomy): Bacteria > Muiribacteriota > UBA9980 > UBA9980 > UBA9980 > UBA9980. The sequence continues at coordinate 6,044 of MWBZ01000028.1, forward strand.
ATATAGCCGAACAAAATAATTACCAGGAAAATGAAACCGATATTTACCGTGATTAAAAAGATTATTAAATCAAAGCTGTCCATTGTGCGTTATCTTAAAATCTTTTTAACCCTGCTCGATAATTCGGCCGGCGAAAAAGGTTTAGTTATATAATCGTCGGCGCCCATATCCAGGCATTTTACGATATCGGCTTCTTTGCTCAATGCCGTAAGCATTATAACTTTAACATGCTTTGAGCTGTCGTCGCCTTTTAGCGTTTTGAGTATGGTCATGCCGTCTATGCCGGGTATCATTACGTCCAGCAGAAGAAGATCGGGTTTTTCGCCCTTGATGTGCTCGCATAATTTTTCGCCGTTGTCGAAAATGGTTATATCTTTAAAGCCGTCGGCGTTCAGCCTTAATTTAATTAATTTAGCGATCGCCGGTTCGTCTTCGCATATGAATACTTTTTTTAACATATTATCACCTTTGCGTTTTTTATTATTACGGCCGGAATGTATTAGTTTTTAATGTTTCCAGCGTAAAGCTCTTTTAATTTTATTATTTCGTTTCTTTCGTTTTTTAAAATATTAACGGCTTCCGATAAACCGCTGACGCTTCCCGCGCGCGCGTCATGCTCTATTTTTTTAGCGGTTTCGGCGATAACGTTAAATCCCAGCTGAGAGGAAGCCCCTTTTATTTTGTGCGAATGTTCGATCACTTTATTAATATCGGCTGATTGCGAAGAATTATCAAGCGCCTGAAGGTCTTCGCCGGTAGATTGAATCCAGGCGTCGATCAATTCTATGAAAATATCTTCGCTTACGTCCAGCGCTTTAGCTAATTGTTTAATGTCCATATAACGCTCCGTTTAATTATATTTTTGAGGTTTAATCGTTTTCTTCGAGAAGCCATTTGTTTATCATTTCAAATAACGCTTCTTTTTTTATGGGCTTCGCCAGATAATCGTTCATTCCGCTATTTATGCACGCCTCTCGGTCGCCTTTGACGACATTGGCCGTCATAGCGATTATCGGCGTGGGCCTGTTATGTATGTTGTTAAAAATCATCTCTCTTTCTTTTTTTCCGATTATGCTTTCGGAGTCTATCTGCATTATTATTTTTTCATGCTGCCTTTTTAAAAATTCCAGTTCGAGCTCCCTGATTTTTTTAGTGGCGGTAAGGCCGTCCATCACGGGCATTTGAATATCCATAAAAATTATATTGTAGCGCTCGTCGTTCAACGATTTTTTAAAAAGTTCGACGGCCTGCTCTCCGTTTTCGGCTATATCCACGTTATATCCGGCGCTCGATATGATAATTTTCACGAGTTTCTGATTGACCGGATGATCTTCGACGAGCATAACCTTTAAAGGATAACGGGCTTTTTCGGCTTGGATCGTTTTTTCGTCCGTTTCGGCGGCCCTTTCGCCGGAATTTTCTTCCGCCTGGCCGGGCTTTATAGCGCTTTCGTTTAAAAGCTTTATAATCGTGTCGAGCGTTTTCTGCCTTCTTATGGGCTTGGGTAAAAAGCCGTTAAAACCGGCTTCTATGAATTTTTTAATATTTTTGTCGAAAAGAGTTGAAAATGCTAATATTGGAAGCGTTTTAACCGATTCAAATTCGCTTTTTCTAATTTTTTTAGCGGTTTCATAACCGTCCATGCCGGGCATCTGGATGTCGAGAACGACAAGGTCGTACTGCGACCCCTGCGAATTGCGAGCCGCTATCATTTGCAGAGCGTCTTCGCCGCTCGCCGCCCCTTCGGCTTTGAATCCGGACAATTTCAAAACTCTCGCCAGTATCTCTATATTTGCTTCGTTGTCGTCGACTATGAGTATTTTTTTATTTCTGAGTTTTTCGTCGATTGAAAAATCGGCGCTATGAGCGGCGCCGGGCTTTTTGAGCCAGAGTGTAAAATGGAAAGCGCTGCCTTCGTGCGGGCGGCTTTCGACCCATATTTCGCCTTTCATGAAATTTACGAGTTTCTTGCATATGGAAAGTCCGAGTCCGCTACCGCCGTATTTTCTGGTTATGGATCCGTCGACCTGCTTGAAGGTTTCAAAAATAATATCGAGTTTATCTTCGTCGATGCCTATGCCGGTGTCTTTGACGCAGAAATGCAGTTTTACCTGATCGCCGCTTTCTTCGAGCCTGTTTACCAGAAGTGAAATTTCGCCTTTTTCGGTAAATTTTGACGAATTACCGAGAAGGTTTATCAATATCTGTTTTATTTTCACGGCGTCGCCTTTGAAGTATGAAAAAATTTCGCTGTCGATATTGCACAGAATTTCGATAGGCTTGTTTATGACTATAAAACTTATCATTTCGCATACTTCATAGCAGACCAGCTCCAGGTCGAAATCTATTTCTTCGAGTTCGAGCTTGCCGGATTCGATCTTTGAAAAATCAAGAATGTCGTTTATGAGTTTGAGCAGTATCATACTGCTGTTTTTAATCGTTTTAACGTAATCTGCCTGGTCGTCTTTGAGCGGAGTGTTCATGAGTATGTCGGTGAAGCCTATCACGCCGTTGAGCGGAGTCCTGATTTCGTGGCTTATATTGGCCAGAAATTCGCTCTTGGCGAGGTTGGCGTAATCGGCCTGCACTTTAGCATATTGAAGCTCGAATTCGGCTTTTTTACGTTCGGTTATATCTTCTTTGACGGCAAGAAAATGAGTGACCATGTCGTTTTTATTTTTAATCGGCGATATCGACGCGAATTCCCAGTAGAGTTCTCCGTTTTTTTTGCGGTTGTTCAGTTCGCCGTGCCATTCGTGTCCTGATATTATGGCGTTCCAGAGCTGCTTGTACGTTTCAACGGGCATCTGCCCGGATTTGAGGATGCGCGGATTTTTGCCTATGACCTCGTCCGGGGAATATCCGGTCATCTGGGTGAATTTCGGGTTCACGTATTCGATGTCGCCCTGAATGTTGGTTATAACTATTGAAACTGGGCACTGCTCTATGGCGTACGATAATTTTCTCAGCTGGTCTTCGTTTTGCTTGCGTTCGGTGATGTCTTCGAAACTTTCTATAAAACCTATGTAACGGCCTTCGTTGTCTTTTAAAATGCCCCTGTTTTTTAATATGGTCTTTAGTTTTCCGTCTTTGGTGATAATTATGCTTTCGGTCGTCTTCGAGCCTTCGATGTTTTCCAGTTCGGAAGTATTGAAAGCCGAGCATTTGTCGCGGCAGAGTATGAAGCACTTTTTGCCGACGGCTTCTTTGGGGCTGTATCCGGTAAGTTCTGCGGCCCTGTCGTTCCAGCTTGTAATGGTGCAGTTTTTATCAACGGTGAATATGGCGCTCGGCGTGACCTGATAAATTAATTCGGCGTATTCTTTAGCGTGTTTTAAGGCGGTTTCCGCTTTTTTACGCTCGGCTATTTCCCTGTGCAGTTCTTCGTTGGCTTTCGCCAGATCGGCCGTCCTTTCGCGCACCCTTTTTTCGAGCTGCTCGTGCATATCGAGTATTTCGACTTCCATCCGGCATTGTTCGGATATGTTCTGAACCACGGCGAGTCCGAGTTTTTTACCGAACGGCTCGGCGGTAAGTACGCAGTTTATAAGAACTTCTATGAGGCTGCCGTCTTTTTTTATGTACTGGCAGAAGTAATCTTTGATCTGGCCCGCTTTTAAAAAATGCGGCGACACTTCGGCCGAAGTAAGACGCTTATGGTGGGGCGGTATCAGAAAGTCGAAACGTTTGCCTATGACTTCTTCTCTGGAGTAACCTGTTTCGGCGAGCCATTTGCTGTTTACGTCGCAGAAGTTGCCTTCTGAATCGAACGAAAACATCATTACCGGAGACATATTGTATATGTGCTTGAAGCGCTCTTCGCTTATTTCAAGCTCTTTTTGAAGTTTCTTTTCTATTTCGTTAGAAAGGTAACGCTTTTCGGTTGCGTAGCAAATGGTGCGCACGAGAAATTTATTGTTGACCTGGCCTTTTACCAGATAATTCTGGGCGCCGGCCTTAACCGCGTTAATTCCGAGAGTTTCGTCGTCGATTCCGGTAAGCACTATTATGGGCACGTCTTTGGAATGCTCCAGAAGCTTCGTCAGCGTGCTGAGGCCGTTTTCGTCAGGCAGCGAAAGGTCTAACAGGATCACGTCGAATTTTTGTTTTAAAACCATTTCGATAGCTTCTTTTAGAGACGAAGCCTCGCTGGTTTCGAAGGTGAAGCTGGATTTTGCGTGTGAAAGCATAAGGTTAAACGCCCTGGCGTCTAACGGGTTATCTTCTATAAGTAAAATTTTAATCGACTTTTCGCTCATCTGTTTTCCTCGTTAAGGCGCTTGCCGCGTCATATTTTGAATCCGTCGCGGCTTATCGCGCTTATATACCTGTTAAAATCGCCTTCCAAAGAGTCGAACGTTTCCCGCGCATCAGCCGTGCTTCCGCTTTTGCCGATTTCTTCCAGCTTTAAAAGCGCCGCCGCTATCTCTTCGGCGCTGGCGTTGAGCGCCGAGCCTTTCAGCCTGTGGGCGCAATGCCTGAGCATATCGGGGCTGTTTTCATCGATGGCCTTTTTGAGGTCTTTAATATATACGGGCCATGCCTCTATGAACATTTTTATGATTTCCTGCATCAGCTGATTATCGTTATCCATGTTGTACTTTAAATTTTCAAAATTAAAAACAACCGCGGGCTTCAGCCGGGCGGCGTCAGCGCTGAAGTCAGCGAGGACGCGCGAACCGTTTCCGTCTTCTTTTTTTTCGGCGGCTTCCGGCCGCGTTTTATTGAGGCTTTCGCTATCGGGATTAAGCGCGCGAGCGGCCGCTATGACTTTTTTGAGGAGCGGTTCGAGTTCCTTGAGTTTTACTGGTTTTGACGTATAGGCGTTCATTCCGGCTTTTATGCAGGCGTCTTCGTCGCTTCGCATCGCAGCGGCCGTCATGGCTATTATCGGAATGCGAAAGCCGCTTTTTCTTATTCTGCGGGCGGCTTCGAGGCCGTCCATGACGGGCATCTGAACGTCCATTAAAATAACGTCATAAGTTTCGTTTTCAACGGCTTTTAAGGCTTCGGCCCCGTTTTCGCTGACCGTAACCGTATGGCCTTTTTTGGCGCAGTAGCTTTTAATGAGTTTTACGTTAAGCGGATTGTCTTCGACGAGAAGAAGATTGTATTTCTGATCGTCGCAGGATTTATCGTCTTCGTCCGGGCCGTTTTCAAAATTATATTCGTCCTGGCTGGCGCCTTTTTTAAATTCGATCTCGAAATAAAAATTGCTGCCTTTGCCGACCGTGCTTTCGACGGTAATTTTATCTCCGCCAAGAAGATTTACGAGCCTGTTTGAAATAGCCAGGCCTAGTCCGCTTCCGCCGTAGCGGCGGGTGATGGTGCCGTCGGCCTGGACAAAAGGCGAAAATATCACCTCGATTTTTTCCGGCGGTATTCCTATTCCGCAGTCGGCGACTTCGAACCTTATGCGTATCCCGCTTTCGCTTTGCGATATCATTTGTATAACGAGTTTTACCTCGCCTGTTTCGGTGAATTTTATGGAATTGCTTATCAGGTTGAGAAGGACCTGCCTGAGCCGGTAAGGATCGCTTATTATGCCGCAGCGGATTTGCGGATCGTACCGCTTTATGAGTTCGAGGCCTTTTTCTTTTGCGGCGGCGAAAGATATGCTGAGCACTTCATCTGCTATTTCGAGCAGGTTGAATTCTATAAATTCGATATCCAGCTTGCCCGCTTCGATCTTGGAAAAATCGAGAATATCGCTTATCAAAGTCGCCAGAATGCTTCCGCCGGTTTTAATGTTCTTTACGTAATCGGTTTGAAGCGCGTCCAGGCCTGTTTCCGCGAGCATATCCGAAAAGCCTATTATAGCGTTCATCGGCGTTCTGATTTCATGGCTCATCATGGCCAGAAAATCGCTTTTGGCGCGGTTGGCTTTGTCGGCTGATTCTTTTGCCGCCTGAAGTTCGAGCTCGGTGCGCTTTCTGACCGTAATGTCCTGAAAATAAATGGAAATTCCTTCGGAAGCCGGGTAAAAATTCATTTCAAACCATTTATCGAACGGCGGATAATATTCGGTGAAAACGCTTTTGACGGATTTGTACATAGTATTTTCTATTTCATGGTAAAACTTGAGAGCGAGCGTGGCGGGAAAGATATCCGAAAGTTTTTTGCCGATAAGGCCGCTGCGAGGCACGTTAAGGATTTTTTCGGCGGCGGGGTTCGCGTAAGTGAAACACAGATTGCGGTCTATGGCTAAAAAGCCGTCCGTTATGCTTTCTAATATATTGGAAATATTGGCGCTTGAAATCCTCAAAGCCCCTTCGATCCGGTGGCGTTCCTTTATTTCGGCGGCCAGCTCGTTGTTGGTGGCGCAAAGCTCCAGGGTCCTCATATTGACTTCATTTTCAACCCTCAGCGCGAACACTTGAAGTATCCTTATGATAACTGATATCAAAAGCGTGACCAGGAGGCCGCTGAGCGAAAGCCCCCATATAAGCCCGGTGCGGGCGCCGCCGGCATAATTGTAGCTTCCCTGGTATATGAATTTCCAGCTGAGGCCGAATACGCTGAGGGTTTTTGAATAAGTCAATGAAAGCGGCATATCCGGCCGGTTCGCGCCGTAAATTATTTTATTGTCGCTGTTATCGACGATCATAAGGTTCGTTTCATCTGACATATAATCCAGCAGAGAGTTTTTAATCATTTCTTCGATGCTGTTTATGAATATTATGTAGCCTTTAACGCCTTTCGAGCCCGGGCCGTTTTCGCCGTCGCCTTCACGGATGGGCACTGCGCAGTAAATTAAAGGAGGCGCTATCGTAGCCAGAGGCTTTTGAGAAATAAAAGCGCAGTATTTGCTTTGCGAAGATGAGTGCAGGAAATTTTCATTCGAAATCAAAATTTCCTTGAGTTCTTTGATGGATATGCTTTTAATAAGCTCCGACGGCGAAAAAAACTTTATCAAAAAGGCGTTTCGCTCGCGGTTCTGGCTTTTGATGCTGATTTCGATCGTGCTCATATCGAAAAACCCTTTTTTATGGCCGGGGCTTCCGAAAATGACTTTGCCGGGATTGAGGTTGATTATCCAGAGCATGCAGCTGAAAAAATTTGATTTTTCTAAAATGTTGGAGGAAATATTTTTATAAACGTTGTTGGTGAGGTAATCGGCGGCCGGAGTTTGAAACAGCGCGCTGAGGTTATTGAAAATAGCTTCGTTAAGTTCTATTTTGCGTTCGAACTGTAGCAAGGCCCTTTGCATATCGTATTCGAAAACGGATTCGAGATCGGAGACTTTATCTTTATATTCGACGACGAAAAAAAGTATGCTGAAAACGATTCCGGCTATCGCAACGATCAGCGGGGCGAATTTATTCGTTATGATTTTATTGGCAGGCCCTTTTCCCATAAAAGTTTACAATTTCTGATGTATTTTATTCTTTAATTATTTTTTGGATCATTTCGTCGAGTTCTTTAATTTTATAAGGTTTTGATATCATCGCGCAAAATCCGTAACGCTTATATTCGCTCATGATGGTTTCGTTTGAAAAACCGCTCGCGGCTATGGCTTTTGCGCTGAGTCCCTGAGCGTTTAATTTTTGCAGCACTTCCTGGCCGCCGAGGTCTCCGGGGACGATGAGATCCAGTATCAAAGCGTCGAACGGCCTGTTTTCTTCGTGAGCTCTGACAAACGACGCTATGGCTTCGCTGCCGTTGTTCACCGTATGGACTTCGTAGCCTAAATGCTTGAGAAGGTTTGAAGTGACTTCTCGAACTATACTTTCATCGTCCATGACCAGTATTTTTCTTCCGGCGGAAGAGCTTTTATTTTTTTTGCTGTCTGGCTCGAAATGTCCCGTGCCTTCGAACGAGGCCGGAAGAAAGACGTTAAATGTGGCGCCGCTGCCATAAACCGATTCGGCCGTAATAATTCCGCCGTGCTTTCTGACTATCGAGTAAGACGAGGTGAGGCCGAGGCCGCTTCCCGTCTGGCGTGTTGAATAATAAGGGTCGAAAATTTTGGTCAGGTCCTGCGCCTCGATGCCGTGGCCTTCGTCGCGGAACGAAAATTTAACGTATTTTCCCGCGGCGAGGTTCATCGAATTGCCTTTATCGACTAATTCGTTTACGGCCGTTACAAAAAGGTTTCCGCCGTTTGGCATAGCCTGGACAGCGTTTATGACTATATTGGTTATGAGCTGATTTATCTGGCCCTCGTCTATTTCCGCCGGCCACAGGTTTTTATCTATATTGAAAAGCGTTTTTACCCTGGAGCCTCGGAGGGCGAATTCCACTATAGGCTTCAAGCTTTCGGAAATATGCACGGATTTTTTCACGGGCGCGCCGCCTTTTGAGAAGGTGCGGAACTGCGACGTGAGATCTTTGGCTTTGAAAGCTATCTGTTCGGCCGTGTTAAGGGCTTCCTGCGCGGGGCTGTCTTCGGCTATTATAAATTTGGCGTAAGAAATATTGCCGGTAATGCCGGTGAGCAGGTTGTTGAAATCATGGGCTATTCCGCCCGCGAGAACGCCGAGCGCCTCGAGCTTGCTCATTTTTAAAAGCTCTTCTTCCATTCGTTTACGGTCTGATATGTCGCGGAAAACGAGTATGGCGCCCTTTAAATTCTGGTTTTCATCGAGTATCGGCGCGCTGCTGGCCGAGAGGAATTTTTCTTCGCCGCAAGGCGTGACGATTGCGCTGTTATGCTCCAGCCCGACTATTTGAAGTGTCTGCAAGGTTTTTTCCGCCGGGTTCGGCGTTTCTTTTCTGCTCGTAACGTTTATGAGCTTGAAAACTTCTGAAATGCGGCTGCCCATAACTTTTGCTCCGTCGAAACCGCAAATGGAGGCCGACATCTTATTGGCGAAAATGACCTTGAGTTCTTTATCTACGGCGATTACGCCTTCGCCGATGCTTTCGAGCATTTTTTCGAGCCCGGCTTTCCTTGATTTTAAATCGGCGATCTCGGTTTTAAGAGCTTCGACTTCTTTTGCGAGCCGTATATTTTCTTCGGCCGTCGATTTTATATCCGCGCCGGTGTCGTTTGAATTTTCAATCATAATTATGCCGTCCGTACAGTTTTATTTTCCGATGACGCTTATTGCGCCGCAGGGGCACTTGCTTTCGCACATTTTTTCGGCCGCGCAGTCGCCGATATTTTCAGCGTTTATGAATATGCGGTTATTCTGATATCCGAATATTTTAAAAGGGCAGCAGTTGACGCATATTCCGCAGCCGACGCATTTTGAAGGATCCAGGCTTATTTTTACGCCGTTTCCTTCGCACGAGGATGTTGAAACTGCCGCGCCGGCGGAGGCGTTCGCTCTTACCTTATGTACCTTCATTATATTCGTCGATCCGGATTTTCCGACGGGCGCGCCGCCGGTTATGACTATATAATCGCCTCGCGAGGCGAATCCGGAATCTATAGAGGCTTTTTCGGCGAGAGTCATCATCTGGTCGGTTGACGCCGCCCGGTCAATGGCCAGAGGTACCACGCCCCAGTAAAGATTGACTCGCCGCGCGATGGATTCGGACATGGTTATAGCTAAAATAGGGGCTTTGGGACGGTATTTTGAAACCAGAAGCGCCGTGGACCCGCTTTCTGTATAAGTGACTATCAATTTTGCCTTTATTTCGGCCGCTGCAGCAGCAGTGGCATAGCAGATGCTGTCGGCCGCACCGTATAAAGGATTGATGATGCGGTTTCTGGATTCATGATCGTGGCCGATTATTGACGGTTCCACTTCGCGGGCGATGGCCGACATCATTTTTACGGCTTCTACGGGGTATTTTCCGGAAGCCGTTTCTCCCGAGAGCATTATGGCGTCGGTGCCGTCGAGTATGGCGTTGGCCACGTCGGACGCTTCGGCCCTGGTGGGCCTGGGGTTATCCGTCATGGATTCGAGCATTTGGGTGGCGACGATAACGGGTTTGCCTTCAAGGTTGCATTTCTGGATGATGCTTTTTTGTATGACCGGAACTTTTTCGGGCGCGAGTTCCACGCCTAGATCGCCTCTGGCCACCATAACGGCGTCTGAAGCTTTTATTATGCTGTCTATGTTCACGACCGCTTCGGGCCTTTCGATCTTGGCGACCACGGGTGTGTTCATGGATTTTTTATGTATGAACCTTTTGACGTTTTCGATGTCGCTGGCGTGCCTTACGAATGAAAGCGCCACGTAGTCCACCGCGTTATTTAGAGCGAATTCCAGGTCGGCGAAATCTTTTTCAGTTACGGCCGGAGCGGAAACATTGGCGTCGGGAAGGTTTATGCCTTTTTTTTCCTTGAGGAGCCCGCCTTTTATAACCTGGCACAGAACGTCGGTAGGCGATTTGACCTCGAGCACTTTCAGCTCGAAAAGCCCGTCGTCGAGAAGGATTCTGGAGCCGGGTTTCACGTCGGAGGGGAGGTTTTTATATATGGTGGGGATAATTGCCGGCCCGAAGCGGTTTTCGGCGGTGGTGACGACGACCTCGCTCGACTCGATAAGCTCTATGGGTTTGGAATCGGGAAGTTTGCTGACCCTTATTTTAGGCCCCTGCAGATCGGCCAGTATGGCTACGTTGAGCGAAAGTTCCTTCGCGGCCTGCCTTATCAGATTTATATTTGAAAGATGCGTTTCATGGCTGCCGTGAGAAAAATTAAGCCTTGCCACGTCCATTCCGGCTTTCATCAGCTGCTTTACCGTTTCTGTATTGCATGACGCCGGCCCGATGGTGCATATTATCTTGGTTAAATTAAACATCGAAATCTCCTTAAAAATCTATCCGTCGATAAAAACTAATAAGACATAATTGATATTATATCAAATATGCGGAATTATTTCAATTTAAATTTAACAATTAAAGTTTAAATAAATTATCCGATATGTAAGGTGATGAAGAAGATTATTTTATCGTTTATAACCACGACTTTAATATTCATAATGACGCTTAAAATTTCATGGCCCAGCCAGGAGCCGTTTTTGAATTTATCGGGCGACGACACCGACGTGCTTACGATGTATTACGGAGGCATGCACGAAACCGCTCTCGCGCGGCTCGAAACGCTTATAAGGCAGAAACCCGAAAGGCTCGACCTCATATTGATGAAAGGCCATGTGCTCCGCCAGCTCGGCGATTCGCCCGCGGCCGCCGGCGCTTACAGCCAGGCCTTAAACCGCGATCCGCAAAATTACACCGCGAATTACTATTATGCGCTTTCGAGCTATATGAGCGGGGAGTTCAAGAACGCTCTCAGCTCGCTGGAGTCGTTTATGAAAGTCAGCCGCGAAAAAAATATAGACCATCAGAGAAATTTATTTTTATTAAAAGGCATGAGCGAGATCGAAACTAAGAAATACAGTCAGGCGGCCGATACCTTCGCTAAATTAAACGAGCTATATCCTAATTTTTCGCCTTACCTTCACTGGCTGGCGCGCTCTTATGAAAAGGCCGGCGAAGTGGCTAAAGCGCGCGACGCATATTTAAGCGCTTATAAAAACGATACGTCCAACTTCGAAATACTATTCGATGCGGCGCCGCTCCTGCTTAAAAGCGGCGATATCGAAAACGCCTATAAATATTACAAAAAAATATATGAAAAGTTGAAAAGCGATTATGAGATAAAGAAAATTTATAACGAACTCGCGGCCATTTACAAAAATCTTATGGCGCAAAAGCCCCAGGCTAAAACTTTTAAGCCTTTAGAGCCGAAGAAAACCGCCCCGCTTAATATAGCCGGCGAAGAAATTTCGGTGGGCCTGAGCACCGACGATAAAGGCGAACCGCTCGGCGTTTCGTCCGTCAAACTAAAAGCGTCAGGCAAATTCGTTATTTATAAAGACTCAGGCCGCCGGATTTTATTTACCGGCAACGATTCGAATATCAATGAAAACGAATATGAACTGTATTTCAAGAAAAAATCTTTTTACGTTAAAAACCTCAACAGCGGAAAAACTTTCGAACTCGGAAGCGAAGACCTTTTTTTGAAGCCCGCCGGCGTTAACGACACCGTTTTATTCCGCGGAATAAAAGTGGGCGCGGCGAGCGCGTGGGAATCTTCTGAAGCCCGTTATTACAGGGGCGGTTTTAAATTCGTTCGCAATAAAGATAATTTTTATATCGTCAATAAAATCGGCCTCGAAAAATACCTTCTTTCAGTACTGCCTTCGGAAATGCCGGCGAATTTTCCGGCGGAAGCTCTTATGGCCCAGGCTATATGCGCGCGTTCCGAGGCGCTGTACAAGAAAAACGCCATCAAAAGGCATGCGAAGTTCGGATACGATCTTTGCGACGACCAGCACTGCCAGATGTACCGTGGCGTTTCGTGGGAGCAGCCCGGCGCGAGCGAAGCCGTGATTAAAACCGCCGGCAAAGTCGTTATGTATAACCGGAAAGTATGCGACGCGATATATTCGGATAACTGCGGCGGCTATACTCAATCAAGTTCCGACATAACCGGCTGGGGAGACATAAAATACCTCAGCGCGGCCAGCAATTTAAGAAACTGCGGCGGGAATATTTTTAACCCGCTTTTTCTGGAGCAGTTCGTGAGCGCGGCCGGCGATACATACTGCCGCGCGGAAGGAAACATTAAAAATTATCAATCCAGATGGATACGCAGAATCGACGCTAAAACCATCAATGAATCGCTTAAAAGTCTTGAAATAGGCGACATTTTGAGAATAATTCCCCGCCGAAGGTCCTTTTCGGGGCACATAGACTCCATAGAAATAATAGGGACGAAAGGCCGCAAAACCATAAAAAACGAGCTGAAAATACGAAAACTTTTCGCTTATTCGCCGTTGCGCTCTTCAAAATTTATAGTGGAAACCGCCTGCGATAAAAAAGGCCGCCCGAGATTTTTCATGTTCATAGGCGCCGGGTTCGGCCACGGCGTAGGCATGTGCCAGAGCGGCGCTTATGGCATGGCGCGCGAGGGGCAAAATCACAGCCAGATTATAAATCATTACTTTAAAGGCGCGCAGATATCGAGCCTTTATTGATTAATCCGTCACTACGCGCGGCAGCGACTCGTTGATGCGCGTCACCACTTCGTAATTTATCGTGCCTATTTTCGACGCGAGGGTTTCGGCGCTTATGGCGTCGTCTTCCGCCGCCCCCAGAAGAATGACTTCGTCTTCGGGCCTTACGCCCTCGATATTGGTCACATCCACTATGAACATATTCATGCATATTCTTCCGAGTACCGGAGCGCGCCTGCCTCTGATTATTACGTAGCCGCTGTTGGAAAGCTTGCGGTCGTAGCCGTCGTAATAACCCGCGGGGATAATGGCGATGCGGCTATTTTGAGTGACGAAATCGGAGCAGCCGTAGCCGATATATGAATTAGCCTCGACGCTTTTAACCTGGGCTACGATGGATTTCCATTTCATGACCGGCGCGAGGTTGAAATCGCCTATCTTTCTTTCGTACGCCGAAATCTTGGTTTCTTTTGAAGGCCAGAGGCCGTAAAGCCCGATGCCTAGCCTTATCATTTCAAAATGGACGTTGTCGAATAAAATGGCGGCCGCGGTGCAGGCCGTATGGCGGCGCCACTTGCGACGCCTGGAAAAGCTCGTATGCCTGCTGGAAATTTTCGAGCTGGCGCCTGGCGTAGCTATGCTCGGTGGTGTCTTCTATGTTGGCGTAGTGAGTTGAAATGCCTTCGATTTCGATGTTTTTTTTGCTTTTGACGAGTTTTATGAAGCCGGGAAGGTCCTGCGGCGAAACGCCCTGGCGGTTGAGGCCCGTTTCTATTTTTATGTGCGCCCTGGCGTTTTTTTTGTATTTAGCCGCTATTTCCTGCAGGCGGTTAATGGTTTCAGCGTTATAGGCGACGATAGATATATCGTGATTGACGGCGTCTTTTAAATTTGCGAGCGGAGTGTAGCCCAGCGCCAGTATGGGCGTTTTGATCTTTATATTTCTAAGCCGGACGGCTTCGTCGAGATTGTTCACTCCGAAAAAATCGACGCCGTGTTCCGCGGCTATTTTAGCGACTTCTAAAAGGCCGTGCCCGTAGGCGTTCGCTTTTACTACGGCCATTATCTTCACTTTAGGAGCCAGGCGCGCGCGCATGGAATCTATATTTGCGGTAAGCGCTTTTCTTGAGATTTCAACCCAGCATGTTTTGTCGATGGACATTTGAGTTCTCCGTTCTGATTTAGATTTATTTTTTTCAGTCGAGCGAAAGGATGCCTATTGAATCGCAGTAATCGTTGGCGCGGCTGTATGTTAAAACTACTTTGTATTTTGAATCGTGCCTGATGCACTCGTAATCGCCTATGGCGCGAAGCGCGGCGATTTGAGTGAGCGATTTATTGACCGCGCGGTACGCGTATAAGGCGGTCGATTCGGGAATGGAACTGCCTGATGCGTAATGGCAGACCTTGAATAAAACGATCTTTCCGTCAAAACTGAACCTGGCGTCGCCGAGGGAGCCGCGGCCGAAGTTATAAAAAAATGAATCGTATTCGTTATTTGCGGCAGCGTCGTACACGCGGAACTTTTTTTCGGCCATGTCGTAAAAAAAAGCCATGGGCCTCGCTGCGTTTGACGAGAGTGCGGCAGCCGGGCCGAATTTATCGTCTATAATATTTTTATGGATTTGCAGATTTTTTGCGGCGGGCTGTTTGACGGCCATTTTGCCTATGATTTCAACTCGCGCTTCGCCGTTTTTATCGGCCGTGAGCATTACGTAACTTCCGTCGCGGGATTTTTTCGAGCGAAGTACGAGCGTTTCAGCGGTTTCTTCGCGGAGGTCTGAAAATTTATCGGCGACGCCGAGGGTAGCGGGCGGAGAGAAGGTCCAGCGTTTAAAATCCGACCTGTCTTTTAAAAATACGTCGGGTGAATAGGAAATTAAAAACGAGGGTTTTTGGGCGTCGAGCAGGCTGAAATCGAATATGGCGCCGGTGAAGTTTGACTGTCTGGAGAACCTGAAGTTATAATCCATGCTGTAAATATTTATGTTTCCTTCGCCCGGGCCCATTAAAAGATAAACGAATTTATCTTCGGCGGATATGTTTTCCATTCTGGACAGAATCATTTTTTTAAATACCATGCTGCTGGAAACCGCGTATCGCGAAGGGCAGTCGAATTCGTTGACCGAGTCTTCGCTTATGGATAAAGACGAGCGCAGGGCCCCGGCGGAGTTTATAACCGCGTTCGGCGCGAGTATATTGGCTTCGCGGGCGGTTATGGCGTCTGAAACGCGGAAGCCTTTAAGGGTCCCGGCGGTTTCTATAAATATATAGTTTCCGAGATAAGATGCGCCGAGAGGTTTTGAGCCGAGAGGCGCCCTGTAAAGGGGAAACGCGCGGCCGCGGAAAAGCGCCTGGCATGAAAAAACATATAAATGCCAGTCGGACGCTATGACGGAGTGATATCTTTTTTTATTGATTTCTAAAGGAATGCTGAATATTATTTTGCCGTCGCATACCATGTTTTTGTGAAACGAGGCGAATGATTTTTCTCCGTCATCCGCGGTTTCGCAGAGCTTGACCGGAGACTGGGGCCCTATGCCCCCTATTTCACAGGCGCCGTCGGCGAGCTGTATTTTATAACGAAGCGTTTTGCCGCCGGGGTGAACCGAGTCGAAATATAAGTGAAAATCGTCGGCCTTCATGGAGTCTTTAACTATTTCAATGCCGCGGCGGTCAACCGAAAAACGCTGCGTGATAAACACCTCGGCCGAGCCCGCCGCGCGCTGCGCGAATGCGGTATTAACGCAAAGAACATTGAAAAGAACCAGGAAAAATACTATAAATTTCAAATGAAATGATTTCATAAATATATGTACACCAACCGTCGTTATCTAAATTTTCACTTAACATGCCCGCATTTATTTCTTGCGTGCGAGTATGACTCCGCTGATCGGCGGAACGGAGTAATCGCCTTTAGCGCTTGAAACGCCGGTTGGCGAAGCCTCTGTGCCGTTGCATAAAACTTTCCATTCTTTATCGTCGGGAAGGGCGAATTTGATCCAGTTGTTCTGATCGCCGTTTAAAAGCACTATTACGTCGCTTTCTTTGCCGAAAAGCTGATACCCGAGGCCGTTGTTGTTATCTACGAGCATCCACTTGATGTCTTTGTCGGTGAGCGGACGGTCGTTTCTGAACTGCGGATATGCGTGCCTGATTTTAACGACGCCCGAGAAAAAGTCGAACGCTTTTTTATTTTTTGCCTTGAGCGACCAGTCTATATGATTTATTTCGTTGTCCTGATCGTATGAGTTGTCGTTTCCGAACTTGGTTTTTAAGAACTCCTGGCCTTCGTGAAGCATGGGAATGCCCTGCGATGTGAGGGTTATTAAGCCGGCCAGCATGGCTATTTTCTGGTTTCCGCCGCAGGCGTCCATCATGGTCGCGTTGTCGTGGCATTCGACGAAATTTACCGTTTCGGTAGGTTTAGCGGCCCACCAGTAGCAGGTGCCGCAGATAAGCGTCATCATATTGTCGCGGTTGGCGCGTCCGGAGGCGAAATTTCTTACGTTGTTTTTGAAGTCGTCGTTCCATTTAGCCCAGCGCGTATTGCGGAAATCGCCTTTAGACCACTGGTTGCGGTTCCAGTCGGCGGCCCACGGTTCGGCTATTAATATTACATTTTTAGGCAGGGTGTCGTTAATGGCGGTCATGGTTTCTTTATCTATGATCGTAGCCAGGTCGAAGCGGAAACCGTCAACTTTATATTCTTTTACCCAGTGCATGAGCGTTTCCAGCACATAGCGGCGGCCCATCTGGCTGTCGGTGCGGAATTCATTGCCGCAGCCGGTTCCGTTCCAGTAGAAATCGGGATTGTCGCAGAGCCTGTAATATTCGCGGTTGTCGATTCCCTTGAAGTTGAAAGCGGGGCCCTGTTCGTTGCCTTCGGCCGTGTGGTTATATACCACGTCTAAAATAACGGCTATGCCGTTTGCGTGAAGGCCGTCGATAAGTTTTTTCAGTTCGGTTACCTGGCGGCCGTCTGAAGCCGTTGCGTAAGAAGATTCGGGCGCCATGAAATGCGTGGTCATATAGCCCCAGTAGTTAACGCCTGACGGCGCGGCTTTGTTGTCGAATTCGTGCACCGGTAAAAGTTCTACGGCGTTTACGCCGAGCGCTTTTAGATTGCCGAGGATTTTTTCCGAGTCGGCGCCTTCGAGGAGGCCGAGATATTTTCCGCGTTTGTCGGCGCTTACGCCGGCGGATGCGTGTGAAGTATAGCTTTTTATATGCATTTCATATACTACTAAATCTTTAGCGGCAGGGGTTTTGAAATCCGCTTCTTTCCATTTGTACGTATCGCTCACTACCACGCTTTTGCCGTAGCTGCCGTCGTTGGCGTATGCGTAAGGATCGGAAAGAAGGTGCTTAGGATCGAACCTTTCGCCTTTGCCTTTGGGGCCGTCTACATAGTAGCCGTAATATTTGCCGGTTAAATTCTGGTTGAAAGCGAGGTACCACATGCCTTCGGCGGTCTTTTTCATTTCGTATTCCTTGCCGGTTTTAGCGTCGGCGGAATCGAAAAGTACGAGTTTGACCGAAGCGGCGCGGGGAGCGTTAAGCGCGAAAGTGGTGGTGGAAGTTTCAGGATAAAAATTAGCGCCCTGTTTTAATTTTGACGCGGCTTTCGGCTGGCTTTTAACGCTGGCGGGCGAGCTGACCGTTACGTTTTTGGATATGGCTTCTACGCCGCTTCTGGCGAGCGTATTTTTTTGAGAAGACAATTTACGGGTTAATTCGGCGGCTTTTTGCGCAACCGCTATTAATTCCTGCTGGTCTGGAGACTGAGCCATGAGGAATTTAGTTTTATCGTTGAGCATTTTTATAGTTTTTATGGAG
Organism: bacterium ADurb.Bin243; assembly: GCA_002069765.1. Lineage (GTDB taxonomy): Bacteria > Muiribacteriota > UBA9980 > UBA9980 > UBA9980 > UBA9980. The sequence goes on from MWBZ01000028.1 coordinate 23,800, forward strand.
GCGAGAACGTACGGCAGTTTTTGATTGGCGGCGGCGAACGATGCTGCGGATTCCAGCACGTAATCTATCTGCTGCGCGTTATTTACCGAGTCTATGAAGGAGCGTATTTCAGAGAGGCTCACGTCTTCTAAGCGGCTGAAAACTGCGTCGGATAGCGCCTGCATATCGGCGGCTTCGCCGCCTGAAACCAGGTTGTTCGAAGATTGAGAAATGTCGCGGGCGAGGTTGTCGAGCGCTTTTGTCAGGCCGTCTGATTGCTGCTGGGCGGACGCGTAAGAAAATGTGAAAAAGGAGAGGAACGATATCAAAAGAAGGGCTAAAAACCTTTTGCATACTAAATTCTTCATAGACATTACCCCCATATATTTAATTAATTTTTGCTAACTTAATTTTTTGACTGAAATTAATTGTATTAAAAATCTTACATCAATTATACAATACAAAGTCGAAGTTGTAAACATTTAAAGTAAAAAATATCAATAAATATTGACAAAAGATTAAAAGTTTGATATATTCACGACATTAAATTAAAAAAAGGTATTATATTTTAGTAAAAAAATAAAATATAAAATTTGAAGGGAGAAATTTTTTCAATGAACCAGGGGTCAATTTTTTTCTCAAAAAACAACGTCATCGTTAAAGTAGTCATCTGGTCGGTAGTAGCGGCTTTCGTTCTATCGATCTTCATCTTCGCCGGCACTTTCCATCTCAACCAGCAACAGCAGCAGGCCGTCGAGGACCTTAAAAACCTCAACAAAAAGAAAGTTTCCGACAGCGATTATAAAAAAGTCCTCGCGAGCGTCAAATTTGCAACCGACGAAGTAATCGACGTCACCGCCGGCGATTTTTACGATATCCTCCACCGCCAGGACGAACAGTTCCGCAAGTTCTACTCCACTAAAAAGCAGCGCGAAGAACTGCTTAACCAGATCGTAGAAGTAAAAATAATGGAAAATAAATCCAAGAGAATAATCCCCACTCCGGCTGACTACGATGAAGAAATAAACAAGATATTCCCTTCCAAACAGCAGATGGAAGAATATATGAAAAACAGCGGCATGACGCGTGAAATACTCGAAGAACGCCTCAGACCTCAGGTTCAGGAAAAACTTCTCAAACGCCAGCTTTCCAAACCCCGCGAAATCGCCGAAGAGCTCCTCAACAAATATTACGAAGAGCATAAAAAAGAATTCGTCGAAATGCAGACGCTTCCCGGCGAATCCAAAGAAACCGAAGTCCAGAAGTCTTTTGCCGACGTTAAAGAAATCATACGCGCTAAACTTCTCAAAGAAGTATCAGACGCTGACATCCAGAAATATTACGAAGAGCACAAAGGCCGCTATAAAAACCCCCTTACAATGGATTTAGCTCATTTATTCATTAAAGCGGATTCTGAAGCTATAAAAAAATCTATAAACCCTACCGACGAAGAACTTAAAAAATACCATTCCGAAAATAAAGACAAATACAAAACTCCCCGTACTTTCGAAGTTAAAGCTATCGTAAAACCCTACGACAACAAAGAACTTCGCGATGCGGTTACCGTTTCCGAAACCGAAGCGGTAGAATTTTACGGCAAAAATAACGCAAAATTCACAACGAGAGCTCATTTAGATCTCAAGAGCATACTCGTAGACCCTAAATCGAAAGCGCGCGTAGAAGCGTTAAAACCTACCGATGAAGAGCTTCTCGCTTTCTACAACCAGACCGACGAAGTAAAGGCTTCGCACATCCTCGTAAAAGACGAAACTCACGCTATCGAGCTCAAAAAGAAAATAGACGGCGGAGCTAATTTCGAAGAACTCGCGAAATCCGATTCCACATGCCCTTCAAAAGATAAAGGCGGCGACCTCGGATTCTTTAAGCGCGATATGATGGTAAAACCTTTTTCGGACGCTGCGTTTGCGCTTAAAATAGGCGAAATCACCGGTCCCGTAAAGAGCGATTTCGGTTACCACATAATCAAATCGACTGATCAGAAAACCGCGTATTCAAAACCTTTCGACGAAGTAAAAGAAGAAGTCAAAAAAACTTATATTGAGAAAAAACTCGACGAACAGGCTAAAGCCATTGCCGAAGACGTAGTTAAAAAGATAAAGGCCGGCGAAAGCTTCGCGGAACTCGCGGCTAAATACTCCGACGGCGCTTCGAAAAGCAACGGCGGCGTTTTAGGCACTATCTATCAGGACAACAAAGAACCTATCGAAAATATAGAAAAACTTACGGGCGAAGTGGCTATGAACGGCCGCGTTTTAGACAACATATTATACACGGCTTTCGCTCTCAATAGCGACACGACGCCTTCAGAAGTGATAAAAACCCCTCTCGGCTTCCACGTTGTAATGGCCTCTAACAAAGTAGATTCCAGGCTCAAACCTTACGAAGAATGCAAAGCCGAAGTTATCGAAGAATTCAAAAAAGACGCGGCTAAAGTTAAAGTAGACGAAATAATGAACGAAGTTTACTCCAAGCTTACAAAAGGCGGCTTCAAGTTCGAAGAGATCCAGGCTAAATATTCCGACGGACCTTCGGCAAAATCAGGCGAAGTTTGCGGAAAAATATATCTCGGAGAACTTCCTAAAAATTACGACAAATCAAAATTAGCCGGCGAAATAATTCAAAAAGCCGAAGACGAAATACCCGCCGAAGTTACCTCGGCTCTCGCTAAACTCACTTTCGAAGGCCAGTGCAGCGAAGTTATAAAACTTCCATGGGCCGCGGTTATATTAAAAGCCGAAAAGATATACGAACCTTCGTTTAAATCTTTCGAAGACGCTAAAGACGCTCTTAAAGCCGCTTACATAAGCCAGAAAACCGAAGAGTTAATAAAGAAAACGCTTACCGACGCCAGAGAAAAAGCCGTTAAAGGCGAAGATTTCGGCGCGCTGGCAAAAAGCGTTTCAGAAGGCGTTACCAAAGATAAAGCCGGAGAAATCGGCCTTATCGTTAAAGGCGAAGGTTTTAAAGACAAATCGGCCGCCGATAAATATAAAGGCGAAGTCAGCATGCCCTGGGGCACCATGATCGATCCCGCCATTGAAGAAGCGGTATTCGAACTTGAAAAAGGCGCGTATTCAGATGTAATCAAATCGTCTTTCGGCTTCCATGTATTTAAAGTCAAAGATAGAATAACCGACAGCTATAAAGAACTCGGCGAAGTAAAAGATAAAATTAAAGAAACGCTTTCCAGAAGCGCGCTGGTTACCGACGAAGAAATCAAAACATATTACGAACAGCATAAATCCGAATATACCACGCAGGAACGCGCTAAAGTCAGAATCATAGTTGTCCCGACCGAAGCCGAAGCAGAAAAAATACATACCGAATTGACCAAAAACAAAAAAGATTTCGCCGAGCTTGCCACCCAGTTCTCTAAAGATCTGGCTACCAAAACCAAAGGCGGAGATATGGGCTTTATAACCCGCGGCCAGGTCAACCAGGCCCTCGAAAACGCGGCGTTCAGCCTCGGTATCGGCGCGGTTTCGAGCGTATTCAAAACGCCGGCCGGCTACAACATAATACAGGTGACTGAAAAAGAAGCCGCAAAAACCGCTTCTCTAGAAGAAAAACGCGAAGAAATCAAACAGATACTTGCTTCGCCTAAAGAAAACGAAATCTACAAAGAATACATGAGCGAACTTCGCAATTCGCTCGACGTGGGCTATAAGAAAGAAAATTTCGAATTGCTCACCAAGTATGAATAATCAAAAATAAAAAACGGCAGGTATTAGAGGCACGGCATGCCGTGCCTCTAATATTATCCGGAAAATAAAAAAGGACGGTTTTAATGCGTCTGGATAAATTTTTAAAACTTTATAGAATAATCAAGAGGCGCACGCTCGCCCAGCAGGCCTGCGACGACGGCTTCGTGCTCGTCAACGGCCGTCCGGCAAAGTCGGGTAAAGAGCTTTCTCAAAATGATGAAGTGACGGTTAATTTCACCCAGGCCGGAAACCGCGTCAGGGTAAAGATACTCAGGCTGCGCGACGGCAACGTCGTATCGCCTGAAGATATCAGCGTCACCGAAGAAAAACTGCAATAGTATCCTCAATTTTTTCCGCCTCCGGCCCGCGGCCGCTCGAGGTAAAGAAATAAATGCAGATGACATATCCTTCTTCAGTTATTAATATCATAAAAGAATTCAATATCAGCGCCGACAAAAAGTACGGGCAGTGCTTTCTTATCGATAATAACGCGCTCGATAAAATCGCCGATTCCGCGCAGATAGGCGGCGAAGAGCTGGTTATCGAAATCGGTTCCGGCCCCGGCAATTTAACGGCCAGGCTTTGCTCGCGCGCCCGTTACGTTATAGCTTTTGAAACCGATATTAACCTTTTTAAAATTTACGATAAATATTTCAAAGGCTTGAACGTTTCTTTCAAGCAGATGGATTTTTTAAAGGCCGATCTTCATAAATTAATTTCAGACGCGGCGGCCGAAAATAAAATCGATTTCGCGTCCGTAAGGGTCGTCGCTAATATCCCCTATTACATAACGTCTCAAATTATCGAAAAATTGCTTTACTCCAATATAAAATTCAGCGGCATCTACCTTTTAATTCAGCGCGACGTCGCCGACAGAATCGCAGCGCAGCCGGGATGCGGAGAGTACGGCATTTTAAGCGTCGCATGCGCCCTTAAATCAAAGGCCGCGATAGTCAGAAAAGTTCCCGGAACATGTTTTTACCCGGTACCGGAAGTGGAATCGGCACTCGTTAAACTCGAACCTTTCGACCGTTTTTCAGGCTCGGCGTTTAATGAGGAAATATTTTTCGCGATAGTAAAATCCGCGTTCAATCAAAGGCGTAAAGTGGCCGTCAGCGCGATTTCTAATAATATAGAGCGCGTCGGCGAAATTAACCGTTACGACGCCGGATTTCTCGCTTTTTTAAAATCGCGTTCCCTTAAAGCCGATTTTTCGCATATATTTGAAAAGCTCGGAATTTCAAAGCTGGCGCGCGCGGAAGAAATATCGTGCGAAGGCTATATATCCATCGCCCGCGAGCTGGAAGCTATTTCAGCTTCAGCCGTCCGGGGCGTGAATTCTTAATAAGCCGCCGTCAAAAAAGCCGCTTGTAATTCGCTGTGATATCTGGTAAAATATTGTGCCGGGCAAATGAATCAATTCGTTTGCCGGGCCGTTAAACTTCATTAAAATACAAAGACTTCAGGAATGGAGAGTTGTTTTGTTAAAAGATACTAAAAAAATCAATATAGCCGGTGAAAGTTTTATAGGCGGCGACTCAAAATTTTGCGTGATCGCCGGCCCGTGCGTTATCGAAAATATAGATATGCTTCATAAAACCTGCTCTTTTTTAAAAGGCGAAACCGCGAAGCGCGGCTTTAGTTATGTGTTTAAAACGTCTTACGACAAGGCGAACCGCACTTCCCTCAAGGGATACCGCGGTCCGGGCCTTAAAGACGGCCTTAAGATGATAGACGAGATCAAAAGGACCTATCAGGTGCCCGTGCTCGTGGATGTGCATGAAAGCTCGCACGTGGCCCCCGCCGCCGAAGTGGCCGACATACTCCAGATCCCGGCTTTTCTATGCCGGCAGACCGATTTCATTAGAGACGTGGCTTCGAGCGGAAAGTGCGTCAATATAAAAAAAGGGCAGTTCGTCGCGCCCGGCGACGTTCGTTATATAGCCGACAAAGTGCTCGACGCCGGAAACTCCCGAATAATCCTCACGGAGCGCGGGTTCGCATTCGGTTACAATAACCTGGTATTCGATCCGCGCGCGCTTTATATAATGAGAAAAACCGGATTTCCCGTCGTCTTCGACGCCACGCACTGCGTTCAGATGCCTTCGGCGTCCTCTGGAACTTCAGGCGGAGTGAGAGAACTGGTCCTGCCATACGCGCGTTCGGCTTACGCAATGGGAATCGACGGGCTCTTTCTCGAAGTGCACGAAAACCCCGACGCCGCGCTTTGCGACGGGCCAAATATGCTCGATTTCAAGCTCTTTTGCTCGCTTATGGACCAGATCGGCGACCTCGGCGCGGCTATTTACGAAAAAATATAAGCGCCGCCGCCCGCGATAAATTATATAATAAGAATTTTTTTTTAGAACCCGGTAAAGAAGTGATTTTATGGAAGACATTTTTATAGACGTCATATCCGAAATACGCTCGATTTTAGTTCACGAAAGCGCCGCGTTGAGCGGCCTTCAGGAGCATATCGGCGATAACTATCTTCAGGCCGTAAGGATGATACACAATTCCAGCGGAATGCTCATCGTGGTCGGAATGGGAAAATCCGGCCTGGTAGGCCGAAAAATAGCGGCCACGCTGTCTTCGCTCGGCACGCCTTCGGCCTTTATGCATGCCTCCGAAGCGCTGCACGGCGATCTGGGCATGATAAAACCGAACGACGTTTTGCTGATGATCAGCAACAGCGGTAAAACGCGCGAACTTATAGAAATCATCCCATACGCCAAAAGGATAGGCGCTAAGATAATCGCGATAACGCATAACTCCGATTCGGAACTGGCCCGCACCAGCGACGTCGTACTGCCGCTCGTCTACGCTAGCGAAGCCTGCCCGTTCAACCTGGCCCCGACCACTTCCACCACCATGACATTAGCCATCGGCGACGCTATTGCCATAGTTCTTACGAAGCTTAAAAATTTCAAGCCGCGCGATTTCGCCACCCTTCATCCGGGCGGCTCTCTCGGCAGGCGGCTGCTGATAACGGTGGCCGATCTCATGCATACCGGCGATCAGCTTCCCCTGGCTTCTGCCGATACCCCTCTCATAGAAGCGCTTCCGCTCATGTCGCAGAAAAAGCTCGGAACTATACTCATTACCGGCGCCGGCGGCACGCTTCTGGGAATACTTACCGACGGCGACCTGCGAAGGATTTTATGCAGGCTCGGGGCCGATTCGATCAAAGCCCGCATAGGCGAGGTTATGACGGTGAACCCACGCAGGATAAGCCCCGAAAAGCTATGCGAAGAAGCCATAAATATAATGGAATCCCATAAAATTACGACGCTTCCCGTGGTAACGGCCGAAGGCGTACTTATGGGCGTAATACACCTGCACGACCTTTTGAAGGCTAAAATATATTAAGGCATGCGCGGGTTTTGTTAAGATTAAAAAAACTAATAAAACGATGGAGGTAATATATGTCTATATTTACTAACATTAAGCTTATAGCCATGGATGTCGACGGCGTTTTAACCGACGGCTCCATTATCATGAGCTCGTCCGGCGAGGAACTCAAAGCTTTTTCGGTGCACGACGGAGTCGGCGTCAAGCTGGCCCACCTTTCAGGAATGACGACTGCCGTAATTACCGGCCGCTCGTCGTCTGTTGTCGTCAAAAGAGCCAAAGAACTCGGCATAAACGAGATTTATCAGGACGTAGTCGATAAGGAACTCGCTCTGGAAGAACTTCTTGAAAAATATAAACTGAAAGATTACCAGGTCGCATATATAGGAGACGATCTCAACGATCTTAAGGTAATGAGGCGCGTGGGGCTTAAAATCGCCACGCTTAACGCGGTGCGCGAAATTAAAGATATCGCCGATTTTATAACCGAGTTCGAAGGCGGAAAAGGCGCCGTGCGCGACGCTATAAACGCTATACTCGAAAAAAAGGGCGTCCTCGCCGAAGCTATAAATAAATACTGCAACCTGAAGTAAGCGGGCGATAAAAATTTTTAAAAAGAAGCTTAAAAAAATCATAAAAAAAACAATAGACAAAACTGTCGCGCTTATAGTATTTTTTAAATTCGGCCGCGTGGATTATAAAAATCATAAGTACTATCCTTACGCCGAATTTTTTCTGGAACGCCGCCATTATTTTTATTACGCTTTAATGTTTTTTGTTTTTTTATGGCTTTACGACGTTTATAATACATCCGGAATGTTCGCCGAACGGCGCGGGTCGGCCATCGAGCTTTTCACTATCGATTTCGTCAAAAAGACCGAAAATAAAGTCGAGTGGATGCTCAGCGCCGACAAGCTCATTAAGGATGAAAGCTACAATAAGAACTATTTTACCAACATTAAATTCACGACCGACCCGGCGTCCGATTCCGTGCAGTTGATAACCTCTAAAGAAGCCGTGCACGACGCCAATTTGAAAATCATTAATTTTTCGGGCAACGTCCATGTCAAATCCATTTATCCGGATACCTCCGAAGTTACGGCGGAAGCCGGAGAAAAAAACGCGGCTCTGCCGGCGGGCGAAAAGACCGATTTTTTCGAGCGCGGCAGGCCTAAAAAATTTCTCGAAGACAACATGTACACCGACTCGCTCGAATATTACTACGAAAACCAGGTGCTGATAGCCCGAAATCCGGTCAAGATAGTCAGGCCGAAAATGGAGATAGCCGGCAATAGCCTCGAAGAAAGGTTCAAAGAAAAAAAAGCCCGGATCGCGGGTAACGTCAGGATAAAAATATATGAGGAATAGCTTGAACATGAAAGAAAAAAGGGCGATAAAAATATTTTTGATTTTAGCTTCGCTGCTTCTGGCCGCGATTTTCGTTCTTCAAATTTCGCCGCAATCCAGCCTTCGTTTTGAAGTTTACGCGCAGCAGGCCGAAAAAGCCGGCGCCGCCGAAAAAACTTCGGGGCCGGAAGCGGAAAAGGCAAAAACGGCGGCGGCGGGCAAAAAAAAGCAGGCCATCGAGATAACGGGCGATCTTTTTGAAATGGAGTCCGACGGCACTTATGTGATAACCGGCAACGTCCACGTATATCAGGGCAGCCGCACCATCGTCTGCGAGCGCGGCACGTATAACGAAAAAACCGGGATAGTAAGGGCTTTTACCAACGTGGAAATACTCGACGCCAAGTTTAAAATGAAGTGCCAGCGAGTCGATTCGCATATGAAAGAAAATTATTCGCTTTTTTCGGGAGGCGTTGTAGTTGACGGAAATAATTTCAAGGCTACTTCGGAGCGCGCTTTTTACTACGAAAAAGAAGAAAAGGCCGTGCTGATAGGCAATCCTGTTGCTAAAAGCCTCGACCAGACGCCCAACGAAGTCCACGGCGAACGCATAATCTACTTCATGAAGACCGAACGCATGGAAGTGCTCAATAACGTTACCGCTTTTATACAGCCGAAGGAAAAAGAAAAAGAGGGCGCAGTCACTCACATAACGGGTAACCGCCTTGAAATTCTTACCGACGGCCGTTATCAGGTAACCGATAACCTGCGCGTCCTGAAAAAAGATATGATCCTTTACGCCGACAGAGGCATATATGATGAAACCAGCGAAGTAACCGAAGCTTTCGGCAACGTCAAGGTCGAAACCAGCAAATACACACTTACTTCCGGATACGTAAAACACCTTGCAAAAGAAGACCGCACGCTGGCCAACATAAAGCCCAGGCTTATACAGATAGTCGATAAGAAAAAACGCGTTTTGCCTTCCGATGAAAATAAACCCGAAAGCTCCGGCGGAGACGCTTCCGAAAAAACCGCGGCCGGCGAAAGCGGCCAGGCCGCTGAAGGCAAAGACGGCAAGGACGATAAAGACGCCGGCGGAGAAAAAACGGCCGCAGGGGAAAGCGAAGGAAAGGAATCCAAAAAGAAGATATCCAACAAAGACAAGATAATACTCGAAGCCAACGAGATAGAGGCGCTCGAAAACAGCACTCATATAGTCGCTAAAGGCGACGCGTCGCTCGTGCAATTTCCTTACCTCGGCCAGGAAGGCACCGAAGGGGTCGAAATCAATTCCAAAATCGAATCCCAGATCATGGATATTTTCACCGAAGAAGGCAAAATGGTCGCCAAACAGGACGTAGTTCTCACTTCAAAAGATATTACCGCCTACGGCGACACCGCCACATATTACGAAAGGGAAGACCGGCTCGATATAGAAGGCAACGCACACGCCATACAGCGCCGCGGCAAAGGCCAGGAAGACAACGACATAGTCGGCGACAAGATCACTTATTTCGCTTCGACCGAAAGGATTCTCATAAAAGCGCCGAAAATAAAATTTTTTCAGACAAGCAAAGACGAAAAGACACTGCCTGAAATCGAAAAAGATACCGCGCCCGTGCGCCTTAAACGCAAAAAAGCAGATTCTACGGCTGAAGTGGCGCTCGGCGCAACTTCCGAAGTGGCCGTCAAAAATACCTCCGAAGTCGGTATCGCAACGCGGTCTGGAGGCGCCACCGACGAGACGGCGGTTAAAAGCCCCGCCGTTACCGGCGAAAATCTGATCAGAAGGCCGCGCAAGGCGCCTGAAACCGCGCCGGCGCCCGCGGAACCGCAAACCGGCAAGCCGCGCGATCCGGACGCCAACGTTAGAATAAAAATAAATCCAAGCGGCAAAGTAAGCGACGTGAAGGTGAGAAACAGGTAATGGAAAGTTTGGCCGTAGTTAACGCTTTAAAAACATACTCCAAAAGAAGGGTAGTCGATAACGTTTCCCTCGAAGTGCTCAAAGGCGAAATAGTAGGACTTCTGGGGCCTAACGGAGCCGGAAAGACCACAACTTTTTACATGGTCGTCGGCCTTGTTATGCCCGATGAAGGCCGCATTCTGCTCAGCGGCCAGGACATAACCTACGATCCCATGTATAAGCGCGCCCGGCAGGCGATCGGATATCTCGCGCAGGAGCCTTCGGTTTTCAGAAAACTCACCGTCGAGGAAAATATAATGGCTATACTCGAATTTACGCCGCTCACGCCGGCCGAGCAGAAAGAAAAGTGCGAAAAGCTTCTGCACGACCTCAACATTACCAAGATCGCCAGAAGCTACGGATACGCCCTCTCAGGCGGCGAGCGGCGCCGCGTTGAAATAGCCAGGGCGCTGACGACCGACCCGTCCTTTATCCTGCTCGACGAACCTTTCGCCGGCGTCGATCCGATAGCGGTGCTCGACATCCAGCAGATAGTGAAAAAATTAAAAGAACGCGGGCTCGGCGTTCTGATTACCGACCATTCGGTTAGAGAAACCCTGCAGATTACCGACCGCGCCTACGTTATGAATAACGGAAAAATACTCATTGCCGGCCGCCCCGACGATATAGCCAATTCCGAAGAGGCCCGTAAAATATATCTGGGCGAAAATTTTTCGCTTTAATTTTATTATGTCTTTTTAAATTTTTAATATCAGGAGATACTATGAGTCTTGGCAAAGTAAACGCTAATACGAGCGCCTCCGCGGACAGGCTTAATAAGCTCATGCGCGAACGGCTGAAACCGGGCGCAGATAAAAAGCTCATCGACGAAAGAATATGGGATTTGTTCGGCGAGGAATGGGCCGTTATGTTCACCGACCTTTCCGGCTTTTCACGAGGCGTGGAAAAGTTCGGGATCATACATTTTTTACAGACTATTTACGAGTCAGAAAGGCTCCTGCTCCCGCTTATAGAAAATTTCGACGGCATCCTTCTCAAAGTCGAAGGCGACAGCCTGCTCGTAATATTCAGAAATGTGAATAAAGCCGTCCGGTGCGCGCTGGAGATGCAGGGAGTCCTTAAAAAGTACAACGAAACCCAGAGCGATGAGGAAAAAATCCTTTTATGCGTGGGAATCGGGTTCGGTAGGGTGCTTAAAATAGGCGACAGCGACGTTTTCGGCGCCGAAGTCAACGCCGCGAGCAAACTCGGCGAAGATATGGCCCGCGCTTACGAGATACTCGTCACACAGGCCGTCGTAGATAAAATTTCGCCGCTTCCCGTCGGACTCGAATTTGAAAAGATAGCCAGGCCGCCGGCCGGCGCAAGACAGGCTTACAGGCTGATTTACTGACCGCTTTTTGCGGCCTGGCGTTTTAAAATTAAGGAGTATTTGCAGATGGCCCTGGCGATGGATAACCTCAAAACCGTTTATTTAATCGATACTTATAACCTTATTTTCAAGGCTTTTTTCGCCTTCGCGCAAAAGCCCATGACGACCTCCTATCACATGAACGTTTCCGCTATATACGGATTTTTGAATATGCTTCATAAAATATTGAACGACTATGAACCCGTTTATACCCTGTGCGCGCATGATACAGGCGAAAAGACTTTCCGCGCCGATATTTACGAAGGCTATAAGGCCAACCGCCCCGAATGCCCCGCCGAACTCGTCCCGCAGTTCGACGTAATATTCGAATTCATCGACGCGCTCAGCATACCAAGACTTGCCATGGCCGGCCTCGAGGCCGACGACATTATAGGCACGGTGGCTAAAAAAGCCTCCGCGGAAGGATACTTCGTTAAAATCATTTCTTCCGACCGCGACCTGTTTCAACTTATTTCCGAGCGCGTACGCATGGTCTCCCTTAAAAAAGGCATTTCCGAAATAGTCGAATACGACGCGGAAGCCTTGAAAAAAGAATATAAAATAAAGCCGCAGGAAGTGGTCTTATACAAATCTCTCGTCGGAGACGCTTCAGATAACATTCCCGGCGTTAAAGGCATCGGACCCAAAGCCGCCGAAGAACTTATTTCAAAGTTCAAAAGCCTGGATGAAATTTATGATAATCTCGATATGATAACCGGCAGAAAAAAAGAACTGCTCGCCGCCGGTCGCGAGGCCGCTTACCTGTCCTATAAACTCGCGCTTATCGACTGCGACGGCGCCGTGGAAGTGGATATAGAAAATTACCGTAAATTTGAGCCGGATATTGACAAATTCCATGCTTTATGCGTAAAATATGAGCAGAAGAAAATGTTCGAGCGCTACTCGAACTATTTTGAAAAAAGGAGCGGATTCTTTTATGGGCATTAGCGATAAGAACGATATCATCTATTTAGCCTACGATTCGATCGTCGAATATCTCGATGTGGATTACACGGTCACCGCCAGGTCCAATATATCCAATCCAGTTCTTTCATACCTGATGTATGAAATCGAATTCAAGAACGGCCGCAGGTACCTGTGGTACGATAAAAAAGAACATAAGATCGCCGTCATGGACTCGGGCGCGGACGCCTCAGAATTCGACGCCTCTTCGTGGCAGCTGATTCTGCGCGATGATTTCCAGAAACAGACCGAAAGAAAAGAAGGCGCCCCCATGATATTTCCGGTTTCATATGAAATTTACGTTTCGCACGATAAGGCTTCGCTGGCCGTCATAGAGGTTTTAAACGGAACTAAAACGCTTTACCGCGGGACTTTCGTTAAGTCTTCACAGCTGAACATTTATCCTTATTCGGCCTGACGCTCCTTTTAAAAAATTACCCGATCATTTAAGGCAGGTATAGCATGGATAATAAATTAAAAACTTCGCCCGGTTCGCCTTTTCCCCCGGGAGCCAGCGTTCGGCCCGACGGCGTCAACTTTTCAGTTTTTTCTCAGAACGCCGAAAAGATCCAACTGCTGCTTTTTCATTCGCAATCAGACGTCAAACCTTTCGCCGTTATTACGCTCGACGCTTTTACCAACAGGACGGCTTTCTACTGGCATATCTTCGTCCCCGGAATCGGCGCAGGAATCTATTACGCATACCGCGCCGCGGGGCCTCAGAACTCCGCCGCCGGCCAACGTTTCGATTTCGAGAAGATACTTATAGACCCTTATTCGCGCGCCGTTTCAATGAAACGCTGGCAGCGCGAAAGCGCCCTCGGCCCCGGCGATAATCTTTATAAATCCATGCGCTCTATCGTCCTCGACGAAGACGACTACGATTGGGAGAACGAAAAAAGGCCGTTACACGCTAAAAACGAACTCGTTATTTACGAGCTTCATCCGGCGGGCTTCACTAAGTCGCCTACCTCGCACACCGCCCATCCCGGAACTTTTATCTCTCTCATCGAAAAAATAGATTACCTCAAAAGGCTTGGCGTAAACGCCGTGGTTATGCTTCCCGTAATGCAGTTCGATGACCGGACCGCCCTTAGATATTCGCCGGGCGGAGTTCCGCTCACTAACTACTGGGGCTATAGCAGCTCGGCTTTCTTCGCCCCGCACGCGTCATATACGGTATATAGCGAAGGAAACAACCATCTCAAGGAGTTCCGCGATATGGTAAAAGCCCTTCATGCCGCGGATATAGAAGTGATCATCGACGTTTCCCTCAATCACAGCGACGAAGGCGATGAACGCGGCCCCGTCTTTTCTTTTAAGGGCCTCGACAACGCCGTCTATTACAGGGCCGATAAAAACGATCCCGCCCGTTACGACGATTCCATCGCATGCGGCAATACGCTTAACTGCTCGCATCCCGCCGTCAGACGCTTGATCGTCGATTGCCTGGAGTTCTGGGCCGATAAAATGCACGTGGACGGTTTCCGCTTCGACGAGGCTTCCGTTTTTATGAGCGATGAAAATAACCGGCCCTATAATTATTCCCCCATATTCTGGGATATGCAGTATTCGCAAAAACTCTTAAATTCGAAGTTTTTTATTAAAAATCTCGACCCGGCCAGATACGACGTGCGCCACAACCTGCCCTCGGACCGCTGGGCCGTGCTTAACGCCGATTATAAAACCGATATCAGAAAGTTCGTCAAGGGCGAAGCCGGCGTTACCGCCAGGGTCGCTTCCAGAATCTCCGGAAGCGCCGATCTTTTTGAAAAAGCAGGATACAGACCCGAGAACATTATTAATTACGTTACCTGCCACGAAGGTTTCACTCTTAACGACCTTGTCAGCTATAACCAGAAACACAATTACGAAAACGGCGAAGACAACCACGACGGACCCGTAAACAACTACAGCTGGAATTGCAGCATTGAAGGCGCCTGCGATATCGACGGCGTCGAGAGCCTAAGACTCCGCCAGATAAAGAACTTCGCCGTTATTTTATTCGTTTCGCAGGGCGTTCCGCTTATACTGAGCGGCGACGAAGTGCGGCGCACCCAGAACGGAAACAATAACGCATACTGCCAGAATAACGAAACCAGCTGGTTCGACTGGACTCTTGTAAATAAAAATTCCGGTCTGCTTAAATTTTTCACCGGCCTGGCCGCTTTCAGAAAAAAACATTCCATACTGCGCCGCAGGGAATATTTTAAGGGATTCACCAATTCGCGCGGCCTTCGCGACGTATGCTGGCATGCTTGCGAAATCGGCAAACCCGGCTTCGACGACCTGGCGTCGCGGGCCCTGGCGTTCACTCTTGGCGCGCCCGACAACGGATGCGACATTCACGTAATTATGAATATGTACTGGGAGCCGCTGGAATTTCAAATGCCGCTTATCAACGGACGCGGATGGTATAGGGTCATCGATACTTTCCAGCAGCCGCCGTTCGATCTTATCGACGAAGCGGCCGCCGAAGAAGTTAAAACCCCTGCAGTCAACATCAACGGACGCAGCGTCGCCGTTTTCATATCTAAATAGCCCGCGGATTTTTTCTGCCGCGGCCCTGAAAGGATTGCCTTGAAACGACGGTTTCGCGATAATAAAATTAACAGCGTTAAAACTAATCCGCGAGTTTCGGCTAAGACCGAGCCGGATATCCGCTCGCTCCTGGCGGCCGCGCACGAAAAACGCATACCCATTATGCCGCTCGCCGCTTACAGGCTTTTTAATTCGGATTACGACGGCTTGAAAGGGCTCGTAATAGATATTTACAACGATTCCGCCGCCGTTTCATGGTACCTCGAATCGGCTTTAGCTAAAAAAGAAAAGATAATCGACGCGCTCGTGTCAAAACTCCCCGTCACTTCCGTTTACGAATTGTACAGATTCAAATCGCCCGGCGCGCCCCAAAATTATAACCATATCTACGGCGCGAAAATGGATGAATTTTTTACCGTCCGGGAACGCTCGGCCGAATTTTTATGCAGCTACGACCACGGCCAGAACACAGGCTTTTTTATTGATAACCGCGCCAACCGCGATATACTTTTTAAAATGGCGGCGGGCAAAAAAACGCTCAATCTTTTCTCCTATACCGGGGTTTTATCCGTAGTGGCCGCTTCGGGCGGCGCCGGCGAAGTCACCAGCGTTGATATAAGCCCGGCATACAACCGCTGGGCCCGAAGAAATCTCGAGCTTAATGGCTTCGGAGAATTCGCTCAAAAAGTATTGGATTTTGACGCGCTGGAGTATATGAATTTTTGCGCTAAAAAAAATAAAAAATTCGATCTGGTCATCCTCGACCCGCCGCCTTTTGCGGCCCGCCTCGCCGGAAAGGTTTTCAGCGCCGGAAAAGACTACCGGCGCCTCGTCGACGCCGCGCTGAAAATAGTTTCTAAAAACTCCGTCATACTCGCTTTATGCAATATGGCCGAGTATGACCGCCGCGATTTCGCGCTAATGCTTCATGAAGCCGTACGGGAATCAGGCGCGGCCGCCGGTTTCAAGATTACGGCGGGGCGATAAAAAACTCAATTACCTTAAAAATTATTATATCGAAGTTTATTGATTGTATTCGTAAGTGAATGTCGTTTTCAACACGGGCTTTTGCCCGCCGTCCGACACGCTAGCCTCTTCGATCTTTCTTAGATCGTTGAATTTGTTCGCTACGCTTTTTACAAGCTCCGAGCCGCCGGCGCCGTAATAATACTCGTTTATTTTCCTGTTCAACTCGTCGTATTTATAAGCTTCCCTGTATTCGATCCGGTTCGCCGAATCGTAACGCGTTTTGCCAATTAAATTGTTAAGCTGATCGTAAGAATAGGTCTCAAGATAAAGCCTTTTGCCGCCCGCCGTTATTTCGGTTTCTTCGGTTTTATTGCCGGAATCGTCATAGGCGTTATGTATGGTGCTCGAAAGGACACCGCCGCTGTATTTTTCTATGTCGAGCTCGCAGGCGAAACGGTTATATGTCGTTTTTCTTTCTATAACGCAGTCTGGGCCTCTGTAAAACGAAGTATCAGCTTTCAAACCGGCCTGATCGTAGGAATTCGCGATTTTTTCGATGATTTTTCCGTCCGGCCCCGTCTTAAGGCTTTCAAGCTCGTTTTTATTTTCGTCGTATTTGTAAAATGTCGTGCTGTATAACTTTGCGCCTTTATAATAAGCGCTTTCGATTTTGTTGTTTTTCTCGTCGAACTTATTGACGGTTTTTTCGATGAGTTCGCCTGAAGGCGCGTCGATAAGAGTTTGAATCAAAAGATTGCCGCCGGGACCATATTCATAAGTCCATTTTTTGGATTCTACATAGCCGCCCTGCTTTTCATCGTAGTAATAAAGCGATTCCGTTTCGGAAAGGCCGGCAGGATTGAGCGACGCGCGCCACTTTTGAACCGGCATGTGTTTTTTTAGAGAGCGGTCGTAGCTGATAATTTCGTTTTCTATTAAATTTCCTGAAGCGTCGTACGCCGATATATTTTCATTGTCGTGAATCGCCGATATGCCGCCACTGCCGTCGGATGAAAAGTTTTTCTCGCTGATGGACCTTATCTTCAAAGCGCGTATTTCATAAATCTGCTTTAAATTTTTAGAACTTAAAACCTTCTCGAGCGCTTTTTCTTCTTTCTGGGCCGTCGAAACGCCCGGAAATATAAACAGCAAGCCAACCGCGATAAAAAACGAAATGATAAAATAAGTTTTTTGCATGCCGCACCTCATATTATAAAATTAACGAACCTTTATTTAATTTTATAATAAAAACCCGAAATAGTCAACGTATTATGAAGTTGATAAATCGTAATCGCGGTTATCGACCTTTATGCTTTATATAACTCGCCGCCGCCGCTTTTTGCTTTTTCATTTAGACTGGTTAATTTATTTGTTTGATTAATTACTTAAAAAAATCTCTTTTTGATAAGGGAAGGCGAGAGGCCAAAGGCCCCTCCCTTCCCTTAAGTGCGCCCGGCATGGGCGATAACTTGGCGGTGCAAGTCCGCTATGGGGTTGATAGCAGCGACCATTAGCCGAACGGCAAGGGTGTCCATCGCGAGGTGGAATCTGAAGGAAGCCGCAGGCAAAGTTCCGGCCCGAGGAACACGAAGCACATATAAGGCCGAATTAGACTGGGTGAGTTTGCTTAACAAAACAAAGCCCGATGCTATCCGAGGTCTATAGGGTATATGTGACGGGTAGATGGGATGAAAGTTATCGCTCTTACCCGGGGAGATCTACCCGAAACGCCCAAAAGGGCAACCCCGCCAGTGATGGCGGATTGAGCGGGCAGAAGTCAGCAGAGGCCATAGTAGCAGGAAAGTTTTTTTTTTGCGAAGGGCTGAACGTTAGGGTTATGAGAAGTCAAGGAGTTCGAGAGCAATGCAAAGACCGCAGAAAACTTTGAATAACAAAGGCTATTCGGGAGCGGCGGAGATGGAATCTCCAGATACCCGCAAAGCGCGTAGCATTGTCCCGGCACGAACCGACGGAAACATAATCGGACAATTAAATAATACCCTGTTTAATCAAATCCTATCCAGAGAGAACCTCAACGCCGCTCTTAAAAGAGTAATGAACAACAAAGGCGCGGCTGGGGTTGATAAGGTTACGTATCGAGACTTCAAAGAATATTTGATCCTTAATTGGGCGGATATCAAGAAGAAACTTGTCGAAGAAACCTATCGGCCGAATGCCGTCAGACGGGTAGAAATACCCAAAGCTGACGGCGGCAAGAGGAACCTCGGAATCCCGACTCTTTTAGATCGACTAATCCAGCAGGCGATGGCACAAATATTAACGCCCATTTACGAGAAGAAATTTTCTGATAGCAGTTATGGATTCAGGCCGGGCAGAAACGCACATCAAGCGGTTAAGCAGGCCCGCGAGTACATAGAAAACGGCTATAAATGGGTTGTTGATATAGACATTGAAAAGTTCTTCGACCGGGTTAATCATGATATTTTAATGGCGCTTTTGAGCAAAGATATTTCCGACAAAGCAACGTTAAGGCTAATAAGGAAATATCTGGAATCCGGAGTGATGATAAACGGCGTTGTGACGGCGACCGAGGTGGGAACGCCTCAGGGCGGCCCGTTAAGCCCGTTATTAGCCAATATTATGTTAGATGTTCTGGACAAGGAACTTGAAGGTAGAGGCCACAAATTCTGTCGTTACGCAGACGATTGCAATATCTATATCAAAAGCAAACGCGCCGGAAAGAGAGTTATGGAGAGCATAAAGGAATTTATCGAAACGCGGCTCAGACTTAAAATAAATACTGAAAAGAGCGCGGTAGATAGACCGATGAAACGGAAATTTCTTGGCTTTACAAACTACTACAAAAAAGGCGGCATAGGTATAGCGATATCAGCTAAATCCAAAGAAAGATTGAGAGCGAAACTAAAAGAGTTGACATCCAGAAGCAACGGGAAAAGTATGGCAAAGCGCATTGAGGGCCTGAACCAATATCTGATAGGCTGGCTTAATTACTATATACTCGCCGATATGAATAACATGCTCAAAGAAATCGAAGAATGGCTCAGAAGGCGAATACGAATGTGTCTGTGGAAAGCGTGGAAGAAGCCGTCGGCCCGGAAAGAAAATCTCAAGAAATTGGGTTTGGAGGCCGGAAAGGCCCGCGAACATGCTAATACTAGAAAAGGATACTGGCGGACAGCCGGAAGCCCAATACTTAGTACAACCGTTACCAATAAGCGCATTGAGGAATTAGGCCTGATTAACATCGAAAAATATTATTTAAAACTCCGGAGCCTCTAACGAACCGCCGGATGCCGAACGGCTTGTCCGGTGGTGTGAGAGGACGGCTGGTCAATTAATGGCCAGCCTCCTACTCGATAATCCCTTCCAACCCCTGATTAGCCTGACGCTTTATTATTGTCAATTGCCGGCTTTTCTGCCGCGGCTTTAATTCAGTTATGCTATTTTCGGCGACTGCCTCAAATTTCTTCACTGCCTTTCGTTCATTTGCAGACGCGCGCACGCGCGCGTCTGCGCAGCAATAATGGCTTGCTGGTAAGTCAACCTAAGGGTTTTATAGTATACCTTTTGGTTAATCAACTTGCACACAATCACTAATAACTCCCCTCAACAAATAACCGCTTTTTATTTAATCAGCCTATAAAAATGCTTTCAGGTTAAAAACCATTGTTTAAATTGCTTTTAAGCTCGTAGCAGGGGCCAGAATAATTTTTGAGGGGTGTAGCGGAAGCGCCGGAGCCCAGGAGGGGCGTGAGGTCGGGGCACGGAGGCCCTAATGCAG
>MWBZ01000029.1 GCA_002069765.1 bacterium ADurb.Bin243
TAAAATGTACGCTCGTTTTGTGTTGTGAAATTATTATAACACAGCTCGTTTTTTATGTCAAGCTTTTTTTATTTTTTTCTTTTTATTTTAAAATCATCGTGTTTTGTTGAGCTCCAGACATTTTTTTCCAGGACTCGTTCAAAAATCCCTGCGGGAAATTTATTAGTGGATAGTGGACAGAGAATAGTGAATAGTTGAGGCTGAGGCTCGCCCTGCGAGCTCTACATATAAAATAAAAAATGCTTGAGTTGTTAGTGGTTATATGAAAGTTGATTTACCAGAACGCCTAACATAAAACACTGATGCCGACTCACCATCAAGCCATTATTGCTGCGCAGACGCGCGCGTGCGCGCGTCTGCAAATGAACGAAAGGCAGTGAAGAAATTTGAGACAGTTGCCGAAAATAGCAACCCGGATTAAAGGCACAGCATAAAAGCCGGTACTTAACAAAAATAAAGCGTCAGGCGATTCGGGGGTTGGAAGGGATTTTAAGGGAAGGGAGGGGCCTTTGGCCTCTCGCCTTCCCTTATCAAAAAAATCTTAAATCACCCGTAAAACAGATTAATTTCGACCTGAAAGTGTATATCGTAGAATGAAGCGCCAGCTTATATTTCAAATATAGTGAATAAGTTATAGCTTATTAAAAGAGGCCTCCGGATAATAATCCGCGGCGGCCTCTTTCATTTTAATTTTTCGTATTTATTCGCTTATAAGGAACCTGTCGAACCAGCTTAAAACGTTGTCCCACAGCATATACCAATCCTGTTCGGGCACCGAATGTCCCGCTCCGTCGAATTCGATATACATCTGGCGTTCCGGGATGACCGAATAATATTTCTGTAGTTCGGCGTGGAATTCGCGCGCGCCGTCGGGCGGAACCACGTCGTCGGCGCCGCCATTTTGCGAAAGGATGGCGCACGGAAAAAAATCGCCGGCCTTCGCAGAGGGAGACTTATCGGTAAGCGCTTTCCAGCGTGGAGTTCCAAGCACGGGCGCGGCGGCCTTTATGCGTTTATCGCGAAGCGCGGCCGCGTAAGCGATATGTCCGCCCATGGATATTCCGCAAACGCCTATTTTATTGGCAAATATTCCGTGGCAGGATATAAGTTCGTCTATGATAAGGCTTATTTCATCGGCCGATTTATCTATGGCGAAAAACAGTTCTTCATCGAATCTTTTTGATCCGTAAACGAAACGCGTTTCGAAATCCGGGTATCTTCTTTCGCCGTGTCCGTAATTATCGACTCCCACGGCCAGCATGCCGGCATTAGCGAAAGTGACGAGTTCTTTTTCATTTTCTTCTTTGCATACGCCGAGGCCGTGATAAAATATTATCACACCGTTTTTAGACGCGGCCTTTTTGCCGTCTTTATAAGCCAGCAAAACGGGCGCGCCGCCCAATTTTAATTTTTCGATTATAACCGATTCGCAATTATAGCTGTAACTGATATAAACCAATCCTCTCGATATATTTTTTTGCGCTGTAAAGCTTATTTAGCGATATTTTCAAGCCATTCGGTCTGGAGCTTTTCATATGAAGTATAAAAATTTTCCGTAAATATCTGCGCCATGGTTTTTCCATGCGAGAATTCGGGCAGTATTTCAACGATCTGCGACTGCCCTATTTTTTCAATTAAAAAAGCGGTGAAGCTGAGCGACTGATCGTAAGCAAGCACTACCGAAGATTCCGGCGATATCCCCATAAAAGAGCCTTCGAGGCTTTTCATGTCGAATATCTGTTTTTTTGAAAGCTGTTTTTTAAGATTAGCGGTTTGCTTTTCGGTTACTCCTTCGCCTTCGAGCGTCTGGGCGAAGCCTTCGTTAAGCCATACGGGGCAGTAACCTCGCGAAAGGTTGAATATTACCGCATGGGTATATTCGTGAAGTATTAATTTCTTCAGTTCGTCCGCATTGGTAAGAACGTCGTTGAGCGGAAGCCTTATTTTGCCGTCGTAAAGTCCGGCCACCCAGACCGGCGAATCGGAAGCCTGTTTGAACTGGCTTTTTGAATAAATGATAACCTGCGTGGGCGCCTCGGGATAATGATTGAAATAAGATCCGACTTCGTTATAAGCCTCTTCTAAAAACTGCGACACCTTATCTACCTTGACGTCGTTTCTTTTCTCTCCGTCGAACTGGATTTTAAAGTGATAAAGGCTCTGGGTTTGAAAATTAGACTCGACCTTCGCCTCTTTTTTAACCTTCGCGAGAAGTTCGGCCGCGGCCCTGGCGTACTCGCCTTTTTTTCCGTATTTAACGGAAGCCTCGAGGTTTTCGACGGCCTCGTCGAATTTGCCCTGGGTGTAATTTATTCTTCCTTTGAGATAGTATGCTTCGGCGCTTTTAAACTTTTCGGCGGCCGGGTCTAAAACGACGATAGCCTCGTCGAAAAAGCCGCGTTTAAAGTAAACCATGCCGAGGTTCACGCGTATATTGAGCTCGTCGCCTTTTTCGAAATTGCCCATGTTAAGCGCTTTATCGAGCATATTGCCGGCCTCTTCGTAGCGGGCCTGGTTGGAAAGAAAAACTCCGTAATTCATAAAAACGTTGTACGGCGCGTCTTCGAGCCCGGTGCCTTTTTCGTATAGCTCGGTGGCGGTACGCGGATCTGATTTGGAAACGGAAACCGCGTAGCTGTTTATAACCAGGGCGAGGTTGTTTTTGATAGTTTTATTAGAAGGGTCCATAGCGGAAGCTTCTTCGAGTTTCTCTATCGCGGCCTGATAGTCGCGCGCGGCGGCCAATTTCAGGGCGGCCTCGTTGAGGGCCACGGCGCCGCTTTTATCGGAAGCTTCCGACTGCGCGGGCGGGTTTTTATCCTGCGCCTGCGCCGCGACGGCAAATAAAAACATATTTAAAAGCATGCAACTAATGATTGTCAGGAATAAATAGCGATATTTTTGGGGCTTCATTATAATTCACCACTTTATCAATCACATAAACCGTGACTTGTTTAATTAAATATTTCAAAAATTGGATACCGTGGCCGGTTTTTACGATCGAGGATTTTCAAAGTTTTTTTGTATTTCAGGGCCGCCGTGAAGATTTGAATTTTATGATTTGATATCGATTAAATTGCCGCGGTTGGGGTCTTTGGCATCGATGCGCTCTTTTTTTTCGGGTTCCTTTTTTTCGCCTTTGTTATGTTCGCCGCCTTGCTTTGCGTGTTCGCGCTTCTGCTCGTCGATCGAGTTAAAAGAAGCGTTCTCGAAATTCTGGACTGTTTCCTTTTTTTCGTCCTGCTCTTTTTGTATGGAAGGATTGTAACGTGACTGACCGTCCTGCTGGATTTTATCCTTTTCGGCATTCTTAGCCTGATCGCCTTCTTTCATAATGTTGACCTGCATATCGATAGGCCTGATAGTCATATATATCCACCTCCTGCCGGAGCTTAACAAGTATTTATATGGGCAGTATCCTTATGTCGCCGTCGGAAATCCCGATAGCCGAGCATTTGACGTTGTCTTTGATATCGTATTTAAAATGCTTTCTGATGGTTATAAAAACTCCGGGGAAAAAAGAGTTGAGGGCCACTACTTTGCCTTTCTGGCTGCTGACGATTTCGTTGCAAAGCATGGTTTTTTGTTCGTTGAGCTCCGCCTGCTTGGCTGCGAGCGTTTCTTTGGTAGCGATGCTCTTTTGCAGGATCTGTTCCTGAGCATCAGAAAACTTTTGAGGGTTCTTGAATTTTAAATTATTAAGAGTATCGATTGAAATCATTATTTTCTGAATATAATCGGCGGTCTGGCTTATTTCGGAATCGATCCTGACGATTTCCTGCTCTTTGAGGATATCCACGCCGACGTCGATCTGGGTTTTAGTTCCCGCGGGCGCGCCGATGGTCTGGGCCTCGACATATTCGGAAGCGAATATCCGTCCGCCGACGATCGCGGCTTTTTTGCCTTTAACGACCACCTGCCTGCCGGAAGTGACGTTCGAGTGCATGATATTATTTTCAACGATCACTTCGTCGTCGGAATAAATAACTCCGCCCTGGATGAACTTTGCGCCAATCTTGCCTCCGGCCTTTATGGAGCCGGCTTCTTTGCCGATAAATCCGCCGACGAGTATGACGTTGCCTTTCGCTTCGAGAATCGCGGCGTTAACGGTTTTTTTAATTTCTATATTGCCTTCGGACTTGACGCTGAAACCGTCGAGCACGGTGCCGTGAACGATGACGGAGCCGTTGAATTCGATATTGCCGGTGGAATAATCAACGTCGCCTTTAACTTCGAAAAGCGGCATCACCGAAGGCACATCGTTTTTTATTATCAGCTGGCCGCTAATAAGCGACTGAAAGAAATATCCGTCAGTAGTTATTTCGACGTTTTTTCCCTTGACCATTTTAGCTAATTTGGGAGCTTTAGCTTTTATGGGTTCGTTAAACACATTAAAGCCGTCCACGCCCGAAACCGGATCGATCTTTTCTCCGATCATTTCGTTAGCGTTAACGGTATTGATCTTTAATATTTTATGATAATCGACGTTTCCCTGATCGTCGATTTCAATTTCTATTTTTTTAGACTCGGTCTCAAAATACCATTTTATATAGCCGTCTTCGCCCGCGATAGGCGGTTTTCCTGACGCGACGATAACCGGCTCGTTATATGTTTTTGAATTGACCATTTTATTAATGGCCTTGTAATCAGGAGCCACTTTTACGTTATTTGCCGAAAGCGCCATCTGGAGCTTCGCTACAGAAATTTCTTCGCCGCCGTTAAAGGGCGGATCGCAAATAGCGGAAACCGTCATTTTTGATTTATCTATGATAATGCGGATATTGCAGTCGCGCTGCAGTTTAAAAGTGGCGGGAATGGACGTGGGAGAGCATATTTTAATAGGCGTGCCGTAATAAGTGGGTGAAGCGGCCTGCCGTATGGGCTCGCTTTCGTATTGTTTCAGCCCGGCTTTTTTGAGATCGTCGAATATTTTATCGGGTTTGACGGGCCTTCCCGCCCCCTGAGGCGAAGTGACCACTATGTAAAGAGCGTCTTCGATCAAAGACAGCCTGTAATCGCCGTCAACGGCAGGTTCTTTAGGTTTTTCCGGCTCGGCTTCCGCGACGGGAGCGTCTTTAACTTCCTCGCCGGCTCCGCCGGATTCAGCGCCTTCGGCGGCCAGGAGCTTCAGCTCGACTTTAAAAGGCTTGTTGAAAAGCCCCAGAAAAGAAGACGAGCCTTCTTCCAAAACGACCACTTCGACGTCTGAAATCTTGACGCCGAGAACTTTAAGCCCTTTATCGACAGCTTTTTGTTTGGTTTCGCCTTCAAATATTTTTCTTTCAATGCTCATGACAAATAACCATTTTATTTATTTTGCCTGCCTGCGGCGCCGTAAGAAACCGGCTTCTATCCCCGGCCGTTTGATGCTTATTTTTCGCCGGTCATTTTCGAACCTTTTTTGGTGGCTGAAAGTTTGGCACGCAGCTTAAGTATAGCTTTCGTATGCAGTTGCGAAACGCGGGAATCTGAAACGTTTAAAATCGCTCCGATTTCCTTGAGCGTCATTTCTTCGTAGTAGTAAAGGGTCAAAACGAGTTTTTCCCTTTCGGCCAGAGCGTTAATCGCCTTTACCAGCATCTGTTTGAGCTCTTTTTGTTCTATCTGGTTTTGCGGATTGTCGTTATCGCTGGCAGGAACACTGTCGCCCACGGTAACACCGTCGTCTTCTGAATATAAAAGATCGTCGAGAGACAGCAAAAAAGAGCCGCGCGTATCTTTATACCATTCGTAAAGCTCTTCCAGGGATATCTTCATATACTCGGCGATTTCTTCGTCGGTAGCCGCACGGCCCAGGGTATTTTCAAGATGAACGTATGCTTTTTCAAGCTGGCGGGCTTTCTGACGCACCGAACGCGGCGTCCAGTCGAGCTTTCGCAACTCGTCGAGAATGGACCCGCGTATTCTGGTCTGAGCATATGTTTTAAACTGGATCTGACGCTGGGGTTCGAATTTTTCTATGGCGTCTATCAGGCCGAATATGCCGTAACCGTAAAGGTCTTCCACTTCTACGTTAGGCGGAAGCCCCATCGCTACGCGGTTAGCGATATACTTTACGTATGGAGTATATTTTAATATCAGTTGCTCTCTGATTTTAGGATCGTGAGAATGCTTATATTTTTGCCATAACTCATAATCCTTATCGACGTCACACAAGCTTGGAACCCCCTTAGTGATTATATATATTTAATACACAGTTTACAATAATTTTCGTCATTTGTCAATTATATAATTATATTATTTTTATTTAGCGTCTTTAAAGCCGCCCGACTTTTCGCGCGCTTCGCCGCCGGCCGCTTCTTTTGAAACGCCTTCAGGCGCATCGGTTTTATACCCGAGTTTATTATTGAAATTATTCATAGCGTAGCCGCTTCCTTTTTCCATAAAGGCACGGACAGCTTCAGAACAGCATTTCAGCACTTCGTCCATCTTCGACTGTTCGTCTTTTGAAAAATTTTCCAGAACGTAATCGGCGAGTTCCCTGTTTTCGGGCCTGCCGCTCACGCCCACTCTCAGCCTGGTAATTTTATTGGTCTGCAGGCAGGAAAAAATCGATTTAAGCCCGTTATGCCCGCCGTCCGAGCCTTCAAGGCGCAGCCTCAGCTTGGCAAAAGGAAGATTTACATCGTCGCAGATAATAATGACGTTAGACAGGTCAATTTTAAAATAATTAACCACGTCTCTCACGCAATCTCCGGAGAGGTTCATATAAGTCTGGGGTTTCAGCGCTATGAAATCGAGGCCGTCTTTTCTTACCTGCAGGCACTCGCCTTTAAACTTGTTCGAAAACTGGCCTTCTGAGTATCCCAGAGAGGAAACCAGGCTGTCCACAACCATAAAACCTATATTATGCCGCGTTTTTGAGTATTTACGCCCGGGATTCCCGAGCCCGCAAATTAAATGCAATTGAATCGCCCCTGTTTATTAATTTTTACCTGGATCTTTTCTTTAATTTTATTTTATCCAGTTTGAGTTTTATCTCTTCTTTTATCACCGGATTGGGCGCGCGTTCGTAAGCTTCTGAATAAGCGATTTCGGCGTCCTCGATATTTTTCTGGTAATAGCAGGAATCGCCGAGCAGCATAAGGATTTCTGCGTCCTCCGGCCTGAAAATATTGGCGGCGCGAAAATATTCTTCGGCCCTTACGAAATTATTGCGTTTGAGATATATCTTTCCGAGCTGGACATAAGCGTTATAATTAGAGCGGTCCGACGCTATTATAAGCTTGTAGGCGTCTATGGCGCGGGCGTATTTTTTGAGCGACGTGAGCGAAACGCAATAAATTTCCAGCACGCGCGGCTCGATTTTAACGCCGTTCGCCGTTAAAATATTGCATATATCCTCGATAGCTTTATACATTTCATTTTCGTGAAGCGTAAGGCATAGATTATATAAATTTTCGGCGGCCTGCGCTCCCACGGATTTGAATCCAGCCTCTTCGGTATCGCATTCTCCCGAATCGTTTATTTCGGCGAGGGCCAGATTGGCGGCGTCGGCCTCTTCGGTGGTTTTAGCGCCGCGCAGTATGGATTCTCCCATTATTCTGGCGCTTATCAACGCTCCGCGCTCTCTGAGCATCCACGCATACTCTATTTTAACTGCGGCATCGCCGGGATTTGCGTTGACATACTTAAGATAAAACTCACGCGAGAGCGTGTTGAGCCCGAGTCCTAAAAAAGCTCTCGCAAGCTCGAGCTCTATGGCGATGTTGCTCTTTTCGCTTTCAAGCCTGAGCAGGTAGTATGCATATTCGAGCATTTTTCCACGATTTTTAGCGCTCTTGGCCAGATACAGATTAGCGTCGAAAGATTTCGGGTTGATCTTGATTATCTCTTTCAGTTTGGTTTCCGCCCGCGCGTATTCGCCGGCGTTAAAGTAATCAATCGCGACGTTCAGCAGCGTCTTTTCATTGTCGTAACTGATCAACCGGTCGGTCGGCACGAGGCCGAGACGCCTTTTTATCATTTTCGCATAATCGCTATGGGGCGCTATTTGAAGCAAACGGTTCGCAAGCGATATGAACTCTTCGTATTTGCCGGCCCTGTTGACCGAAAGCGCATAAAAGTAGATAAGCTTTAAATCGTCAGGCGACACGCTCATAGCTTCTTTAAAATATTTTATAGCCGAATCGTAATCTTTTATTTGAGTGTAATATACCGCAAGGGAAATATAATTTTCAAGGTAGGAGCGGTCGCAGGCTATTCCGTTAGTGAAAAACGCCTGCGCTTCTTCGTTTTTTTTGAGCCTTACCAGAAGAACGCCCGTGTCATGAAGAAGTTTGGCGTCGGTAAGCGTTTCCGGATTTATGAGGTTTATATAAGCGAAAGCCTCTTCGTTTTTTTTCCTTTTGTATTTAACATAGGCCATGAGATAATTAGCTTCGTTATCGGCAGGCTCGAGCTCCAACGCCTTTGCCGCGGCGTTTTCCGCCTTAGTATATTCTTTCTTTGTTATATAGTAGCATGCATTCTTTTTATAATCTTCGCCGCTAAGAACGCTGCGGGCGTTCTTTTCGATTTCCTGCGAAGTCTTGACCGGCAGCTTGTTTTTTATAGTCGAAGAAAGTTTATCTTCGTCGTCTAACGCGATCCCGCTTTCTTCGCCGCCGTCGGTTTCCGGCTCAGGAAGGGCTCCTGCCGCGGAACCGGAAGAATTTTCCGCGGCAGGCGGCAAGAGATTAGCCTCAGCTGGGGAAGGCGCGGGAGCTTCTTTTTTTAGCTGCGTTTCCTGCGCCCGCGACATGGTTTCTTTTATTTCGTTAAGTTTTCTTTTGGCGTTAAAATTATAAGGGGCGGCCATAACGGCCATTTCGCAATGGTAATAAGCCTTTTGAAAATTGCCTGTTTTCACGCATAATTCGGCGGCGCTAAGCTGGGCTTCGGCGTTTTTTATATCGCTTTCGATAAGCCCGTTCAGGGCGTTTTCGATAAGCCGGCTTTCTTGAGGCTCCAAAATATCGCGCCCCGCTATAAAGCGCCGCAGATTTTCATGGGCGGCCCTGTCGGTTCCGCCCGATTCCGATATTTGCGAAAGAATTTGCGCGGCGCTTTCATCCGAATGCTGAACGCAAAACGCCGGCGGCGGGCCCGTCGAAATAATCGCCGCCGCCATAAGCGACACGGCTAAAACATGTATTTTATTCGATCGATTATTTTTCATTTTTCGATGTTTATGGCCGCTTATTCAAAAAGGCTTGAAACCGGCACTTCGTTATGAATTCTGTAAATGACTTCGGAGATCAGCGGCGCGACTGAAAGCACCGTCAGGTTTGAAAACCGCTTTTCTTCGGGAATGATTATCGAATCGGTGACTATTATTTCCTTAACGGGGGCCTTTCTGAGCCTTTCGTATGCGGGTCCTGAAAATATAGGATGGGTGGCCGCGACGTATATTTCTTTGGCGCCGTGTTCGGCCAGCATTGAAGCCGAAGCCGCTATCGTGCCCGCGGTGTCGATAATATCATCGACCAGTATGGCCCTTTTATTTTTCACGTCGCCTATCAGGTTCATGCTTTCCGCCACGTTTGGTTTCGGACGGCGTTTATCGATGATAGCGATCGTCGTGTCGAGGCGCTTGCCGTAAGCGCGCGCTCTGCCCACGCCGCCGGCGTCCGGCGAAACTACCACGAATTCGCTCGGGTCGGCTTTAGCTTTTAAATAGTCGCATATGATGGGAAGCGACGTAAGGTGATCTACGGGAATATCGAAGAACCCCTGGATCGCCCAGGCGTGCAGGTCGAAAGTCATTATGCGGTCGGCGCCGGCCTCGGTCAAAAGGTTCGCCACGAGCTTTGCGGTAATCGGCTCGCGCCCGGAAGTTTTTTTCTCCTGCCTGCTGTATCCGTAATAAGGCACTACCGCCGTAACTTTTGCCGCCGAAGCGCGTTTCAGCGCGTCTATTATAATAAGCAGCTTCATGAGCGATTCGTTGACCGGAGGCGCCGTGGGCTGTATTATAAAAACATGCGCGCCCCTGACGCTTTCACCGATTTTAACATGGGTTTCGCCGTCTAAAAAATTCGAAACCACTATATCGCCCTTTTCCACGCCAAGATGCCTGCACACTTCGATAGCGAGAGGCGAATTGGAGGTGCCGTCAAAAACCCTTAATTTTCTTTTGCCGTCAGTCATTTTTACGCTCCAGTCGTGTCTTTATTTTTGTCCGCTTTTTTTATCGACCTTTTTTTCATATATCCTTCTTTAATTACCATGGGGCTTCTGGCAATAGCCAGCGATCCGGGTTCCACGTTTTTGTTGATGACCGAACCGGCGGCCACGAGAGCGCCTTCGCCGATAGTTACAGGAGCCACCAGCGAAGTATTGGATCCGATAAAAACGCCGTCGGCTATTACGGTTTTATTCTTGTTGACGCCGTCGTAGTTGCACGTTATCGTCCCGGCGCCTATATTACAGCCCGTGCCGATTTCGGCGTCGCCGATATACGTGAGGTGGTTGGCTTTAGAGCCTTCGCCTATAACAGATTTTTTTACTTCGACGTAATTTCCGATATTAACCCTGTCGCACAATTTCGTATTCGGCCTCAGGTGAGAATACGGCCCTATAACTACGTTGCGGCCTATTTCGGAGCTTTCGACCACGCTGTTAAAGATTTTAGTGTTTTCGCCCACGACGGAATCGACGACGTAAGACATGGGGCCGATTACCGCGCCGGTAAATATTTTCGTTTTGCCGTGCAGGTATGTTCCGGGATATATAGTGACGTCGTTTTCGATTTCAACGCCCGCGTCGATATATGTGGAGACCGGATCTACTATGGTAACGCCGTTTATCATATGGCGCTTATTGATGAGCGAACGCATTATAGCGCCGGCCACGGATAGTTCATAGCGATTGTTGATGCCCATCATAAGACTCGAATCTTCTTCGAGGCAGGCCGAAACGTTCATATTTTCCGAATTGAAAATCGCGATGGTATCGGTGAGGTAATATTCGTGCTGATCGTTATTATCGGTAAGTTTTGAAAGCGCTTCGAGAAGTTTTTTAGTCGAAAAAACATATACTCCGGTATTGATTTCGGTTATTTTTTTTATCTCGGGCGAGGCGTCGCGTTCTTCTATTATAGAGGATATGTAACCTTTTTCATTGCGCACTATTCTGCCGTAGCCTTTAGGGTCGGAAACCTTCGCCGTCAGGACCGTGGCGGCATAATCGCCGTTGACATGGCTCGCGAAAAGATTTTTAAAAAGCTCAGGCGTAAGAAGAGGCGTATCGCCGCACAAAACAAAAGTAACTCCGTCGCCGCAGGTTTCCAACGCCGGACGCGCCTGCATTACGGCATGGCCGGTGCCTTTCTGTTCGCTTTGAACCACGAATTCAAAGCCGGCATAATCGCCGTGATTTTTTTTTATGCTTTCAATAACCATTTCTTTCGAGTGGCCCACCACCGGTATTATTTTAGCAGGCTCCATCTTTCTGACCGCTCTTATAACATGAGATATCATGGGTTCGCCCGCGACGTCGAAGAGGACCTTCGAATATTTTGATTTCATCCGCGTACCGAGTCCGGCCGCGAGTATCACTGCGCAAATATTCATAAATTAAAAACACTTCTCCTTGCCGATAAAAGTAGGCCCGCTAAAATATAATAGGGTAGATGAAAAACATCTACCCTAATTTAAGTTTTTATAAAAAGGCTGGGGCGGGAGGATTCGAACCCACGGATGGCGGAACCAAAATCCGCTGCCTTACCGCTTGGCGACGCCCCAACTTATTCATATAATTACATTGCAGCCGCTGTGGTAGTAGGAGTGTCGATGAGGTTTTTCACTTTGTCAAACTCTAACAATACCGCGCTCTGGATTTTTTCGCGTGTTTCCGTAATGATGGGGTGTGCCGTATCTTTATAATCGCCGTTCGTGGTTTTGCGCGAAGGCATTGCCACGAAAAAGCCTTTTTTTCCTTCAATGACTTTCAAATCATGCACTACAAAAGCATTGTCTATCGTAATCGAGGCAAATGCTTTAAGTTTTCCGTCACCGCTAACTTTTCTCACTCTTACTTCTGTAATGTTCAAATCGTCCACCATCCTTTAAGCTAAACAAGATATATGTTCGACGCCGAACCCGGGCGCCCGTTTACTTATGTAAGTATTTTTATTTTATCACAATAAAAATCTAAATGCAAGCTTTTTTTGAATAATAAATATCGAGCTAAGATGTCCGCTCACTGAAGTATATTAAAATATCATAATTTTATAATTTAATGGACGTTATCCTGAGTAAAATACCCGTGA
This sequence comes from bacterium ADurb.Bin243, assembly GCA_002069765.1. Taxonomy (GTDB): domain Bacteria; phylum Muiribacteriota; class UBA9980; order UBA9980; family UBA9980; genus UBA9980. Next base: position 12,254 of record MWBZ01000029.1, read on the forward strand.
TTTCGTTAAAACCTTCGCTTATGCCGGGTGGAATTTCCTGAAGGCTCAAATTGGTTATGCAGGCTATGACGCGGTCGAACGATTTCTGCATCTCGCTAATGCCGGCTTTCATTTTACGGTTGCTTTCCTTCAAATATTCTATTCTTTCGTTCAGCGCTTCGATGCGGCCGGCCTTGACTTTGTTATCTATGGTCAACGCTACGCTTTCGCGCAGTTTTATTTCTTCGTTGTCTTTTTTTACGGTTACCTTAGCTATTTTAGCGAGCCTGCCTTCTACGACCCTGCTCAAAACGCCTTCAAAGACGGAAGAGTCCATGGTGCCGTCAAGGTAATCGTCGATTACGCCCCTTGAAATCAACTCGGTTATTTTATAGACGCAGAGAGGTTCTTTTGAGTAAACCACGAGCGGAGAAGACGGGTTCTTTTTCACGTCGAAAACCTTCAAAAGCTCTTTTTCGTTTTCGATAGCCAGGACGCATAAAAGTGAATTTTGCTTTTCGGGATCATCTTCCGCGGATTGCGAAGCGCAATCGCACACGGTTAATTTAAGCTCGTGGTTGGCGGCGAAAGGTTCAAAAACGGCTTCTATGGCCCCGGAATCAGCAAAATTCCCGCCGAGAATAATCGCGACGGAATTTTCCACCTGAGAAGCGGCGCCTGAATTTGAAGCTTCAACGGATTCCGCGGGGTTTAAAATTTCATTAACAGACGCCATAAGGTTTTCTACGTTAAGCTTCATGCCGTGGTAATCGGCCAGAGCGCTCTGATATTTAGATTCCAGTTCGGTGAAGCCCGCCCTGAAAGATTCCAGCTCCGAGCGGCAGGTTTCGGCTTCGCGAAGGCATTCGTCGGCCTTCGTCCTGTAAGCCTCGGCCTCGGCTTCGCTTTCGGTTTTAATTCTCTGCAAAGCTTCTTCTTTTTCCTCGTTAACGGCCTGGAGGCGGGTTTCGCTTTCAGCGGCGGCGGCCTTAAGTTTTTCATCGGTTTCTTCGATAAGGCGTTTGACTTCTTCGTCTTTAGCCGCGGCCGCGCGTTCGAGCCCCGCCACTGTTTCGTTGAATTTAGCTATTTCCGCGGTAAGCGCTTCGCGTTCTTCTTTCAATATTTTATTTTCGCGCGACATAAAGCCGCTTTCTTCTTTATAGCTGCTGAAAGCGCTATAAATGCCCTGCAGTTCGGTTTCTTTTTCCTTGAGGCTGGCGTCGGCCGTTTCTTTTTCACCGCTCAAAGCGGCGAATTTAACTTTCAGCTCGTTGAGTTCCCTTTCTTTGAGCTTGGATTCGACTTCGAACTTATCGAGAAGCTCTATGGCTTTATCGCGTTCCGCTATAAGAGATTTGAATTTTTCTTTTATTTCGTCCAGCTCGCCCAGTTGTTTTTTGCCTTCGGGGCCCGCTTCTGTTTCATCGGCGGAACCGTCCGGGACAGCTTCGGAGTTTTCATCCGCCGCCATATCCTGCCGGTCCTCTTCATCACCTGACGAGAGTTTTTCAAGCTCGTCTTCGAGAAAATCTTTTACCTCCGAAGCCAGTTTCAGTTTCTCCAGGTCTTCGGCGCTGACGTTAAGCCCCGAAAGCGCGGCGTATTTTTCGCTAATATCTCTTATCTCGGTTTCGAGAGATTCGATCGTGGTTTTTAGCTCATTTACGGAATCGTCTTTATAGCTCATTTCAAGTTTGAGTGATTCGATTTCCGTGCGTAATTCATCGTTCTGGGCCTTCAGCGCGAGCGACTCTCGCTGGGCCGAAAGTATGGCCGCGTTAAGCTTTTCGATTTCTATTTCTTTATAAAAAATATCCGATTGCAGTTTTTTTACTTCTTCGGATTCCGATATCCTCGTTTCGTATTCCGGGGCCTGAACGGGTACGCCCTGAAACGCGGGAACCCCTGACGTCTGGCTTTCGAGCTGCCGGATGCGAAGGTCTCTTTCCGCTATGGCATGCTTGAGATCGCGCACGTGAAGAAGGTGCAGGCGGCGCTTTTCGTGTTCATGAACGCCGGTTTTTTTCAACAATTCTATTTCGGCTTCATATTTTTTTACGCGGGCCTCGGCATTCTCCAGAAGCTCTATTTTATCGCTGTTTTCCATGAGAGCCGATTCGATCATTTTTTGAGATTCGGCAATTTCGGTTTCTTTTCTTTTGAGTTTATCCTCGAGAAAAACTATTTTTCTGACTGCTTCCTCGTATGTCGTAACCATGGCATTTTCATCGATGTGCTGCATTTCGAAAGGCGTAGGCTTTTCGGGTTCTTCTTCCTGCGGTAGAGGCTCGAAAGAATTTATTTCAGGCGCCGCAAGCACTTCCGCAAAAATCTCGGGAAGCGGTTCGGCTGGAACCGGGGCCTGCGAGATTTCTTCAACGGAAGCGAATAAAATTTCAGCCCCTGCCTCCTTTTCAGACGAAGGAAGCGAAACCGTTTCAGCCCCGGCGTTTTGTTCCGGCGAAGAAAGCGAAACCGCTTCAGCCTCTGCTTGGGCTTCGTTAAGCGGCTTCGCCGTAAGAGACTCTAAAAAGTTCATGACGTCGGCTTCGTTGTTAATTAAATTGTCGTTATTAGTTACCTGGTTCTCTTCTTCTTTTAAACTCATGATAAATGTTTATTTTATAAAAATATGGATATTTTGTCAATATATATTATTTTATTTACGAATTTATTTTTATTTCGGTTTCCCTGTCGCTTATTATCTTTAAAAACCTTTCTTTTGGTATATATTTCAAATATCTGTAAGAAAATATTCCGAATTCGTTCGAAATTGAACGCGCATAATGAATGCCCCACTCGCGGTATCTCTCTAAGCGCTGCGGGTTATTGGTTTCTTTCAGGCAGTGATAAATAGCTTCCACGATCGAAGCGTTGTTCCATGGATAGTTGCTTTCGCTGATTTCAGCCGCCATCAGTTCGATAGAACGGTTGAAATTATTGAGCATATAATTAGCGTAAGCGTAGTCGGGCGATCTTTTTATGATTCGTTTAAAAATCTTTTCGGCTTTAGCGTCTTGCCCCATGCGCCTGAACGTGATTCCGAGTTCGAGCAGCTCGTGATTAAACGACTGCAGGTTTTTATAGCGGGGTAAGTTAAGGGCCGCGAATTCGAGCAAACGGGGAGATTTCAAGCCGGAAAGGCGCGCATAACCGCCCGACAGCAAAATGCTTCTGCAAATAAGAATGGAGGCGTCTTCAAAAAGTTCGAGTTCACGGTTCGCCAGCGCCATATGCATATAAGTCTCCGGCCTGGCGGCCTTTATTTTATCGTAAACGCCGGTCATTTTTAATATTCTCGACGCGTCCATGCGACAGGTGTTTAACTTAAGATAATTTTGAACGTAGTTTTCGTTTAGGTCGCCGAGCACGAACAGATCGTCATAAAAAGCCACCAGCTCGGTTATCATATTGTTAGAAAGTAAATAATTATTGCAAAGGTTAAGCGCAGGCTCGAAAGAAGAATTGATTTTATAAGATATCATTATCAGCTCTATAGCTTCTTTTTTTAACCCTTTCAACATATTGCATATTCCGGCGTAATAATAAAATAAATGGTTATCGTGTTCGGTTTCGATGCCGCTCATGAAATACTCGATAGCTATATCTATATTTTTAAGGTCATATTCGGCCATTCCCAGCCCCAGAAGAGCTTCTGAGCAATCGGGGCGGAACGCAAGCAGGCCGGCGAATATTTTTTTAGCTTCTTCGGGCCTGTACACCGAAAGAAGATAGTTGCCGAGCTTCAGCGACGAGCGTTCAAAAACTCCGGGCCGATCCTGCCGCGAAACGCTTTTTATATAAGACTCATAAAATCTGACGCCGCTTTCACCGTCCGCGAAGTTGCAGTATGCGTCGAAAATCTTGCCGCAAAGCCTTTCGTTTTTATAAAAATACGCCAGGGCCTTTAAAAAAGGTATCATCAAATATCTGGCCAGGGTTTTTCTAAGCATATAGCCGAACCAGAAAACCATCATAAGGCCTATAAACATTGGAGAATTAAAAAAAGACTTGTAATATTCGCGCCTGTATCTATAATAAGAAGGCAAATTGCCGTTTTTTAAATGATGTTCCATCAGCCAGCGGGCCACTTCGCGCTTGGTTTCAGCAAAATTCAAGGAGCTTATAACGGTTTCGAATTCGGCGGCCGCCTTTTTATCTTCTCCGGCAAGAATATATTTTTTTCCGGCCAGATAACGGGTATAGTAAAATTCCGGCCCGTAAGAGGAGCATTTCGAAAGTTCGTCGCCGGCCGCTTTATAATTTTTAAGATTTTCCAGCGTATTCGCGTAAACCACATGATAATGAGGAGTAAGATAACGGTTCAGCTTCGAAGCGAGCCCGAACGCCGAAGCCGATAGATCGAAAGCGAAATTCAAATTATAATACTCGCCGATTACCATCAGCGCGAGATAATTATAAGGGTCTTTGCGGTAATTCTGCACGTATTTTTCATCGATCAGCCGGCCGAATTTTCTCTGAGACAATATCATATTGAAAACCGTCTCCACGATAAAGTTTTCTCCGCTCAACGCGCGGCATGCGCTTATGTGCGAATAAGACTGCTTATAGCGGCCGGCTTTGAACTCCAGCAGGCACATATAGAAATCCAGGGCAGGCCCCTTCAAGTGCCTTTCCATCTGACTTTTAGATGTGTTTGCGGCCGACGGCGAGTTAAGGCCGGCCGGAAAATCGCCTTCCAATAGAAAATCAAAGCCTGAAAATTCTTTGTACTGCGACAGCAGCCAGAGCTGTTCGGCCAGTATAAAAGTTTCGGCGTCCTGGTAAAGATGCCCGGTTCTGCCGCCGGTTATTCTAAACATATAATCCGAATCCAGAAACCATTCGTCTTTATTTTTTCTAAAATATAGAGGCACGGCATATTTTTTTTGTTCGGGGCCCGCGGCGGATTTGCCCGTGAGCTGTCCGGTTTCGAGAAGCCGGCCGGAAACCGATGGCGTTTCATTATTAATATAAAAAACGGCGCGGTTTTCGACGATTCTTACCCTGCCGCTCAAATCCGGAGCCGCATCGCGGGCCTCGCTCAATATATCGAGCACTGAAGCGAAACAGGCTATTTCGGTTCCCGCTTCACGGGACGGCCCCGCCGGAGCACAAAACCGCGAGAGCTTTTCTACGCGCTCGATTTGCGATGGAATAACCGGAATCGAAAAAAGCTGCGAAACGAGATTTTTAATTATCGATATCTCGCTGCTGTAGGATTTTTCATAATTTTGCGAAGCTTCGTCGAACAAATCGCGGGCGACGCTTTTAAATGAATAACGCGGCTCGGCCTGGGATGAATATAACTGCCCGGACATAAAAAAAAACCGGCCGGAAATTAAAGCTGACAGAACGACGGCCGATAAAAGCAGAACTTTTAAAGCATGTTTTAAAACGATTTTCATAATCCGTCACAAAAAGTAAAAAGATTAGACGCTTAACGATCGATTATTTTCGCCTTGCGGCGATGAATTTTTCTATTTTTTTTACGATATAAGACGCGCTTTTGCCATTGCCGAAAAAATTTCCGGTAAAATCCAGCGATATTTCACGGCGGGAAATGGCCGCCGCGAGCGATGCCGCCGATAAATTGCTCAGCACCGTGTTACACCCCGCTTCGAAGGTTTCCGGCCACGGAGTCATAGGATAGACTGTGACGCAGGGTTTCTGGTTGAAATATGCCTCTTTGGCCACTCCGCCGGAATCGGTGACTATTTTTTTACAGCGGCTCTGAAGAGCGCCGAGCTCGATATATCCTTGAGGCTCTATTAAGGTTACGTTTGAATGCGCCGAAAATTTTTCGTATGAACGGCAGCGCTTCATCATCTCACGGGTACGAGGATGGGCCGGAAAAATTATTTTTTCGCCGCAATCCATAACCGCTTTCATTATAGTCTCGAGCCGCCGGGGATCGTCTACGTTAAGCGGCCGGTGAAGAGTCATCAGGACGTAATCGCCTTCGGCGAAACATTTTATTTTTTCGAATTTCTCCGTCGCTTCGGGACTGCGGAAAGTATTTTTCATTTTAACGAAAGTGTCGTACATGGTGTCGCCCGAAAAATAGACGGAACCGAAAACCGATTCATTTTTGAGGTTATCGGCGCAAGCCTTTGTGGGCGCGAAAAGAAGATGAGAAATATGGTCGGTCATCAACCGGTTCGCCTCTTCGGGGCTCTCGCAGTAATCTCGCATGCGCGGGCCGGCTTCGATGTGCGCAATGGGGATATGAAGTTTGACGGCCGCAAGCGCCGCGGCGAGCGTAGTGTTGGTATCGCCGAAGACTATTATCAATTCGGGTTTTTCGGCAAGAAGGATTTTTTCTATTTCGACGAGTATTTTGGCCGTCTGAACCGCGTGGGACTTTTCGCTTACATTGAGATTATAATCCGGACGGCGAATATCGAGCTGACTGAAAAATATGTCGCTCATGTTGTAATCATAGTGCTGTCCGCTGTGAACTATTACCTGACTGAATTTTTTTTGAATTTCAGCCGATACGGGGGCAAGTTTTATAAATTGAGGACGGTTACCCGCCACTGTAACTATTTTTATCATAATGACGCCTGGTTTCTTCTCCGTTTCTTATTTCTGACGCTCTTCTTTAAATATGCGCCGCAATATTTCATTCATTTCCTCTATCTGGTATGGTTTCGCGAGTACGCCACGGAAGCCGTATTTGTCGTAATGCGCCATAACGGGGTCGTTTGAATATCCGCTCGAGACTATGGCGCACACGTCGGGATCCATCTTTAAAAGGCCTTCGATGGTTTCTTTGCCGCCCATTCCGCCCTGAACGATAAGATCGGTAATGACTATATCCACTTTCTGACTCTCTTCGAGCGACTTTTTATAAAGTTTCAGCGCTTCTTCGCCGTTACGGGCGATTTTAACTTTATACCCGAGGTCGGCGAGCATTTCGGACACCGGAAGCAATACCGTTTCATCGTCGTCCATAAGCAAAACCGATTTTCCGCGATACTCTATATTTTTATCGAAAACCACTTTTATATCTTCGACGGCGCCTTCATGGGAAGGAAAATATATATTAAAAACCGTACCTTCGTTAAGTTTTGAATCAACGGTAATAAAGCCGTTATGATTTTTGACTATAGAATACGACGTAGCGAGGCCGAGGCCGGTTCCGTCGGACTTCGTGGTAAAGTATGGATCGAAAATCTTCGTCATATTTTCTTCGGCAATGCCTACGCCGTCGTCTTTTATTGAAATTTTAACGTAGCGTCCTTGCGGCGCCGAAAATTTATTATCGGCCGCAAGCGTGACGTTGACGGCACCGACTTCCAGAACGCCGCCTTCGGGCATGGCCTGCTTGGCGTTAATGGCGAAATTAGTTATTACTTGCGTTATCTGCCCTTCATCTGCCTGTATGCAGTAAAGTTCGTCGTCGAAATTGAAACGGCTGAGGACGTTGGAACCGGTAATTGAAAACTGGACTGAGTCTTTTATCAGTTCTTTAAGAGCGAGGATTTTTTTTATAGGCATGCCGCCCTTCGAAAATGTTATCAATTGCTCGGTCAGGGTTTTCGCTTTATAAGCGACTTTTTCGGCGCGCAGAAGAACTTCCATGGCTTTTTCGGGATTTTCAAGCCTTTTCTTCGCCAGATTAAGGTTTCCGGCAATCCCCATCAATATATTATTGAAATCGTGGGCTATACCGCCGGCAAGAGTGCCGAGAGCCTCGAGCTTGGAAGCTTTGAGCATCTCGCGTTCCATCTGTTTTCTCAGAGTGATGTCCCTGGATACTATAACGGCCCTGAGCTGGTTGGCGGCGGTCTGATAAATCTTTCCGGTGCTCTCAACCATTACGAACGAACCGTTTTTATGCTTGAAACGGTACGATATTTCTTCGCCCTTATAATTTTTAAAGCCGCGTTTGAAGATTTGTTTTACTTTTTCTATATCGTCTTTGTGAACGAACTCGTAATAATACCTTCCGACTAGTTCAAAAATGTTATAGCCGAGCATTTCCTTTATATTGGGGCTCAGGTATAAGAAGCGCGATTCGATATCCACTTCGGTTATAAGGTCATAAGTGTTTTCCGCGAGCGCCCTGTAGCGTTCTTCGCGTTCATGGAGCGTCTGCTGGATTTTCTGGCGTTCATATATTTCAAGCTGGAGCTTTTCGTTCGAACGTCTCAGCTCGAGCGTGCGCTCGCTTACCTTGCTTTCAAGGACTTCTTTGTCGCGCTGCTCTTTGAGGCGCTGCGTCTCTTCGGCGCGCTTCTGTTCGGTAATGTCGATTAAAATACCGCGTATGCCCGTCGCCACGCCGCCTTCAAAAATAAGATTGGAATGTATTACCACAGGGAATGTCGTTCCGTCTTTTCTGAGCGCCATATATTCCGATCCGGTTTCATAATTCGGCTTTTTTTTCTCCACCGCGTTTTTAATCACCTCGAGGGCTATTTTGCGGGATTCGGGCGCCAGCATGTCGAAAGAATTAAGTCCGTTCTCAAGGTCCTGCGCGCTGTATTTAAAATATTCGAAAGCTATCTTGTTTACGAATTTTACGTTTCCGTTGATATCAGCTTCGAAAACTATCTGCGGCAGAGAATCCGCGAGGTCGCGGTATTTTTTTTCGCTTGTCATTATAGCTTCGACCGCTTTTTTTCTTTCGGTTATGTTTCTCACGAACGTTACGCACTGGCCCTCTACGAGCGGAAGAATTCTCGCTTCATAATACTGCAGGCCGTCTTTCATCTCGAGCTTATATTCGACCGTTTCCATGGCCGACATATCTTTTATGCTGCTATAGGCTTTTGTGAAAAGTTCCGCGACATCCGAAGGAAGAATAGAAGTAAAGCTTTTGCCTATGAATATTTCCGGCTGCGTGAACAAATCCTGTTCCCTGCCGGATTTGTAATCGATAATAACCCCGGACGAATCCGTTTTAAAATACAGGTCCGGCAGCGCCGTAAAAATAGTCTGCAATTCTTTAGTGATCAAAGAAAGCTTTTCTTCGGCGATTTTTCTGTCGTTTATTTCGGCCTCGAGTTTTTTAATGACCTGATAGCGCGACTCGCTTATTTCGGCTTCTTTTTTGCGGGTTTTTTCGAGTTCCATCAAAAGGCTGTGGCGTTCGGTGGAATAACGTATGCTTTTTATAAGCAGTTTTCCGTCGAACTGGCCTTTTATAAGATAGTCCTGCGCGCCGGCCTGCACTGCCCTCAGTCCGAACCCTTCGTCGCAGACGCCGGTCAAAATGACTATCGGCACTTCGGGAACGGCCATGCGCACGGAAAACAGCGTATCTATACCTTCGCTGTCGGGAAGAGTGAGATCGAGAAGTATGACGTCGAATTCTTTCGAGGAAAGGATTTTTAAAGTCTGAGCAAGAGTGCCGGAATTAGTCAGCGTGAAAGGAAAACCGCTTTCCTGCGATGCGCTTTCGAGATATGTTTTCAAAAGAAGCGCGTCGCCGGGATTATCTTCTATCAGCAACAGTTCTATTGATTTTTGACTCATAATTCACCATTTAAACCTTTTCACTGCACAGAGAGTCTATTATTTCGCACAGGGTTTTTATTTCATAAGGTTTCGCGATCACTCCGCTAAAGCCGAATTTTTGATGTTCCGCCATAATGGGATCGTTAGAGTAGCCGCTCGAGACGATGGCACGGACGCCGGGGTCTATTTCGCTTATTTTTTTTATCGTTTCGGCTCCGCCAAGGCCGCCGGGAACTATGAGATCGAGCACGACCACATCGAAGGGCGTTCCGCTTTCGAGGCACGATTTATAAATTTTGAAAGCGTCTTCACCGTTAACGCTCGTATTAACGAGATACCCTTCTTCAACCAGATTTTCGTTAAGCGACTGAAGGATTTCCTCATCATCGTCCATTAAAAGCACTCTCGCTTTTTTCATCTCCGCCTTCGCTCGAGATTGCGCCGAAACTTCGGCCGCGCTTTTCGCCTGGTCCTGGAGCGCCGGCATGAGTATGGTAAAAACCGCGCCTTTATCGCCAAGCGGATTGACAGTCAGATAACCGTTATGATTTTTTACGATAGAGTAGGAGTTATAAAGCTCGAGCCCGTCTTTCTGACGCTCTTTCAAAAAATATGGATCCAGCATTTTAGAGGCCGTCTGGATATCGATTTCTCCGCGGGAATCCCTGACGGTTATTTTTACGTACCTGCCCGCCTTAACAAGCGAAGGATCGTTATCGAAAACTATCAGATTTTCGGTTTTGACCTCTATATCGCCTTCTTTGTTCATGGACTCGGCGGAATTCTTTACGATATTGACTATCATTTGAAGCGCCTGGCTTTCATCGGCTTCCGCGGCCCACAAGCCTTCCTTTAGTTCCAGGTTGTAACGGGTTTTATATTCTCCGCCGTCGAAAACGCTTTTGAACGCGCTTTTAATAAGGACGTTAACGTCTGCGGCGCATAGATTTAAAGTATCGCCGAATGAATCGCTTACAAGTTTTTTTGTAAGGCGCGAAGCTTTCGTTAAAATCTTTTCGATGCGGCCGACGATTTCACAGGCCTTTTCGTTTTGCGGCAGGCATTTTTTCAGTAAAGCTACGTTGCCGCCCACGCATGTTATTATGTTATTGAAATCGTGCGCCAGGCCGTTAGCCATATTATTTAAAGCCGCCATCTTTTCGGATTCGAAAAGTTCTTCGTCCTGCTTGCGCCTGACGCTGATATCTCTGGAAACTATTATGGCGCGTATCTCGCCGGAAGCGGTCTGATAAAACCCGCCCGTGCTTTCGATCCAGATGTAATGCCCGTTTTTGTGAAGGAAGCGAAGGGTCGCTTCCGCTTTAAGCCCGTTAAGCCCCTTTTGAAATGCGCCGAAGGCTATGTGAATATCCTGCGGATGGACGAATTCGCTGAAATTTTTACCCAGCATTTCATCCGGCTTAAAACCTAAAAGCTCTTCGTTATTAGGGCTTATGTAAAGATAATTTCCGCCGATATCGGTTTCGCAGGAAACGTCGAAAGTGCTTTCGGCCAGGGCCCGGTGACGTGCCTCGCTTTCGATGGAAACTTCGCGAATTTTTTGCAGTTCTTCGGAACGCGACTTTAATTCACGGTTTATTTCTTCGAGTTCAAGAGTCCTCTCGTCTATTTTCTCGACGAGAGATTTTTTGGCTTCTTCTTCCAGGCGGATTATGTTTTTTTCCCGTTCCGCCATTTCGATCGCCATGCTTTCGATTTTTTCGCTCATAAGCTTATACTCTCTGGCCAGCTCTCCGATTTCATCGTTCTGATAGGTAAGCGAATCCGGCTGCCCGCCGGGCTTTTTTGCCGCGGCATAAAAACCCGAAGCGATAAGGCTTATAGGGGATATTATATGACGGTATATGTCGAGTGAAATCAGTATCAGTATAAAAGTGGCGACGATAAATAAGGCAAAGACGGCAAGATAATACTTGCCCTTCATTTCGTTGAAGATCGAATCGTCGTGTATAGACGGTATTGTTCCGGCAATGCGGCGGGCTTCGATTCGAGGCGTTCCGCTTTTTTCAAGCGCGGCCTGAACGGCGGAAACCGTTTCCGCGGCTTTAATTTTTACCGTCTCCGTATGCCATGGAATGATTAAAAAGTGAAAAACGAGCAGCAGGCCTGCAATGCATACAAGCTCTATGAGGGCCGACATTATAAAAAATCTAGCGCTAATTTTCATAAACATTACTCCCGCCAAAAAAAGCCGCGCGCATATAACGTTCACAAGGCATTTACCCCTAACAGGGTATGGTCATATTAATTATAACATATATTTTTTTAGAAATAAAGCTGAATTTTCATAACAAGCGCTTTTTTGTGCCCGGTTACCGCAAATTTTTCAGCCGCCGCCGCATATATTTATCTTTTATTTATTGACTTTTTAAGCCAAAAAAATTATACTATATCAGTCGTTACATGCGGCAAAAATTTATCAAAGGGCTTAAGAACCATACCATGATATCAAATTTACAACTAAGCGCCGACGGCGCAAACAATTTTAAACTTCTCGATAGATATTGCAAAGACGCAGGCATCAGCATTTTTAAGGCCTGTCCGGTTAAAGCCGTCGCCGGGTCTTTTCATCCTTCGCTCAATGAAAATCCATATACCGCCAGAATGACGGCGGCGATTTCAATGGCGTTCCACCTTAGCGACGCGGTGCTCGAAGGGATTTTCGACCGCCCCACGCCTCATTACGCCATGCATTACAACCGCATAAACTCTTTTTTAGACGATACTGCGCTCAGGGTGACGGCGATAATCCAGAATAGCGGTTATAACGCCATGCCGGTTCCGGCTTCTCAAATTATCGATAAAAGCTCTCAGCGCGGATATTTAAACCACAAGATCGTCGCCGCCGCCGCGGGAGCGGGTTTCATCGGCCGCAACAACCTGCTCGTAACCCCGCAGTTCGGTTCCAGAGTAAGGCTGGTAAGCGTTTTAACCGACGCCCCGCTGGAATTCACGGAACCTCTCGAAGACGGCTGCGGCGATTGTTTCGCTTGCCTTGCGTCATGCCCGGCGCAGGCAATAAAAGAAAGTCCCGAAAATTTCGAGCTGGCAAAATGCATCGAGCAGATATCCAGATTTCAGAGGCTTATGTTCGTGGCAAAGGGCATCTGCGGAGTATGCGTAAAAGCCTGCGCCGGAAGAAAAAATAAATAAGAGGGAGCCTGAAAAATGGGAACTCCAAAACTTCATCAACCGGTAAAACTGTTTTACGGCGTTCTGTTCAGCGACATAGAAACGCTTCCATGCGTAAAAGAACGGCTGGTCGCGGAACACGGCGAAATAGACTCCGAAAGCGAAATATTCGATTTTAATTTTACCGGTTATTACCAGAAAGAGATGGGCGATTCCATAAAAAGAATATTTTATTCGTTCGACGAGCTCATAGAGCCTGAAGAGCTTTCGCACATTAAATTAAAAAGCAACGATATCGAACTCGATTATCTTTGCGACGACAAACGCTCCGTGAACCTGGACCCCGGCTACATAACCCCGGCCAAAGTCATTCTGGCCTCGGCCAAAGACAATATCCAGAGAGTGTATATAATGAACGGAATATACGAGGAAATAACGCTGTATTATAAAAACAATACGTTTAACGCTTTCGATTGGACTTTCCCGGATTACAGGCAGAGTTACATACCTTTTTTCAACGAGCTCAGAAAAGTTTACGTCGGCCAGATAGAACTTTTGAAGGCCGAAAGGAAGTAAAAATTGTCAGGGAGATCTAATTATTTTTATATAATAATTCTCGTGCTTCTTAACGTAATCTGGGGCGGAACATATGTGGCGTCCAAAATAGCGATGTCCGATTTTCTGCCGATAACTCTGGCGTTCGTGCGCTTCGCTCTGGCCTCGCTGATAATGATTCCTTTTCTTCTCACGAAATACAGGCATATCAGGCTGACGCGCGCAGATTTCATTACCTGCGCCACGCTCGGCGCTCTGGGATTCACTTTCGCATACATTTTCCAGAACATAGGCGTAAAAATGACTAAAACGATGAACGCGGCTATTGAAATTTCTTCCGAACCGGTTATGATGCTCATACTCGCCGCGCTGTTCCTTAAAGAAAAAATAACCGGCAGAATTATCTCAGGCATAGTCCTCTCCACTATCGGAGTGCTGATAATAATACTTCCTGGCTCGGCGGACGGCGCGGTCCATTCTTCCGCGGGCGCATACTCGGCGGCCGGCGACGCTCTGGTGCTGCTTTCGGCTCTTTGCTGCGCGCTTTACACCATAATAGGAAACCAGGCCATAAAGCGCCTGCCAAGCTTTGTAGTCACCGCATATGCGGTAATCACCGGCACCATACTCCTTTTTCCATTCGCGGCTTACTACGAAAACGGCCTCAGCGCCATAGCTACGGCTTCCTTAAGATCATGGCTTTGCGTCTTTTACCTTTCAGCCCTCGCTACGAGCTTCGCATACTTCGTATGGTACCTGCTTTTAGAGCGCCTCGACGCCTCGTATATGGGTAATTTTTTAAACCTGCAGCCTCTGGTCGGAATCGTTCTCGGCCGCTTTCTATTAAGCGAGCCGGCCGGCGGCGCCACTTTCATAGGGGCCGCTTTCATAATCGGCGGGGTTTATATAACGAGCCTCGGCACGAATAAAATCGAAGAAAAGGCGGTAATCGAACCGGCATGAAATATTATTTAAAATCAATCAATCCTGCCTTAAATAAGCTTTTGCTATGTATTATAACGGTCCCGGTCTTATTATTTCCATCGTCATCGGGCGCCCAGGAGCCGGCAATAAAAGAAGGGCGGCGTGGAAGGCTCACTATCGACTATAAGTCAAAAATCGACTTCGTGGCCGAAGCGAGAAAATATTTAAAAAAGGGCGACATCCCCGAAGCCCTCTATAACGCCACATACGCCGTTTCAAACGGGTTCGACCCTTACGACTCGTATCTTCTGCTCGCCGACATTTATCGGGCTTCAAAAGACCTTAAAAGCGAAGCTTATTCGCTCGAATATACCGTCCGGCACGCGCCCAACGACAGGCTGAAAAAAGAAGCTGAAAAAAGGCTGGCTTCGGTTATCGAAGCCATCAAAAATCTCAATATCCAGAAATCCGCTGCGGCCGTGGTCAAAAATCCGGACAGCCTCAATAAGATATTGCGCCTCGGCCACACGTTCGAACGCTTCGGCTCGGCCGAAAAAGCCGAAACGCAATACGAATACGCCGACAATCTGGGAAAGAACATTAAAAGTTCAAAATACGCAAAAATACGCCTCTACCTGAAAAACGGCCGCAAAAACGCAGCGCTTCCCGAAGTCAGGGATTTTTTCAACCTCTCGCCCGACGACACCACCATGGTTTATCTTCTGGCCTATAACGGCTTCAATCTCACGGAAATAAAGGAATTAGGTTACTCCGGCGGCGGCGGGCTCGATATGCGCAGATACAACCGTACCTACGCGGATTACTATTACGAAATCGGCTATCAGCAATATCTTCAAGAAAAACTCGACCAGGCGCGAACAAGCATGCTTTATTCGCTCTCTTATTTCAAATCCAATTCCCGGGCGCATTTTAACCTGGGAGAAATATTTT
Organism: bacterium ADurb.Bin243; assembly: GCA_002069765.1. GTDB lineage: Bacteria > Muiribacteriota > UBA9980 > UBA9980 > UBA9980 > UBA9980. The sequence continues at coordinate 27,287 of MWBZ01000029.1, forward strand.
ATAAAAAAGGCATGTTTCGCGAATCCGGGTTTCACTATAGCGTCGCATATGAATTTATGCCCGCCGATTACGAGGTGGGGTTCAAACTGGCCAAATCTCTTGTAATGTCTAAATCATACGAACGGGCCAGGGTCGTTTTGAAAGAACTTCTAAAAATCGACCCCCACTCGGGCGATTACGCGGCCTGGCTCGCTAAAACCGGCCTCACGCGACGCGACATCGAAAGAATGGGTTATATCGACGTTAATTCGCCTTTCTATAAAAAGCCGGGAAGAAAAAAAGCGCCGGCCGCGGCCGGACAGCCCGCGGGGCCGGAAAACCTGCTCAAGCAGCCGCCGTCGGGCCTCAATTCGCCGTTTTATCAAACGCCGCAGCCCATCAATATACAACTGTAATAATAAAAAAGGTTACTTTTGAAAAGCTTCCACGTCGAGGCGCGACATCGGGTTTAAATTCCAGAAAGGCTCCCTGTCTTTTGAAGTTATGAAACGCGGCCCTACCACAAGATCGAGCTTGATTTCGTGCTTGACTTTAACGTCGTTGCCGTAGACGGCCTTCAGGCCTATAAATACGAAAAGGCGGCCTTTAAAGCCTTCGCGGTCGGTATCCGTATAAAAAGTATTGAAATAAAGATAACTTCCGTTAGTTCCGTTAGGAAGCGAGCTGAGCGAATCGACTATTTTTTCGTTCTCCACCGAATCGTTCTTCTGCTCCCACGGCCCGCTCCAGTTAGCTCGTTTGACGCGCCCGTTGCCGCGGTCGAATATATATACTACTTTTTCGACGATGGGCTTTCCTTTGTCGTCGAAACCGTGGAACCTGGCAAAGCGTATCCTGGCCCCGCCGACTTCCTTGCCGTTGATATCCACCGGGTCCTGGATTATGAACTTATCGCCGATAAGGCCGTCGGGAAAGACGGCCGCGCGCAGGTCGTTTTTTATCCTTTCTACTATGACGCGGACGGAGCGCTGGCATGAAATTTCTTCCTGGGTGTAAACCTGCGTTCGGGTGATCATGCGAAACAGCTGCCACACGGAAATCAGGAGCATTATGGAAAGCATCATAACTACCATGACCTCGATCAGCGTAAAACCGCTCCCGCCGGAGGAATTTTTCGCAGGCCGCGCGAGGCCGCGTTTATTCAAAAGGATATTTTTCATTTTATTCTCTCTTTATAATTATTGAGCCGGCGAAAGGCCGGCTTTTTTACTGCGTTATCAGAGGCGCGTTTTCATTTGCGACGAGCGCGAAAAGTTTTTTGGGACCTTTCTGGGTGCCCGTGCGCTCGGTCCAGTATACGGAAACCACGATCTGCACATATGCAAAATCGTCGCCGCGCGAAGTTTTTATGGGCTTGGTGGGGGTGATTTCGACGCTTCTTATAAAACGCCCGGCTGTAGTGGAAAATTTATCGTCGAAAGTTTTTCCGAGAAAATCCTGTATGTCTTTTTCGTCCATTTTCGCCTTCAGGCCCGATTTAGGATCGAGGCGCGACAAAACGTCGAAAGGCTTATTTTTCAGAAGTTCGATAAGCTCCGACGCGACGTTAGCCGCTATCGTGAGATCGCCGGTTTTCATGGTGCTGTTGGCGGACCACTGGAATATCTGGTATAACGGCCACATCAGAAGCGTAAACAGCATCATGGCTATCATAAGTTCTATAAAAGTGACGCCGGCTGCCTTCTTTTCGCCGTTCGCCGCCTTTAAAAATAAAGTTTTAAATTCCACGCGCCGCATAACCTCACTTCACCTTTCTATTCTATAGGAACTGTCCATGATTTAGAAAGCGTTTCGCTTAATTGTTTAGATATTTTTTCCTGTTTTATATATTCTTCGATCAGCTTTTTATTGTCGCCCATCTGCGAATATGCGTTTATTTTCAAGCCGCTTACGCTCTGCTTCAAGTAAATATTATCGTTCGCCGATTCGCCCTGTTTTTCGAGATGATCGAGCATGCCGACCGCGTCGCCCGGACGTCCGTCGCTTAAAAGCGCCGTAGCTTTTTTTATGTCTTCGCTCTGAAGCGTGTTTACCCTGTCTATAGACACCTTGCAGGCCAGCGCGCGCCTTTCTATGTATGCGTTGTTTCCCGCCGCACCTGCGCTGTTATACAACTTAAGCGCTTCCTGATATTTGCCTTCTGAAAAGAGCTTTTCCGCTTCGACAAAATTTTTATTTTTCAACGCCTTGCGTCCGTCGAACTGAAGCTTTTCTATGATCGCGCTTTTTTCTTTCTTTTTCATTATATCCACGCCGCTTCCGTAGTACCTCTTGGAACCGTCGACCGACGAAAGGCGGCTTTGCTTGCGGAACCCCTCGTCTTCGGCGTCGGAATCGTAGGCGCGTGAGGAGCGGTGATCGATCTTTTTAAAAGAATCGTCGCTGCCGCAAGAGCAGCCTGCGCCGGACACCGTAAATAAAGACAGTATAAGCAGTATAAATATTCTGACGATAACTTCATTCATAAAAATTCACGCTCTCACAGCAAACCTTCATCCGCCCATATCAGGAGGCGAAATGAAAAACTTAATTCTAGAGTTTCGAATCTTCTTCTTCCTTGCCTTTGACGATTTCTATCTTGTAAAAAGTATAGCACTGGCTCAAATTGACTACGTAATTGCCGTCGTGGTCTCCCGTTCCGGTACGGTCGGGGAATATTTTTTCATCGTAAGCCACAGTGCCGCCGCCGGTCATTTTTTTCGTGGCTTCGTCTTTATCCTCGAGCTTTTCGAGATTAAGATAGTTGACGACAAGATTGCCCCTTATAAAAAAGCTGTCAAAACTGTTCTGACGGTCTTCTTTTTTTGAATCGGGGCCGTGAAACGGAAATATCGCGCCGGCCGTGGCGGCGGTGACTTTTGGATTGTCTTTGTAGCGAAGGGTTCCAATGCCCGCGCAGACAGAGGCCTGTATATATGTGTCGGTTACCCAGATGTCGCCGTTTTGAGAAGAGAATATAGTGTCGCGTATTTCAGGCGGCAGTTTGGAAATTTTTTCATAAAGCGGGTTGGGAGCGCTTATAACCGAAAGCTGGGAAAGGTCGTCGTCGCTTTTTTCGTCTTTCATGACGCCGTTGAGCATTATATCGGTCCCGAAAATCGAGGCGATAACTCCTTTGCCGTTGATATAAAGCGGCCCGCCGTTCGGCGCGTCGGGCGGAAGCCTGAGCTGCTGAAACCGCTCTTCGAACGCCTTCATGCCTTCGACGTACCAGATGCCGTCAAGATAGATATGCCATTGCTTGTCTTCAGATTCTTCTGGCGGTATAAGCTTTTTCATATAATAAAGGTTGTATATGAAATCTTTTGCGTTAGCAAAGCTGTAGCAAGCCATTTCAGGCGCCAGATCGAGCGGAAACTTTGCCGCGAGCTCGTTTACGGAAACGTTATTGTTGTTGTACGGCACGCTGTCTATAATGGTGGCCACTTCGGGGCCTTCGGACACGTCGTAGGAGCCGAATTTAGGGCGCGACATAACATGCTTGTAGGCGATGTTCTTGGTATCTGTTTCGATAACCTGATCGGTCTGCGCGTCTTTGCGGGTGGCCGCCTCGAGAAGTTCCGGCGGGGTATCTATGGGCTTGCCCTGGCCTTTTTTATTTTTGCCGAAATGGGGTATGAATTTGAATTTAGCGCGCTGCGCCTCGGTAAGCCCTACCATGCTTTTAAGCGATTCCATGAAGCTGCGGTCGGTATTTTCTTCGGCAAGCTTTTTAGGAACGACGGCTTTCTGGGCGTTGAAATCTTTTTCCTCGAAGTTGACCCACGGCAATATATAAGCGTCGTCTTTCACGTTCATCGCGTACGATTCCAGATTGCAGGCGAGCACGTTTCCGTACACGTGTGTTATGTGAGGCTGGAGATAATCGCGTCCCTGACGGATATCGGTGGCGAAAAGGTCTATGCCCGCGTATTTAGGATTTAAATATTCGCGGTCTTCGGTATCGCAGAATTTTATATAATTTTCGAAATAGCTCAAATAGCCGGGAGCTGCGAGTTTGCCCGGAGTAAAAGGCTTAAGGTGCGAATCTTCCCCGTCGAGCCCCAGTTCGGTTCCCGCGCCGAGTATCTGCCAGCGATGGTCTATTTCTATTTCCTTAGAAGCGCTCGAAGAGGACGAAGACGCCGCCGGAGGCATAACCGATAATTTAGTTACCGGCGGAAGCGGTATGCCGGACTTCAAAGAAGGCTCTATAAGCCTTGCCGCCAGCGATTCTTTGCTGGTGTCCTGGCCGAAAGCGGAACGCGCCCAGAAATCGAAGCTAGGAAAACACCTTGAAAAATCATATTTGGCGCTTAATTCGGCCGGAAAATTGAAATTCTTGCTGCGAAGCTGCCCTAAAAGCGTTCCGCCGTCGTAGTTAAGCGCGCCGGCATTTGTGAGGTTTATTATTATAGGCATTTCGCCTTCCTGCACCTGGCTTTTTTTAGGCATCGGCTTGAATCCGAGCAGCTGCTCGCCTTCGTATCTGGTATAGCCGCCGCCGAAAACTATCTTTCCGGCCTTGGTGGCGTTGGCGCCGCTCAATACCCTGAACGCGAGCGATTCTACGCCGTGATATGCCGGCCAGTGGTTATATTTGGACATCTTGGTTCCGCCGTTTCTTACGAAAAGGGAAAAATCCGGGAAGGGCGGAACGACTTTTACCACCTTGACGTCCTTGCAGGCCGTAACGGCTTTGGTATAATCGCCGAGAGAAGCTTTAGCCACGACCTTCAAAACGCCGAACGACTCTTTTTGCGGCATGGATGAAGGCTTTCGTTCGTTTCCCATGAGGTCTTTCTTGTAAGGCGAAACCTGTTCGTAGGTGACGCTCACGCTCATATTAGAGGCGTCCATGCCGAATTCTTTTTGGGCCATGGCGCGCGTTATAGGAATATCTACGGTGACGGCCGCCGGCTTTGTATTGGCCCAGCCGCAGCGAAGAAGGCTGTAAGAATCTCCGCCGGAATGGACTTTTTTGTGGTCGTTCATCTGAAGGCGGACTTCCATAAAGGCTTCCTCGATCATGGCGTCGCAGACGGAATTGACTATTTCGGCGCGCATTATATAATTTGCGAGAAATATTTCGTTTCTGATTTGATACAAAATGGACTGCGACATGACGTAAAGAATCACGACCAGGCCTACGACCCAGTAAAAAACCATGCCGCGCCTGGATTTGAGCCCGGCGCCGGAAGCGAGTATATTACTGTTGTTCTGCTTTACCAGTTTCAATATTGGCATTTAATTTTTCTCCCGATTTTTCAAGCGACGTAAAAATAATGGCGGATTTTTGCTGGCTTAGCAAAAATTCCGGTTCCGCGCCGCTGACAATTTCACGATATTTCTGCTTATATTCGTTGAGCTGAGCCATATATTCGGACTCCTTGCCGCTCTGCCTCAGGGAATCCATAAGCAAGAATTTAATTTCGAGCGTTTTAAAAGCCGGCACGTTGGGATATGATAAAGCCCTTTTAAAACAGCGGGCCGCGTCGTCGAATTTTGAAACCGAATAATATTTCATGCCTTCTATGCAAGCATCCTCGTAAGGCGCCAGCACGGTTACTTCCGTGGTCGCCATGCCGATTATTACGGAACCGGCATTTTTTTTAATTTTCTTCATTATCGCGTTGTTATCGACTTCTTTCAGGTACGCATGAAAAGCGTTTATCATTCTGCCTTTTCTTAATTCGTCCACCCTTACGCCGGCCGGTTCGAGCATCTTTATTTCGTGTTTTTTAGACTCGCATGAACACCCCTGAATCAGACAGAAAGCGAGAAAAGTTATAAAATAAAAAGCGATGACCCCGATATATTTTTTTGCGTCCGTGTAAAAGCTCATTCCACCGCGATAAACGCTTTCCGCCTTTCCGGATTCGAAGCCGGTAAAATAAAAACTAAGCGCGGCCGACAAACCCCGCTATAAAAATTATATTAAAAACAATCAATAAAGTCAATATAATAATTATTGACTTTATTTATTTATTTTGATAATATTCATCTTCGAAATCATCTTTAGAGTTTTTTTATATAGCGGGTGAATATGAACGGCATCAAAAGCATGAAACTCCCCGATATCATCGACGTAAAAAGCCTGCAGCTAATGGCGGACCTGATTTATTCTTCGGCCGGCTTTCCGAGCGGCATAATAGGCGTCGATAACACCATTTACGTTGCGGCCGGCTGGCAGGATATCTGCACGAAATTTCACCGCGTAAATCCCGAATGCAGGGAGCTTTGCTTTAAAAGCGACGCTTTCATAAGCGAGCATCTCAACGACGAAGCGCGCTTCATCGAATACAAATGCCTCAACGGCCTGTGGGACATGGCTTCGCCGATCATCATCGACGGCGTGCATATGGCCACCCTTTTCCTCGGGCAATTTTTCTACGAAAACGACGAAAAAGATATCGACTCTTTCAAAGAGCGGGCGAAAAAGTTCGGCTTCGACGAAGCCGAATATCTCGAGGCGCTCGCTAAAGTGCCGGTTTTCACCCGCCAGAAAGTCCAATCCATCCTGGATTATTACAAACTGCTGCTTAAAACGCTTGTAGAAACAGGCGATTCAAAGTATCGCCGGCTCCTCGCAGACACCAAACTAAAAAAAACGAAAACACTTTTTTTTCTCTTTTCAACGCGATGAACGAAGGCGCCGCGCTTCACAAAATCGTTTACGGCGCCGGCGGCAAAGCTGAAAATTATATAATTATCGATATCAACAAACAGTATGAAAAAATAATAGGCCTGAAAAAAGAAGACGTTGCCGGCAAAACGTCTACCGAAGTTTACAAAGTCCCCGTGCCGCCTTATTTAGAAGAATTTACCTCCGTAGCGAGGGATAACAAAACTTTTCAGTTCGAAACTTATTTCGCCCCAATGGACAAGTATTTTTTGATTTCCGTTTTTTCATTCGAAGCGGACCATTTCGCCACGATTTTTTTCGATATAACCGCCAATAAATTGGCGGAGCTCGAACGGGAAAAATTCATAAAGGAGCTCGAAAGTAAAAACGCAGAACTGGAACGCTTTACATACACGGTTTCGCACGATCTTAAAAGCCCGCTTATAACTATTAAAGGCTTCCTCGGAATGCTGGATTCCGATATGGCTCGCGGCGACGAAAAGCGGATTAAAAGCGATATCAAACGCATAGCCGACGCGGCCGATAAGATGGCCTTTCTTCTCGACGATCTTCTCGAACTTTCAAGAATCGGAAGGATAATAAACCCTCCCAAACTTTTTCCTCTCGGGGAGCTGGTTTCGGAGGTCGCCGAACTTTTGTCTTCGACGATCGCCGCCAGCCGCGCCTCGATAAAAACGGCCGGCGAACTGCCTTCTGTTTTCGGCGACCGCAAGCGCATATTCGAAGTCATTCAGAACCTCGTCGAAAACGCCATCAAGTTCAAGCGCGACGACGCCGACCCTGAAATAGAAATAGGCGCGAAATCATCCGGCGATTCGACTATCGTGTACGTCAGGGATAACGGCATAGGAATCGAAAGCAAATATTTCGAAAACGTTTTCGGCTTATTCAATAAGCTCAACACCTCCAGCGCGGGAACCGGGATAGGGCTCGCCCTGGTCAAAAGAATCGCCGAAGTGCACGGCGGAAAAGCCTGGGTGGAATCAGACGGGCCGGGCCATGGAAGCGTTTTTTACTTTTCGCTTCCCGAAATAAAAAAGGAGGAATTTTAAATGGAAGGCTGCCCCTTAACAATATTGCTGGTCGAAGACAATTCGGCGCATGCGGAGCTGGTCATGCGCAATTTCGAAGACCATCTCGTAGCCAATAAAATCTCATGGGTCGAAGACGGGGCCGCCGCGCTCGATTATCTTTTCAGGCGCGGCAAATACTCCGACGAAAAGCAATATCCGATGCCGCAGCTTATCCTTCTGGATTTGAGGCTTCCTAAAATCGACGGCATAGAAGTTTTAAAAGAAATCAAGCAGGACGAAACCCTGAGAAATATTCCGGTCGTGGTCTTAACTACATCCGAGGCGGAGACGGATATCGCGAAAGCATACACCCATCACGTCAACAGCTACGTAGTTAAACCTGTGGATTTTAACAGTTTCACAAAATTGATGAGAGACCTCGGCCTTTACTGGCTATGCTGGAACCGTAAATAACGAGGATTTTATGGCTGACGAACCGATTATAAAAAAGATTTTGCTGGTCGAAGACGATGAAGCGCATGTAGAGCTCATCTCCTGCGCGTTCGAAAATTTCGGCGAAGGCCGTTCTGTAATTATTAACGCGAGCACCGTCGGCGAAGCGGCCGGCATGATAAAAAGCCAAAACTTCGATATCGCGATTTCAGATTACAAACTGCCGGACGGCGGCGGCGGCAGGCCTGGACATAAGGCGCGCGGGGCTCGACCCCAGGCTCCTTGCGTTTCTGGAAAGCAACATAAAATCGGTTTTTGAAGGCAAGCAAAAAGCTGAAACCGACTTCGTTCTTCCGGTCGGAACCGAAATAAAAGCTTTCGAATGCCGTTTTTTCCCCGAATTCGATATTTCAAGCAATATAATATCCGTAGTATGCGTTATGCGCGACATAACCGCCCGCAAAAAATACGAAGCCGAGCTGAAAAAAGCCCGCGACGAAGCCGAAGCGGCCAACGTGGCAAAAACTCTTTTTATGGCCAATATGAGCCACGAATTAAGGACGCCCATGAACGGCATCATGGGATTTACCGAATTATTGAAAATGTCCGACCTCGGCGAAGAGCAAAAAGAGTTCGTAGAGCTTATATCGCTGTCTTCGCGCCATCTTCTTGAAATTATAAACGATATACTCGACTTTTCAAAGATAGAAGCCTGAAAGCTAAAGCTGATCAGTAAAAAATTCAACTTCAGAGAAAATATAACGAAACTATTCAATTTTTTCAACGCTATAAACAAAAATAAAGAGTTGAAAATAAGATATCTCATAGATCCAAAAATAGAAAATTCATATACTGGCGCTTCGCTACGCATAAATCAAATTCTTTCAAACCTCGTCTCGAACGCAATAAAGTTCACCCCTCGAGGCGAAGTCACGCTTTCGATTTACGAAGAAAGCAGAGGTAAAAGCGTTTCTATCGTTAAAATTACCGTCGCCGATACCGGAATAGGCATTAGCCGCGATCGCATCGATGAAATTTTCGATCCTTTTCACCAGCTCGAAAACTCTTATACCAAAAAGTACGCCGGAATAGGCCTCGGGCTTTCCATAGTAAAAAATCTGGTTTCGCTGCTTGACGGCGAAATAAAAGTCGAAAGCGAATTGAACCGCGGCACTTCCTTTATTTTAAAGCTCCCGCTGGAACGAAACCCCGATGAAACAAATAGCGAAGAAGTTTTCGGACCGGCCCTCGCCGGCCAAAGCTCCCCGCCGGCGGCCGGAGTTAAACGGATATTGATCGCCGAAGACGATTTTTCCAACCGGAAGCTCATGCTGAAGATCCTTCACGAAAAAGGATGCGAAGCCGACATAGCCTGCGACGGACAGGAAGCGCTCGAAAAATATGCTAAAAACATTTACGGCCTGATCCTGATGGACGTTCAAATGCCCAGGCTCGACGGATTGAGCGCCATAAAAACGATCCGTGAAAAAGAGGCGGCCGGGGCGCCCCGCACCTGCATAATCGCGGTAACCGCCTTCGCGCTCAAACATCAGCAGGAAGAATTTATAGCGGCCGGGGCGGACGGATGCATTACCAAACCTTTCGATATAAACGACTTTTGGGATGAAATAAAAAAATATTTGCGTTAATGCGCTAAAAAACGCTAATATAATTAATAACTTTTTATTGACAAACAGAATTTAAAATCGTAAAATAATAATTACGTTAGTAGGAATATCCATAGCGGCGTGGTCATCAAAAGTTACATATTTATGTTTAATGTAATAGCACAGTAAATTTATAAGTTGGTGGTATATGAGGTTCACTTTTTGGGGGGTCCGCGGTTCAATTCCGGCTCCCGGGAAATCTACCGTAAAATATGGCGGCAACACTTCCTGTATTGAAATTTATATAAAAAGCCGTAATCAGGTGGTTATTCTCGACGCAGGCACGGGCATCCGCGAATTAGGCAACAACCTGCTGACGCGCTATAAACCCGGAACGCTTTCCTGCAACATTTTTTTAACGCATACGCACTGGGACCATGTTCAGGGTTTCCCTTTTTTCGCGCCCGCTTTTATAAGCGGCAATTCTTTCAACGTTTACGGACCGGTCACCTCTTCCATCAACGACGGAAGCAAAAAGCCTTATCTGAGCTTAAAAGACCTTTTTATAGAGCAGATGCGCTATCAATACTTTCCCGTCAAACTTGACGAAATGAAGGCCGAATCCAAATTCACCGAAATCAAAGAAGGCAGCTACGAAATAGACGGATTGAAGATACGCACGAAAACTCTCAATCATCCTGTTTTATGCATCGGTTACCGCTTTTCGTTCAACGGTTCTGACGATCTGGTTTACTGCACGGATTCGGAACCTTACGTGAATTATTTTTTAAATAACTCCAGTGAAATGCCGGACGACTTATTCGATCCGATATTTTACGAAACGCTGAAATCCAAACTCAAAGATCCTATAAGCGTAGAAAAGCTTTCTCTCGCCATGCAGGAAAACCTTAACCTGGTCAATTTCTGCAAAGACGCCCGCGCGCTGATTTACGATTCTCAATACAAAAAGAACGAATATCCCTCCAAAATCAACTGGGGCCATTCAAGGATAGACGACGCTGTTTCAGTCGCATGCCGGGCAAACGTCGGCACTCTTTATCTTTTTCACCACGATCCCACGCGCTCCGACGGCGAAATAGAAGATATGTTAAGCTACGCCCGCGAGCTCGCCGCGTCGCGTTTCAACAATAAAACCATTAAAATCGAGGCCGCCGAAGAGGGCCGCACTTTCGAATTTTAAAAAAACAGGCCGTTGACAAATTATGATATTTAATAAAAAAAGCCTTAAAAATGGCAATATTATCTTAACGATAATAATAGCCATTATAGCCATAATCATATTCACGTTCGCTTACAGGGCCTATCTCGGCCTTGCCGGCAACGCGTATTCCAAATGCGCCGTTTTTCTTGCCCGCGGCGGCGGCGGCGACAAGGGATTTAACGATCTGGTAACGAACGGGCTTCATAAAATCGAAAAAGACATGAAAGTCGAGCTCAATTTCAACGCGTATCAGGGCGACGACAAAAACATACAGGACGCTTCGTTTTTCGCAAAACAAAAATACGATCTTCTTATCGGCGTGGGTTTCGAGTATGAAGAGCTTTTCTCTAAACTTTCAAGACAGTTTAAAAACACCCATTTCGTTATTATCGATTCCGCCGTTACCGGTAAAAATACCGCTTCTCTAATATTTCGCGAGCACGAAGGCGGCTTTCTGGCAGGCGCTTTCGCGGCGCTTGTTTCAAAAGGCAAACCCGTCGGGTTCATAGGCGGCATGATGATACCTCCTGTAGAGCGTTTCAGCGACGGCTTCGTAGAAGGCGCCAAACATATCAACCCTAAAATAAAGGTCGAAATCCGCTACGTCGGCAAAGACCCTTCCGCGTTCGCCAACAAGGCCGAGGCGAAAAAACTCGCCCTTCAGCTTTATAAATCCGGAGTTCAGATTATTTTTCACGCGGCCGGCGGGGCGGGACTCGGGGTCATAGAAGCGGCCGTAGATGCCAAACGCTATGTAATAGGCGTCGATTCCGACCAATCGGCGCTCGCGCCGGGCAACGTAATCACCTCGGTCGAAAAAAGGCTCGACGTAGTCATTTATGATTTTTTAAAAAGCGCGATCAAAGAAGGTTTCAAATCGGGCAAACGCAATTACGGCGTCAAAGAAGGCGCGATCCGCCTCTCCAGTCTTGATTATTCAAAATTCAAAGTCATAACGCCCGAAGTCGAATCCAGGCTCGATAAAATCCAGAAAGATATAATCGAAGAAAAAATCGGCGTGTTAAAAAGCATTAAAAAACTTTATGACTAAAAGCACCTTCCGTATTTTCCTGTTATCTTTTCTTATCCTTCTTTATATGATACCGGCCGCCTCCGATGCAGCAAAAAGCTTTTCTACCACTGCTCGCCACGATTACGCCGCCGTGGAAAAATATATCGTGACGCTCGATCTTATTGCTGAAAAACACATGGTTTCCGGCGAAGTAGAAATTATCGCGCCTCCCGGCGTTAATTTCAGCGGCGAAGTAACGTTAAACCTTCACGAAGACATGGACGTTCGTTCGCTGTCCGTTTTTCCCGGCGGCGCAAAAACTTTCAAACGCGAGGGAGATCTCATAAAACTAAACGCCGGGCCGGGCGCTTCAAAAATTTTCGCGTCTTTTTACGGCGACCCTTCAAGATACATAACGCCCAAAAATTCATTCACATATATCGGCAAAGAAGGCTGCTACTTCGACGATCTTTGCAGTTATTTTCCCAGAGCCGGTTTCGACCAGAAATCTTTCTTCGAGCTGAGCGTCGCTCACGATAAAAACTGGACTCCGCTCACGCAGGGCGAGATGATTTCGTCATTCGAAACTTCAGGCGGCAGGGTGGTTTCTCATTTCATTAACGCCAAAAAATCCAGATGCCATACTCTCGCGGCCGGCCCCTATTCAAAAATATCTTCCGGCGAGGAAACACCTTTTAAAATAAATGTCTTTTTCTACGAAAAAGATTCCGAAGCGGCGGAAGAATATTTAAAAGAGGCGCGCTCCGCGCTCGATTTTTATCGTTCCAGCTACGGCGATAACGGCATTAAAACGCTTAACATAGTAGAAGTGGAAAAAGTGTTCCCGGGCGGTTACGGGCCTGAAGAAGTCGTATATATCACCGCTTCTGCGTTCGGCGGCGAAGGCGTGGATAGCGAGCTTCTGGCGCACGAAATCGCGCATCAATGGTTCGGCAATTTCGTGCTCGGAGAGTTTCCGGAATCTAATTTTTTAAACGAGGCTTTCGCAACCTACGCTTCGCTGGAATACGTCAGGGAAAAGCACGGCGCCATTTATCAAAAAAAATACGACGAACTCAGGCGGCAATATCTATCATATCGCTTCAGAGCGGGCAAAGACGAAAAATCCATCGCGGACGCTTCGAAAAATCCTACGGCCGGCTTCGCTTATCAAACCCTCATATATTACAGAGGAATGATGGTTTTAAAAGCGTCTCTTCATTACCTCGGCCTCGCGCTTGATAAAAGCCAGTCATCGCTCGTTCGCGATTATCTTTCCTATTTCGCCGAAAAAACCCTTACCGTGGAAGATTTTAAAGCCCGCTTATTCGATAAGAGTTCCAGTTTTTTTTCCGCGAACCGCATAGTCAACGAAAAGGCTTTTGAAACGGCGAGTTTCGTTTTCGACTCTTTTTACGGCTCCACCGCGGCGATCGAGCTGCGCGTAAACGGGGCCGTTTTTCAAAAAAACTCCGGCGGCTCTTTAAGGGCCCTTATAGAGCTCGAGCGAACCGATAATATAGACCGCGACTTCGAATTGGATATCGCGTTTTACGCTTCGGAAAACCAGGACGCGTTAAAGCCTTCCACGCCGGCATCTAATAGACGTTTTTCCAGAAGGAATTCGAATCTTTCCGGAAAAATAGAGTTGATTTCCGACGCCGGCGATTATAAGTTAATCGAGCGTAAAAAATTTAACGCCCGGCGCGGCGTTAATAATCTCGATTTCACTCTATCTACAAATCGCGAAAATATAAAATACATTATTGACGAGGGCAACGATCATCTAATTTCTTATGCCGCAGACAGTTTCGGACCTCCTCCCGCAGCAACGGATTCGGTGGCGGTCTTCAGCGAAAGCTCGCCGCTTGCGCAAAAATTCCGCGATTTCTGCCGCGAGCTGGCGGGCAAAATCTGCTCTGAAACGGTATCCGACAATTTATTCAACCCGCGGGATTTTTTAAAATACCGCAATATAATTTTAATCGGCGATTTCAGTGAAAGCCCTTTAAAGCGTTTTATTACCCAAAATTTTAACGTCGATTTCGACGGCCGGAAAGCTTTTACCAAAAATTGCTTCAACGAGAGAACTCTTGATTTAGATAATGGCGTTTCAGCCGAATTCAGCATGAAAAACCCGCTTTTAAAAAACGGGACCGTCACTCTGCTTTTATTCTCAAATCAACCGGGCGCCAGAGGATACACTCATCTTAACAGAACGTTCAACGATTATTGCCTTTACGACATTTTTTCAAAAACATTAAAGGCCGACAGCTTCAACTACGGCTTATCGGGCAGCCTCCGGCCCGGCCCGCAAAACGTTAAAATTTTATATTCTTCGGCGGGCCTGGATAAATATTACATATCCGGCGCGCCGGCGACTCTTTTGTTCGACATATACAACGCATCAGGCGAAACGGTCGAAGCGGTCCTGGAAACCGGCGACGATCAAAGCGGCAGGCGCGAAGAGCCGTTGGCGCTGGCTCCGAAACAAATCACCAGGCATGAATCCAGGCCTTTGATATTAAAGCGGAATTCCGTAGACTTCGCACTGCGCGGCTCCGGAGGAATCGTTTTAGAAAAAAACGTTCTGAGCGGAACCGCTTTAGCTCCCCGCACCGCTTCTTATGCGGTATGCGCTCACGACGGCTCAAAAGCGGACTCGATAGTCTCGGCTATAAATTTCATTTATTCGCATTATTTGAAAAGCGCTTCATACGCTCAGACCGCTAAAGTCAATTTAGCCTTCGCCCCGTTAAATCCGCTTTCCTATTCAGGATTTAAAGGCATAGTGCTGGACGGCTTCGATATGGCCTCGGCCCCGCAAGCTTTCGATGAAACGCTTAAAAGCTATGTACAGGCGGGAGGGCGCGTAATAATATCGGGCGGAAGGATGAGCGAAATTTATTCGGCCCGTACGGCGCGGTTCATGAAAGAAATTTTCAGCGTCGATTTAAACAGCTCTAAAATCCACGACTTCGACACGCAGAAGCCGGGCGTGAGAAGCCGCTTTTTAAAGAACGGAACGTATTTTTTCACCGCGCCCGACTGGAAAACGGTGCTCAACCCTTCGGCCGCGAATTTTTTTTCGTCCGCGGCCGGCGAATCTTTCTCGCCTTCTATCGGCGGCGACAATCCTAATTTTTTATTCGAAAGCGGCCTTTCCGGCGAAGCGCGGCTTAAAAGCGGCACCCCTCCGCTTATAATGTTCGGTTCGAGGCTGATACGCAAAAAAATGGGCAACGGGGCGTTTTATTATCTGCCTTACGATTTTTCTGACGAAGTATTAAAAAACTCCATTGAAAATTTTTATATATCTAAAACGCTATTCGGGGATTCGGATAAATCTGTAAAGCATCTGGTAAACGGCGAAGCCCCGGAACTGGTAATGTACGATCCATCGGAAAAAAGCTGGCCCTTAAATATCCAATATTTCATAATCTTTATGCTGATTTACATTCTTTCTTTTTCCATGATTTATCTTCATGCGCTTAAAACAAAAACCGGATTTAAATATATTATTTACAGCGTTTCTCTAACGGCCTTTTATTGTTTGCTTCTGGCGGCTGCAGGATATTCAATAACCGATTTCAAGTACCCTCCCCAGATATTGAGCTACTGCGAAGTTCCGCCGTACTATGCCGGCCCGCTTCTCAGGACGGATTTTTATAAAATCTGGGGCGGCGGAGAACCTCGGCTTTCAATCGAATTCGAAGGGCTTCATCTTTCGCACGCGACCGCTGGAAGCTACTTCAACAAAATAAATTTTACCGATACCCCGTCCGGAAATAAAGTAGAAGTTTATAACCCGCTTATTTTTTATCCGGTAATTTTTTCCTCACGAAATAACGGCGGGGCCGCCGT
>MWBZ01000030.1 GCA_002069765.1 bacterium ADurb.Bin243
TTTTTGATCGTTTACTAAATGCATGCGTTTTAAATAAAGGGTTGACCTTTGCTGAATTAACTTAATAGTCATGATAAAGATTGTCCACCGCTTGTGTATCAAATTTTGCATGCAAAATTCAATCAGATTTTGACATGCAAACCCCTTATTTTTGAACCTTGTTATTGTTTTGTAAAAATGGCTTCAATAATTTTGAATACGCTTCCAATAACTTCTAACTTAAATTTAATTAAACTCTTGACCGTTTCGCTTTTTTAGATTATAATATACGAGTTAATCAAGCTATTACTGGAGGCGGGTTGAATGGGTTATAAATGCTCGTCGTGCGGAAGCGCCATTTCCGAATACTCATATATATGCTCCGGATGCGGAAAAGTATGCAAAGAGAAAATAGTTAAAATGTCCGGCAAAAACACCGTGGACGTCAATAAGACGCCGGAAACACAGGGCAGAGGCTCTAAAAAAGCCACTCCGGCCGAACCCGTAATATTAAAGCCTTCGGGCGGCGCAGGTAAAGATAAAGGCGGCCAGAACGTCATTTATTCCAAAAGCGCTATGGATAACGTCACGTCTCAAAATAAAATCGACGTCAATAAAAAAAGCGATTTCGACTTCACGCCCGGTATGGACCGCGGATCGTCTATGGATATCGGAAGCAAAGAATCCATGTTCGATATTAACGAACTGAAGCTCGACGAATATAAACAGAAAACCGCTTCGCATAACCAGAAAGAATCTCACCGGCAGCCGCAGAAACACCATAGCGAGGGTCCGCAGCCGCCCGATGGAGAACTTAAACTTTCCGGCATGGGCTATCAAAGCGGAAGAATATCGGCGAAGGCCGCGGGACGCGAAAAACAACCGCTGGCCGCCGACGGCATACTGGTGAATAAAATACTGGCGGCCAACAGCGCGTTCGTAAGCTCCAGCTCTATGGCCCAATTCGATAATTTAAAGACGCCGAACCACAAGCTGGCGGTTTTAACGTGCAGCTGCCCGTCCATGACGGCGGCGGCCGAAAACGCCATGGGATTGAATCCAGGCGACGCCTACGTAATAAAGGTGCTCGGCTCGTCCACCATAGAAAACCTGACCTCCGAAGTCATGCGCTCGCTGGCCGTGGGAGTGCACCTTTACGGCGTGGAGGAAATAATAGTTTTGAGCCACGACGACTGCGTGCTGAAACAGCTTTCTACGGCCAAACTTATCGACGCGATGCGCAAAAACGAAATCAGAAGAACCGACATGGATATCAACGATATAAAGGCTTTCTGCGGAGGCTTTTCAAACTGCAAGCAGAATATCAGAAAAACCATATCTTTTATACAGAACTCGAAGCTCATCCCCGAAACGGTGGCGATCCACGGCATGATGCTGGCCCCGAAAAGCTATAAATTAGAGGTGGTAGTCAATGGTTACAGCGAAAGAATCGTCGTTTAAAGCCGTTCTTTTTTTCACGCTCATAACGTTTTTTGCCGCCGCCTGGCTTTTCGTTCCGCCGTTTTTTGCCGGCGCGGAAGCCGCCCAGCTTAAACGCCATACGCTCAACGACGGCCTTGTTTCCGATACCATAACCGCTATGGCGTCGGATAAAAAAGGCGTTTTGTGGGCGGGCTCCATCGACGGCGCCGCCCGGTTCGACGGCGAAAAATGGGAAAAATTCACCGTCGAAAACGGCTGCCTCAAAGATAACGCGGTGTGGGCAGTCGGCGTGGACGAAGGCGACAGCTATTCCAGAATATGGTTCGGCACCGGCTTCGGGCTCGCCGTGTTTGAAAACGGCCACTGGACACATTATGTGGGGCCGCACGAAAACCCGAAGACTAAAAAAAAGGTCGAAGGCAACTGCCCTCTCGCTTCCAACGTCATCAATAAAATAATGGTCGTAAGGGACTCTAAAAATAATAAAAATAATATATTTGTCGTCGCCGGCGGAAAACTTTATAAGTTCAACGGCGAAAAATGGAGCACTTTCGACTTTCCGCGCGATATATTAAAAACTTCCAGCATCACCGCGATGCACGCTAAAACAAGCGACTGCATATGGTTCGGAACGTCGGGCAGCGGCGTGGTGGAATTCAATATGGCCGGCATGAAGATAACCACATATACCAAAAAAGAAGGGCTCCCTTCCGATTACATAACTTCCGTTTTCGCGGCCGAAGACGGCAGGGTATGGATAGGCACCGAAACCGGCCTGGGCATTATGGAAAACGCGAGCTGCGTGGTGTATAATTACCGCAACTCCAAGCTCGTGTCGGATTATGTCACCTGCATCGAAAAGGCCTTTTACGGAAATATCGTAATAGCCACCGATAAAGGCATCAACCTCCACGACAGCAAAGGCTTTCTTCCTCTGCCCGCGCTTTTGAGCGGATTGAACGGTAGGCTTATATGGTCGCTGAATTATTCCGCCGTGGCTGATGTGAACTATTCCCAGCTATGGCTCGGCACCAGAGGGTTCGGGCTTTATTCGTATAAAGTGGCTAAAGACATCAAGGAAAACCAGCAGGAAGACCTTACAAAACTGGCCGTGGATAATTTTAATAAGCAGCTTTACGAACAGTCGGTTAAAAACTGGGACGACGTTTTAAGCCTCGAGCCGGACAACAAGGACGCCCTCATGTACAAGGCCCGCTGCTTTCTTAAACTGCAAAAGCCCATGCAGGCGCAGGAAGTTTTAAAAAATATTATATCGAAAAACCCCGATCTTAAAGAAGCTATTCTGCTCCTGGGAGAATCTTACGAAACCGTCCACGACTACAAACAGGCCGTGAAGGCTTACGACAACCTCGTAATCCAGTACCCCAAAGAAACGGACGGGTTCGTGCTCTGCGCTCGCGTCCTTCTTAAAATGAACAACTACGACGACGCCATATCTTACTATACCAAGGCGCTTACCATCAATACGGAGCTTCCGTCCATTTATAAGGGGCTCGCAAGATGCTTTATGGCCAAGAACAATCTCACCAAGGCGCTCGATATCTCTTTGCAGCTGCAGTACAGAAAACCGGACGACGTCGAAAACAATATCCAGATAGCTAAAATTTATTCGCATCTTCATAAATACAACGAAGCCGAAGAAGAGCTTAAAAAAGTGCTCGTGGCCGAAGAAGGCAATTCCTCCGCCAAAGCTATACTCGGGCTCGTCAATTACGAAAAAGGCGATTTGAGCGCGGCTGAAAAAAACCTCAGCGAAGCCCTGGCCGTAAATTTCAAAGACGCCAACGCCCACGCGCTTCTGGCGCTTGTGCATATAGAAAACAATAAGGTGGAGCTCGCGCGCGGCGAAATAGCCAACGCCCGCTTCGTCGACGGATACGAAGTCCTGATTTCCTACGCCGAAGGGCGCATACTCGAAATGGAAGGCAAGTTCAACGACGCCATAGCTTTTTATAACCAGTCCATTAATAACGGCTATAATACCGCCGCCGTGCATTACCGCATAGCCAACTCTCTTAAATCTCTCGAAAAATACGACGAGGCCCTCAGGGAATACCATAAGGTGCTCTCGATAGATCCGGCGTTTAAAAAAGCCGACGACGTTAAATGGATAATATCTAAACTCACCATGCCCACGGACGACGAGCTTAATTCCGGCCCCGTGGCCGATGTGGGCGCTCCGGCCGCCGGCACGAACGGAACTGGAACGGGAGCGGCTACCGGAGGCCCCGCGTCGACGCGCCCCACTCTCGACGACCTGGATTTTTAAGTTAGAAATCGCTCGGCGGCAAACGGTTTCTGCATCAGCCCGAATATAATAAAAACATATAAATTTGGAGGTATTTAAAAATGTCAATTTCAAGAGTACGTTCGTTTAATCACATTCGCGCGGCTTTTATCGCGGCGGTTTCCGTTTTGACCGCATGCCTTTTTTTGTGCGGCCCGGCTTTTGCCGAAGACGAATTCACGCAAGTGTGGAACTCGTTTATATCCGCGCTGGAAAATAAAGACACCGGCGCCCTTAATAAAATCGTCGCGGACGACGCGGCCGAAGAATTTTCGGCCGGAATCAGCGCGCAGATGAAATCGTCCAATAAAGAAGGCATTGCCGCTTTGAAAAAAATGAAGTATGTAAAATCCCACCGCACGGCCGAAGATATCGTAAAATTAGGCTTCGAGGCCGCCAGCAAAATCGAAGGTGGAGAATATCTGTGGGTGGTATTGAAAAAAGAAAAAAACGGCTATAAAATATTTAATTTTGAGCCTGCTTATTCCTTAAAGTTCCATGAAATGAAGATAAAGGCGCTCACCGAAAAAGGCCAGTCTTTTAAAGACGTCGCCGGCCCCATAGTAGAAACTTTAAAGAAAAGGCTCGCTAAAAACAAATATACCAATTTTAATTTCACTATCGATTACGAATCTAACACCATATCGCTCGAAATATCGGGTATCGATTCAGAGCAGAATTTCAGCGACTTTATAACCCGCCGCGGCCTTTTTGCGTTAAGACGCGTAATTACTGCAAATGACGCAGAAACCGGCGCGGCCGCCGACGAACTCTACGAATATCCTTATTATTCAAAGAAAAATATCGGAAAGTATAAAGTGGCTAAAGAAGAGATAATAACCAATGAAAAAGGCCAGATTAGCTCCACCGAGGTAACTTTTTCGGGCCTGCGCGTCCCGCAGGTGCAGATAGACCTGAGCGCTTCCGCTAAAAGCCGCCTGGAAAGCTTTACGGCCCCCTTCGCGGTCGGCGAAACGGAAGAACCGAAACTCACTCTTGCCTGCGTTCTCGATTACAAAGTTTTATACGTTTTTAAAGTAGGCGCAAAACTTTCTTCCGGCCGCTTCTGGGTTGACGATATAACGCTGGTGCAGACCGCTCACGCGATAAACTCAATTATCGCGGCCGGCCCGCTTCCCTGCCCCGTTGAAATAGCCGAATTCAAGGAGAAATAAGCCCTAGGCTTAATGGCGTCGCTAAAAAATATAGTTTTAAGGATTTTATGAATTACAAACTCATTGCGGCTTTTTTCGCGTTGACGCTGGCCTTTTATTCTATAGGCCTGGGCGGCGTGGCCCTGCTCGATCCGGACGAACCTGTTTATGCTCAAACCGCCCGTGAAATGACGGAAACCGGTTCATGGCTTACGCCGCGGCTGAACGGGCTCTTATGGTTCGATAAACCGCCCATGTATTTCTGGCTTTCCGCGGTTTCTTTCAAGGTTTTTTCGGTGAGCGAGTTCGCCGCGCGGTTTCCTTCGGCATTTATGGCCTCGCTTTTAGTCGCGCTGGTTTACGCATGGGCGCTGCGCGCTTTCGGCGACAAAAAAACGGCCGTATATTCCGCGCTGACTCTTGCGAGCTCCCTGCTGTTCGTGTTTATCGCCCGCGCCGCGGTCACCGATATGACGCTTTGCTTTTTTATGAACCTTTCCTTTTTTATGATTTACCTGGCGCTCGGCGAGCCTGAAAAAAAATTTAAATATATCAATCTTTTTTATTTTTTTTCAGGGTTTTCGGTGCTCACAAAGGGGCCTGTAGGGCTCGTGCTGCCGCTGCTTGTAATCGTGCCGTTTTTGGTTTTGCGCCGCGACTGGCTTTTTTTAAGGTCCCTTTATTCGCCCTCGGGATTTCTGCTGTTCGGCTTGAGCGCGCTTCCGTGGTATATCGCGATGCTTATGCTTCACGGAAGCCAGTTCTTCAATACGTTCATCGGCTACCATAACCTGATACGCTTCCTGGAGCCCGAGCATGTGCGCACTTCGTCGGTGTTTTTCTACGCCCCGGTTCTGCTGCTGGGCTTCTTTCCACATCTGGCGCCGGCCGGAGCTTTAATAAAAGATTTTATATTGCGCGCTTTCAGCCGGGACTTTTACGCGCGCTATTTATTCGGAAATAACGACCGGCTGGAAAACGGCGGAAAAATCGTTGCGCTTTCATTTTTACTTTTTATAGCCGCCGGAGTTTTCGGGTTCTTTTCAATAGCTAAAACAAAGCTTGTTACCTATATACTGCCCATGTTTCCGGCCTTCGCCATGTTCTGCGGGTACTATTATAAAAAGCTGGCCGAATCTGGTCGGGTCAATATAGCCGGCGCCTTACTGAGCGTTATTATCAGCGGCGCCCTCTTTTACGGGTTTCGTTTCGCCGCCCCGTCGAAACTTCCGGCCGTGGACGCGACCGCGTTTTATATTCCGGCTTTCGTCTGCGCCCTGATCGCCGCGGTCAATATCTATTACGGTTTTTTCGCCCGCCGTTCCGGGCTTGTATATGCAAACTGCGTTCTTATGGCCGTTTTTCTTGTGGCCCTCAACGTCCGCCTGCTGCCGGAATTCAGTAATATGTATTCTTCGCGCGCTATATGCGGCCTTATCAAAAAAGAATTAAAGCCCGGCGAAAAGCTCGGCTATTTTTCAAAAACTCCGTCCGCGCTGTTTTATAGCGATGTTCCCATAACCCATGTCAACGAATCGGCTTCTTCGCGCATGGGAACGCACGATCAGCCGCCGACGAAGGTTTCGGATGCAAACGGCGCTTCGGAAATTTCTAAAAAAGACGGTTTCGTAAGAAAAATTTCTCCGATAACGGTTGAAGAGGCTTTTAAATATCTCGATAAATTCAGAAAATTAAGAAATTTTTTATCGCATAACGAAAAAGTATATGTTATAATGTTAAACTCGGATTACCAGAAATATTCGCAGGAAATAAAATTAAATCACAAATACGGCGGAATAGCCGGCAAATATACGTATATAACAAATAAATAAATATTAAATACAGTCGCAGAAAGGAATTTTATGGAATTTAAGCGTTCGATCTCATACGTGTTTCCGATGTTCAACGAAATAGACAATATCGAGCAGATGGTGCTGTCAACTATGGCGGTTACCGACACCATCACATCCGATTATGAGATAATAGTGGTTGACGACGCGTCGACCGACGGCTCCGGCGAACTTATAGACAGGCTCGCGCAAAAATATCCTAAAATCAGGCCTATTCATCATCCGCGCAACAGAAAACTCGGCGGAGCTTTGAAAACAGGGTTTTATAACGCCACTAAAGACCTTATTATTTATATCGATTCCGATCTTCCCATCGATCTCAACGATATCAAACTCGCGCTTCCCATGATAGAAGAAGCCGACGTCGTAATCGGCCACCGCCTTATAAGAACGGAATCCATCAGGCGCAAAGTGCAGTCTAAAATATATAACTGGATCATCAGGCTGCTTTTCGGCCTCAAGGTAAAAGACGTCAACTTCGCTTTCAAAGTTTTCAAACGCGAAATTCTAGAAAAAATTACCCTCCATTCCGAAGGCTCATTTATAGACGCCGAACTGCTCATAGAAGCTCTGCGCAACAATTATAAAATCAAGGAAATAGGGCTCATGTATTATCCGCGTTCGGCCGGCGAATCAAAGCTTTCCGGACTGAAAGTGATAATGAAAATCCTTCAGGAAATGAACGAATACAGAAAACGCCGCAAAAATTTCGACGGCCTGGTTGAAAAGTTTAAAAATAAGGTCAATCGTTAAGCCTGTCTTTTAGCGACGCCAGCGCTTCTCCGGCATCGACATTCTCGGGGCAATGATATTTAAGGGCCCTGAGGATGTCTTTTTCGTTAGTTTCGAAGGTGGCGCGGCTCGTAAATATAAGATATTCGGGATATATGGAATTGGAGCTCGCCACTTCGTTCAACGATTTGAGCTCGTAGCTTTTGAGAAGATACCGCCTGGTTATGTAATTCATGAGCTTCTGGCGGTAAACGTATTCGCTGTATTTGGGATATAAATAGTAAACGTAAATCAGCACGGCGACGCAAACCGTCACTACCGTTATAAGTATTATTATATCGAGAGTATTCGACTTCATGGCAGTCGATATTCCCTTGAAAAATACTTGAAGTCTTTCGTCCATATCAGTTCTTACCCGCCGTTTCCTTTCTTAAATGATTTATAGCTTCCGAAGCGGCCAGCTTGATGGCCTTGTTATCGTGGTTTAAAAATTTGGTAAGGTACTTTATAGATTCGGCGTCGCCGACTTTTTTTATGACCTTGAACGCGTTTTTTATAACGTCCAGGTCGGCGTCGTTTAAAACTGTGTACAGTAGAGGCAAAACGCGCGGGTCGCTTATTTCGCCGAGCGCGTAAGTGGCCGAGGCCCTCATCCATTTATCGCTCGAGCGAAGCATTTCCGAAAGTCCGACTATGACGTTGGGGTTGCCGAGTTTATAAAGCGCTATAATGGCGTTCGCGCGCACGCGGTTATTGACGTGCGAGGTGAGCGGAAGAAGGATGTTGCTTATTTCGCGCAGGTTAAGGGATGCGATAACCTCTATGGCGTTGGCTTTTACTCGTGGATTTTCGTCGTTTATTAGCGGTATGAGATATTCGACTATTTCGGCGCCTCCGATTATCTCCATTAATTTAGTGAAATCGGCCCTTATGTGAGGATCGGGGTTTTTAATGAATTTTTTCAGCAGATTGAGTATCTTGGAACGCTCGTCGCGCGAAAGATACGTCAGCAGCTTGATTATCTGGTTTCTTATTCTCGGGTCGGTGGACGCGATCTGCTTTTCTATTTCGTCGATGAATTTGCTGTCGTTTTTTATTAAAATATTTCCGAGCTCTTCTTTCATTTTGTCCGGCAGGACGTTGATCTGGTTCATGAGGCGGCCGCGGCCCTTTTCTACAAGGATCTTGGACGCGATTTCGGCGATGACTTTCTTCGGGCTGCCGAAAGCTTTCAGGATAATTTCGGTGGACTCGGTGGATTCGATCTTTGCTATCTGCTGCAGCGCAGCTTCTTTTAAATCGTATTCTTCGTCGTGTATGAAAACATGGTTTAAAAATTTAATCGCTTCGCCCGTTAAAAAATTAGCTTCTACCGCTTTCAGCGCCGCGAGCTTCACTTCGCGCTGGTATGTTTTCCAGTCCTGCATCATCAAATCAAGAAGCTCGAAATCTTTAAGATAGCTGAGCGCTTCGATGCATTCTATTTTTGCGGCCGCGTTCCATGTCTTGATGGCGGCTTTATATTTCTGGCCGAAACCTTTGGCGTTAAGGTCGTTTTCGGTGAAGAACCTGTAAAGCTCCACCGTTTTTTTATGGCCCAGCGCGTCGAGAATTTTTGCGAATGATATAATGATTTCTTTGACTTTATTAAGGGCCAGGAATTTGATGAATTTTTCCAGGCCGTCGCCGTCGAGCGTCTGGCAGAGCTCCAGAAGGATATTGCGCTCTTTCAGAAAATACTGGCGGTCGCGGAAAATTTTATTTATGAAATTTTTAACGTCTTCGCTGTCGGCCGTGAAATATTCGGCGCAAAGAATGTCTATGTAGAGATAACCGAAATTTTCTATTAATTTTATAACCAGCTTTGCGGCCTGCTCGGTGTTCCATTTGCAAAGCTCCACTATGACAAGCCTCATGAGCTGGTAGCGTTCGCAATCGCGGTCCAGCGCCAGTTCGCGGGTTTTCAGCCTGGTTTTCATGATGTTGAAAAGCACGGTGCGAGCTTTTAGACTGACGCCTTCGGGAAAATCTATCATTATCCTGATTATGTTCATAATGCGTGAAAAATCCGGATGGTATTCGAAAATTTCAAGCACACCCTGAAAATAACCGAGATCTCCGATGGAACGCGGGTCGTCGATATGGCCGATTACTTTATCTGCGAACATGTTATAATTTGAAATAATGAAGGTTTTAGCTTCTTCGCGGACTTTGATATTGTTGTCGGCCAGAAATCCGAGCATCAGGTTGAGCGCTTCGGGCGTGTCGAGTTTTTTGACGACCTGAAGGACGTTGAACCTGACCATCCAGTTGGAATCGTTTTTATATTTTTTGAGGATATCGATAACGCCGGCGTCGCAATATTTATGGTATTGCTTGAGAACGTAAAGGATTATTTTTTCGGACGGCGATTCGAGCAGCTGCTTTAAGTCTTCGTAATAGCCGGACTTTTTGACGACACCGTCGATGAGCGTTAAAACTTCAGGGTTGGCCTTGTAAATAATTTTCAGGCGGTTGTACTGGTCTATGTATCCGTAGCCGTATTTTAGAAGCGCGCTTTTAATATCGCTTTTGCCGCTTTCGTTCGCCGATATGTAAATGTTGATGATTTCGCTAAGAGCGTCCACAGTGGCGAAGCTGGCAAGTATTTCTACGATCCTCTTTTTTTCGCCGTCGTTGTAAGGGCCGCTATAAAGGCGCGCAAGCCGCCTGAAAAAATATTCGTCCCGTAAAAGCGCATTGAACTGCCTTGAAGGAATAAAATCCGCTTTTTCAGATGTGAACATTTCGCAGGCGAATTCGACCGTTTGTTTGTCGAATTCTTTTAATAATAATTTGGCGTCGTCAAAAAAATTACTCATGCGGTTCGATTATATCACATGCCCGAAAATATTTCAAGGTTAATAAAAGATTGCGGCAATAAAAATCGAAGTATAATTACAAATTGACTTTTTATGCAATGAAGCTAAAAATAAAAACACGGTCGATAAAAAAAAACTTGACTTTACTCGGCAACATTATAGTATAATAAGCTTAAAACCGTTTCAGCATAATTATTGAATGGATTATATTAAAAGTAGCGGTTAGCTGGCGGCATATTTTTCGGTTAGCGCCGGAGGCATTGAATGAAAGAAGAAAATTACGGTTCGATAGGCCTTATATGGGCCATATCAGGCGGCCATATCGACCTTGTAAAAATGATGCTCACCAAGGATATAGACATAAACTCAGCCGACCCGGAAGGCCTTACTCCCCTGATGCACGCGGTAATAAGCGGCAACTTTCACCTTGTAAAACTCCTTCTGGAGAACGGGGCCGGCAAAGACGCCAAAGACAAGGCCGGCTTCGACGCGCTTATGTACGCGAAGGCTAAAAACAGCCCCGAAACTATAGACCTGTTGGCCGGAAAAAAGCAGGAGCTCAGGTCGGCGCGCGATAATTCCGTTAAATTGCTGGCCGCCGCCGAGAAAAACGATATTTCCACGCTAAATAATCTCATAAGCGCCGGCGAAAACGTGGATTCGATAAATGAAAAAAAGCAGAGCGCGCTTATGGTGGCTATCGACCGATCAAACTACGACGCCGCTACGGCGCTTATAAGCGCCGGCGCCAACGTGAACCTTTCCGATTCTAACGGCAGCACCGCATTGATGTGGTCCGCTTTTAAGGGCGCTGCCGATATGGTCAGAATGCTCGTAACCGCCGGCGCCGACGTAAACGCGCGCGATTCGAGCGGCAGCACCGCGCTTATCTGGGCGGCTTTCCGCGGAAATTATGAAGCGGTGAGGCTGCTTATCGCTAACGGCGCCAACCTCAATATGCAGAAAGACAACGGCATGACCGCGCTTATCTGGGCCGCCTATAAAGGCTTTTACGAAATCGTGCGGCTCCTGGCGGAAAACGGCGCCAATATATACCTGCGCGAAAAATCAGGCAGTCAGGCGCTTATGTGGGCGTCTCTCGGCGGCCATATAAAAATAGTCGAATTCCTTATTTCAAAAGGCGCGGACGTGAACGCGGTGGAAAATTACGGCAGCGGCTCGCTGATGTGGGCTGTTTTCGGCGGGCACGAAGAGGTCGTTAAAGCGCTTCTTAACGCCGGGGCCGATCCCAATATAAAAAATAAAAAAGGCAGAACCGTGCTTATGCGCGCTGCCTATAAAGGTTTTTTCGAAATAGCTTCGCTATTGATCTCTAAAGGCGCATCGGTCAACGAGGTGGCAAATGACGGCGATACCGCACTGATATCGGCCGTGGAAAAAAAGCACGGCCGGATAGTCAAAATCCTTTGTGAAAACGGCGCGGACGTCAACAGGTCCAATTACAAATCTCGCTGTCCCCTGCTGCTCGCCGCCTCCGGCGGCGATATGGAAACCGTCAAAACGCTCATGGCTAAATCGGCCGAACTCAACGTCAGGGACGCCGACGGCAATACGCCGCTGATCATAGCCGCTATAAACGATAATTACGAATTGGCGAAGCTTTTTATCGAGTCCGGCGCCGATATCAACGCCGTGGAAAATTATTTGAGTACCGCGCTGATGTGGGCGGCATATAAAAACGGAGTGGAAATCGTCAAGCTGCTTTTAATGCATAACGCCAATACCAACCTTAAAAATATCAAAGGCCGCACCGCTTTGATGCGCGCGGCTTATAAAGGCCATGACGAAATAATAAAATTGCTTATCAATCGTGAGTCCAACTTAAACCTCAAAGACAGAAACGGCGTTACGGCCCTGATCGCGGCTTCGGATAGAGGCCACGCTGAAACGGTAAGGCTGCTTCTTAACGGCGGGGCGCTGGTGAGCATAGAAGACAATCTCGGCAATACCGCGCTTACTCACGCTATCGAAAAAGGCCATGCGCCGATCGTCAAGATGCTTCTGGAAAAAATACAAAATACCATAATAACAAAGGCCGAACGTTCGTCGATGCTTAAAAACGCCATTGCCAGCGGCAGCGTAGAAGTTCTCGAGATGGTCATTTCGGGCGAGACCGACGTCAATGAAACTATAACGGAAAACGAAACGCCGCTTATTCTCGCCTGCGCTTCCGGCAATACCGCGGCCGCGGAATTTCTAATAAAACGAGGCGCTAAAATCGACCTGCACTCGCCGAACGGCATGAGCCCGCTGCTCGCGGCCGCATATCACGGCCGCATAGATACGGTCAAATCTTTAATAACGTCGGGCGCCGATATTAACATACCTGACAATTACGGTTATAACGCTCTTATGTGGGCCTCAAACGGCGGCCATTCCGACTGCGTTGAATTGCTCATAGACGCAGGCGCCGACATAAATATGATAGACTCGAAGGGGCGCTCGCTGCTTTCGAGGGCCATAGGCCGTAAAAATTACGCTCTGGCGGCGCTTCTTATCGAAAAAGGCGCGGACGTCAATTTAAGGGACAAAAACGGTTCCTGCGCTTTGTTAGACGCCATAAACGCCGGCAATTCCAGCCTGACCGAGCTTATAATCGACAGCGGCGCCGATTTGAAGGCCGAAGACAAAGACGGAAACAACGCGCTTTCTCTCGCCATAGAGCAGGGGTTTTCAGGCGTGATCGAGCGTATTTTAAATAAGATGCCCGACTTGAACCTGGCGCTGGGCGAAAATAACGGAATCCTTATGAGCGCGATCGTGGAAGGCCGCGTTGAAATAGTCAGACTCCTTCTTGAAAGAGGGGCGAACGTCAATATAATCTTCTATGAAAACGACACCGCGCTCACGCTGGCGGCGGCATACGGAAATATAGACATAGTCAAGCTGCTTATCGATTACGGCGCAGACGTAAACGCTACCGGCGCCAACGGCATTACGGCCCTTATGAACGCCGTGCTCAAAGGGCGTAAAGACGCTCTGGCGCTTTTGATAAACAGCGGCGCCAATATAAACGCCAGAGACGAAAAAGGCTGGTCGGCGCTCATGCACGCCGTTAACTGCCGCTTTATAGACCTGGTGAACGTCCTTCTGGTAAACGGCGCGGACGCCAATACGCTCGCCGGCGAAGGCGCCACCCCTCTTTCGCTCGCAAAGGAGCTCGGCGAAACCGATATAGCGGCTTTATTAAGCGAGTATATTATTTCCAATTAAAAGTCAAAAATAAACCTTTAAATTTTATTTGAAAAAACTTTACAAAGGCATATTTTTTTAGTATAATTATTTTGTTAAATAAAAAACGCAACAAAAAATAAAAGGGGGATTTTAATGAAGAAGTTAGGTTTTATCGTTGCTCTGATGGCGGTTGTTATGATGGCGTCAACGGTATTCGCGGCAGAAAAAGCGCAGTGGACAATGATGGTGTTTATCAATGCAGATAACAATCTCGACCGTTTCGGCGTCATCGACGTTCAGGAAATGGAAAAAGCCGGTCTGAGCAAAGACGTAAACATAGTCGTTCAGTTAGACCGTTTTAACAAAGAAACCAGAAGATACGACGTTACCGGCCGTGCGGCTGACGCAAAAGCCGACGACTGGGGCCTCACATCTAATATGGTCCAGAAAATGGGCGAAGTAGATATGGGCGATTACAAAGAAATGGTAAACTTCGTAAAATGGTCCGCCGAAACCTATCCCGCTGAAAAATATTTACTCGTAATATGGAACCACGGCGCAGGCTGGAAAAAAAGAAATAACGAAATTTTCAAAGGCATATCCTACGACGATCAGTCGCATAACCACATAACTACAGCTCAGCTCGGCACCGCTATGCAGTCTATCGCAGGCGTACTCGGCAAACAGCTCGACATCCTCGCTATGGACGCATGCTTAATGCAGATGGTAGAAGTGCTTTATGAAGTCCGTGAAAACGTTACCTACATGGTAGCTTCCGAAGAAACCGAACCCGGCGACGGCTGGCCTTATCACCTGGTATGCCCTCCGCTCACCAAAAACCCCGCTATGAGCGCTCTTGAATTCGCAAAACTTATTCCTCAGGCATACGCTCAGAGCTATCCTTCCAAATCCACCACTCAGTCGGCCGTTGAACTCGCAAAAATGGACGTTCTCGCAGAAGCGATAAACAAATTCGCTGTAGCTTTAATGAACGCTATCAACACTCCTGCTGAAGCTAAAATAGCTAAAGACGCCCTTAACGTAGTTCAGAAATACGCTTATCCTGAAAACGTAGACCTCGGCCACATCGTAAAACTTATCTGCGATAAAACCGCTGACGCTAAAGTTAAAGAAGCCGGCGCTGAACTGTTAATGGCTTATGAAAAAGCTATCGTTCAGAACAATATCACCGGTTACTCAACTAAAAACTCTACCGGTATCGCCATATTCTTCCCGAAAAGCGGCTGGAATTCAAACTACTCGACAATCAAATTCAGCGAATACAAATGGGATGAAATGGTACAGGCTCTCATGAAAGCCGCAGTTCCCGCTCCAGCAGTAACCGAAGCGCCCGCAGCCCCCGCTGCTACCACGCCTTCTAACAATTCCTACAACAGCGGCAACTATTATCCCTCATATCCTAACATGCCCGGTATGCCCGGCGTTCATCCTCACTGGCCCCCCCTCGATCCTATGATATACTAATCAGGGGATAAAAACTTAAAAGTTAATCCTGAATAAAATGAAAAAGACGCTTTAACGGGCGTCTTTTTCATTTTACCGATATGTAAATGAAGAAAATATAAATAAAATTATTGACTTAAAAAATAAATTATGATATATTAATCAGGTATATGATTTACGCCGAAGTGGTGAAATTGGCAGACGCGGTGGACTCAAAATCCACTGGGGGCAACTCCGTCCCGGTTCAAGTCCGGGCTTCGGCATTTTATTCAACAACCTTCTGGCCGTCAGTTTTTAGCATTCGCGGTTGCGGACATTTTTTAACCGCCTCAACCTGCTAAAAGTCTGGCGTTTTTTATTAATGGAAGGCCCATATAATATAAATATTACTGTTTTTTGATAATAAGCGGCGAAATGCGGTTCGTTAAAATAAAATATTGGGGGAAAGTATGAAGAAACGCATTGTTTGGTCTGCGCTATTAAAATATAAAAAAGCATTCCCGCGTTCCGATAAAAATTATGCACGCGGTCTGGCGTTTTTTTTAACTTCGCTTTTGCTTGTGTTTTTTATTGCACTCGCATCGCAGGCGTTTGCGGCGGGCGAAAAAAAAATCGCCGATAAAAAAAAGGGAGTCAAAAAAGAAAGTAGCGCAAAAACCGTAACTCAGAAAGTTAAAAGCTCGAAAAATAAAAACACGGGCAAACAGAGCAAAAATATTAAACAAAGCGATAATAAAAAGGCTCAAAACGAAAAAAAAGATAAAACGCTGAATAAAATAAAAAAAGCTTCGCCGCCAAAAAGTCTCAAGCTCGATCTCGCGGATAATAAGACTGACGAAATAATTATCAACTCTAAAAAATATAAGCTGGGCGGCTTATCTTTAGAAAAGAAAAGCGCCG
Organism: bacterium ADurb.Bin243; assembly: GCA_002069765.1. GTDB lineage: Bacteria > Muiribacteriota > UBA9980 > UBA9980 > UBA9980 > UBA9980. The sequence goes on from MWBZ01000030.1 coordinate 15,887, forward strand.
CGGCTAAAAAATCAAAGATCGGCGAAATAAAAAAATTAGCCGGCGAAGTTAAAAAAGAATTCGAAGAACTCAAAAAAGCCAATCCGCGTAAAAAAAACAGGTATTCGCTCAATCTTCCGGAAAGTTACCACCAGGTAGATATGAAGCTGGCCAACGAAATAATGAGGCGCGTAAATCTCGGTTCGCTGTCCATGTTTAAAACGCTTTACCTGCCGCATCTTAAAAAGGCCCGCAGCGTTAAGAATAAACCCGTAAAAGGCTCGCAGACCGATTCGGCTCTGGACGATCGCACTAAAATGGCGCTTCTTATAGTTGGCAATTTTATTAATGAAGCCATCGAAAAGCATGACAGCGGTAATTTGTCCAAAACACATAAAAATTTCGGCAAATGGATTACAGACGGTGCCAACCTGCTGGCTTACGGAACCATATATCCCGCGGGAAGCGAATCTGAAACTTCGTCTAAAAAAAGCAAAAGAAAAAAAGGCATTATAAGTTTTTCAACGGCGAAAAAACTTCTCAGGGCTTTGATAGAAGTCGAGTCTTCGGCCGTGCAGATGAGGCAGGGCAGGGTGAATATTTCCCTTAACATGCGCACCTATCCTCGCGACGGGTCTTATGTTATAGGCTTTATGCAGGAATCGGTCGACGACTTCGCAAAAGGCGTAAATTTATTCGATCCGGAAATAAATATAAAGTACACATGCAAAAAGCTGCATAAGTACTTAGTGAAATATAACGGAAATTACGACAAAACCCTCCGTCATTATAACGCGGGGCAGGGCAATATGGATTGCGAACAGGCCCACCGTTATTCGGCGAAGGTGCACAGTTTTATGGAAAGGTTCTAATTCATTTAAAATTTGGGATTTGAAATATTTTTCTATAGAGTAAAGTTGAGATAAGCGTATTATGAGAGAAAACGGAAATTATAAAAATTTCAGGCGGCTTTTTGCGGGCCTGGTTGCCGCTGCGGCTTATTCGGCCGCGTGTTTCGGTTTCAGCGGTCCGGTTCTCGCGGATTCTCCGGCCCGGCCGTCTATCCGCGAAGTGCTTTCCTCCGAATCGGCCGGCGCAGCCGGCGATATCGCTTTTACAACTCAAAAACTTATAGACGACGGCAGGATCACCATCGAAGAGGTCGAAGAAAAAATAGTCATCAGGTGGCGCGGGCCTAAAAAGGGTGATCTGTTCGGCGAAAGCATAAAGGCGCGTTCAAAAGCGGCGGCCGGCTTTCACATATACAAGTCGCGCAACCGGTATATGAATTTCGTTTTGCTCGCGAAAATCGACGCCGACGGTTCAGGCTACTATAAGTACGAAGATTTCGACCTTAAAAACGACGTAATTTATTATTATAAAATAACGCTCGTCGATTCCGATGGCGGCGACAATACTTTTTTGCCTCAATTCCAGGCTTCCGCGCGCGACGTAAACAGGCCGGCGCGCCCTGATAAGCCGCTCATAGAAAACGGCGACGGCTTCGTTAAAATATCATGGAAGCCTTATACCAAAAGCGATTTTTATGAATATCAGGTTTTGAAATCCTCCGCGATCGGCGGCGAGCACGAAACGGCTTCGCGCATAAGGCAGAGCGGCATCTGCCAGTTCGTCGATTCCGACGTGGTCAACGGGAAAAGCTACAGTTATATGATGAGGATTTTAGATAAAAGCGGCAATCAGAGCCGCGAATCAGTCGAGGCCATAGGCCGCCCGCGCGATAAAAAAGCGCCGGAGCCGCCGCGCAACCTTAGAGCGGAGCCCGGAAACAACCAGATTACGCTCATATGGCGGCGCTGCGAAGACGCCGACTGCGAGGCTTATAAGATATATTTCTGCGAAGGCGAGCCGTCGCCGTCCAATAAAATGAAGCTATTGACTAAAACTCCCGCCAGCGAGTCTTTCGAAAATAATTATACGGTCAAAAACTTAAAAAATGGAAAAATATATTATTTCGGCGTATCGGCGCAGGATTTTTCCGGCAACGAGTCCGCCATGGCGTTCGAGATCAAATCTTCGCCAGTGGATTTTACCGCGCCGCCCGCGCCTTCGTATTTAAAAGTGAGCGCCATGAACGCCGCTAATAAAATCGAATGGGCTTCCGTTCCGGACGTCGACAAAGACCTTTCCGGCTATAGAATTTACCGTAAATCGACCGCGTTTCCAAAATATATAGCAGTGGCCGATATCAAAAAGCCTAAAAAAGCCGAAACGCAGATTTTTATGGCGGAAAAAGAAAAGACTAAAGGCTCGCGCGCTATAGACAAGTTCTATCCCGTAATATACGAATATACCGATTCCGGAATATATAACGCCATGGCTTATTATTATTATGTCGTCGCGTATGATAATAAAGGGAACGAAAGCAAAGCCTCCGAAACGGGAGAAGGCATACCGCGCGATATCACCGCTCCGGAAAAGGTTTCGGGCTTCAGCGCGGCTTCGAAACTTGCGAAGGTCGTGCTCAAGTGGAAGCCTAATAAAAAAGACCGCGACCTGCTCGGCTATTACATTTACCGCCGGGCGGAAACGGACGAAAAATACGCCCTGATAGCCGAAATTAAAAAGACCGGCCAGACGGAATTTCAGGATATAAACCTGGAATTCGGCGTTAAATATTTTTACAGGATCTCCGCTTTCGACGAATCGCTTAACGAATCCGTCGCGTCCGAAGAAAAGTCGGCCGCGGCTAAATTTTCCAACCAGATATCGTTTTCGAGGGCCTATATACAAAACCGCCCTTACACATACTGCTTTTCGGTTAATTTAAATGAAATGAGCCTTTGCTATTCAAAAAGCGCTGATAACATTTCGTGGTCGGCCTGGTCGGATAAAACTAAATTTCCCGTTCCGCCCAATATGAGCAAAATGACGCAAATTTCAGTTCAAAAATGGATAAAAGGCTTCTTGATTTTTTCTTATAACCCTCAAACGCTCGATCTGTTTTTCGTTAATTCGGCCGATGAAAAGACATTTCCGGCATGGCGCCTGCTTTTCAACCGTGTGGAGCTGCCGCCTAATTTCGGCAAGCGCTGTTTCGTGTCGTTCGAAAAAGACGAAAAATCCATTATGGCCTTCGCGTATAATCCGCTCACGCAATCGGTATATTATAACCTCAGCCGCGATCTCGAATCGTTTTTAAGGTGGACGCCGTGCGGGCTTAAGGTCGTTCCGCCCGAAACCGATTCGGACATGAGCAAATATTTCGTGACTTCCGACGACAGGGGATATTATCTGTTTTCTTACGATCTTGACAGCGGCGAGCTCAAGCAGAGCTACAGCTTTGACAAAAAGCACTGGAAGGCGTGGTATAAATTCGCCCGCAACATAAAAAAGCCGAAAAACCTCCAGGCCGATAAAAACTAATAACTCGTTCGCGCGGGCATAATCCGGTTGATGTAACTGATAAATATAAAGAACGAAAGAAGGTCTCTCAGGGTGAAATCAAAGAAAAATTCGGAAAAACTCATCAAATGCTCGTTAAAAGATATCGCCGTCGATTATAAAAAGGTCATTAAAAAATTCGAGAAAACAAAGATACTTGTTATGGGCGATCTCATGATCGACGAATATCTTGTGGGCCGTTGCAGGCGAATATCGCCGGAAGCGCCCGTGCCTATCGTAGAAGTGGCCAGACGCGAGTTCCGTCTTGGCGGCGCCGCGAACGTGGCCAACAACCTAACCAGCCTTGGCGCGCGGGTCAATATCTGCGCGGTCACCGGCCAGGATGGAATCGGCCGCCTTGCCCACGAGGAATGCGCCCGCCAGAACGTGAATTCGGAAGCCGTATTCTGCGACCCGGGCAGGCCCACCACTCTAAAAACAAGGATTATAGCTCATAATCAGCAGATCGCCCGCACCGATATAGAAAAAAGCGCCGAAATCGACGAAAATATCAGAAAAAAAGTGGTGAGCTACTTAAACGATAACATAGACGATTTTGACGCCGTAATAATTTCAGATTATTCCAAAGGCTTTATAAACAAGAAGTTACTCGATGAGACCCTGCCTATTATTAAAAAACACAAAAAAATAACCAACGTAGATCCGAAAGTGGCAAATTTTTACCATTACCGCTCGGTGACATGCATAACTCCTAACAGAAAGGAACTTTCAGACGTCCTGGGATACGAAGTGGAAACCGATGAAAAGCTTATATCCGGCGGCCGCGCCGTTTTAAACGATCTTTCGCTTTCATCGCTGCTTGTGACGCTGGGCGAAAGCGGCATGTGTCTTTTTGTGCAGGACGGCACGGCTTATATGCTGCCCGCGTGCGCGCGCGCCGTTTATGACGTTACCGGCGCCGGCGATACGGTAATTTCGGTGTTCACTCTGGCGCTGGCGGCGGGGGCCGATTATAAAAGCGCGGCGATAATATCGAATATAGCGGCCGGCGAAGTAGTGGCGAAACTCGGCACATCCACGATCGGTTCGAACGAGCTCATAGAAGCCATCAAGAGCCATATTTAATTGTGGCGCTATAATTTAACGGGCGCATATATGCGCATACCAAAAGGAGACTTTTCATGAAAATATTGACCGCGGAGCAGATGAGAAAAATAGACGCCAGGGCAGTTAACGATTACCATATCGGCGAACAGATCCTTATGGAAAACGCAGGCATTAAATCGGTGCTGGCGATGTGCGAAATGTATCCGGAAATTTACAAAAAAAACGTAATGGTGGTCTGCGGCCCCGGAAATAACGGCGGCGACGGTTTCGTCATCGCCCGCCACCTGTTTAATTTAGGCTGCCAGGTCAGCGTGGTGGCTACGATGCCGGTCAATAAATACAAGGGCGTTTCCGCCGATAACCTTAAAATTCTGGCCGCCATGAATATCGGGGTTTACGAGCTTCACAGCGAGTCTTCTATATATGAAGTGATGAATATGGCCAATTTTTCAGATATAATAGTCGACGCCATATTCGGGACCGGGCTTTCGAAGAAAGTGGACGGGCTTTATCTGGCTCTGATAAACGGCCTTAACAGCGTGGCCGCGCAGAAGTTCGCCATCGATATACCTTCCGGCATAGACGGTTCTACGGGGCTTGTAATGGGCGCGGCGATAAAAGCTTCGGCCACGGTTACTTTCGAAACTCCTAAAATCGGGCACATATTGGATCCCGGCTCCCAATATATAGGCAAGCTTTTCGTGGCCGATATCAGCATACCAAAACCGCTTTTCAGCGGGGACGAATATAAGCTCAACCTTACCACCGAAGAATTCGTGGCTAAAAATTTAACGCGCAGGAGCCCCGATTCAAATAAAGGGGATTTCGGCCGCGCGCTTATAATCGGCGGTTCGCGGCTTTATTCGGGCGCCCCCAAAATAGCGGCCCGCGCGCTTTTACGCTCCGGCGCCGGAGTTTCTTTCATGATGGTGCCCGACGTGATCTTAAACCAGACGCAGTCGGAGCTCACCGACGTTATTACAATGGGGCTCAGGTCCACTTCCGAAGGCGCGATAGATTCGTGCAGCGATAACGTGGAATCGGCGATAACTTTTATTGAAACTAACCGCGTAAGCGCCGTGGCTATAGGTATGGGAATGTCGCAAAGCCCGGCCGCGTGCGACTTTACCGCAGAAATTCTGTCCCGTATAAAAGTTCCGGTCTGCCTCGACGCCGACGGGCTTCTTGCGTTGAAAAAGCACAGAGCCAAAATACTTATGAACCAGAACCTCAAGCTCATAGTTACGCCGCATCCTAAAGAAATGGCCAGGATTCTCGATTCCTCGGTAGATGAAGTGCTTATGAACAGGCTTAAAATATGCGAGGATTTTTCAAAGTCCTACCGGGCGGTTACGCTCTTGAAGGGGCACCGCACCGTGATATGCGACGAATCGGCTAACGCGTTTATAAATACGTCGGGCAACGCGGCTATGGCGAAAGGCGGCATGGGCGACGCGCTTTGCGGCATAATAACCGGGTTTATCGCGGGCGGCATGCCTTCGTTTGGCGCCGCTATAACGGCGAGCTATATACATGGAAAGGCCGGCGACCTCGCGGCGGCTTCCATCTTTGAATACAGCATGACTACCGACGATCTTATTTCGAAATTATCCGAAGCCATGCGCATAATAACGAAAAATCAGGCCGCCGGATAATTTGGTGACCGGTCCTAAGCGAATCTATTGTTTTTTTGGTAATTGTCTGGTATAATTACACTGGTTATCTTTAGATGATTTGAAAATATGGAGGGGAATATGGGCGAATTATACGGCGCTTCAAAGATATCGATCGAACAGAGGGCGGAAGCTAACGATCATTTTGATTACGGTCTCACTTTTGAATTGAAAGGCGATACCGACAAGGCCCTTGATTTCTTTAAAAAAGCGGTCGCCTGCGACCCCGATTTCGCCGAAGCTTACAACAAACTCGGCGACATATTCATGAAAAAAGGAAAATATAAAGAAGCCATCGACAATTACAACAAGTCGGCGGGTTTAAAGCCCGATATAGAAAACACTCATTTCGACCTTGGCTGCGCTTATCTGCAGACCGCAAAACTCGACGAGTCGGAAGCGGCGTTTAAAAAAGCTCTCGAATTAGATCCCAATCATTTTGAAATTTTCGGAAAGCTCGGCGCGATATGCATCGAGAAAGGCGAATACGAGAAAGCCCTTGGTTTCATGCGCAAGATGCTCGTAGCCGACCCCACTAATATAGCGGCCCGTTATTATAACGGCGTGGCGTTATATAAAATGGGCAAAAATTCGGCAGCATCCGTCGAATTTCACGAAGTGATAGAAAGATATTCCGGTTTGATAAAAATGAAGCCTAACTACGCAGAGGCGTGCTATTTTGTGGGTATGGCCTATTTTTATAACGGAAACTATAAAGAAGCCGAAAAAAATCTTAAGCGCGCGATCGAGCTGGACACCGATAAAATAGATTTTCATTACAGCCTGGGGCTCGCATATTCCGACGCCGACGTTTTTTACGCGATGGCAAACGTGCAGAAGGCTTTAAATAACGAACAGGCGGCAAACGATTTTCTTAAAAAAGCCGTCGCGCTCGAGCCGGATAACGGCAAATACAAAAAATACATGATATAAAAAGTCGGCGGTTTATCTAATTTATAATTATATTAAACCGCAAGCATCCGCAAGCCGATAATTATAGTAAGAGATTTATTTGTAAACTAAAACCGCGGAATCGCAGTTTTTTTAAACAGTAATTCTTAAATCTTTTTTACTGTAAGGGGCTTTACGATGGCGATATCGTCTTTAAATAACGCGAATACTTCCGCAGCCGAACGCGGGTCGGCCGATCCTTCGGCGCTGGCCCGAAAATTAGAAAGCATCGCGGGAAGCGGCAAAAAAATATCGCGCGACGAAAAGTTGAAGCAGCTCAAAGAGGCCGCCGAGGAATTTGAATCGATTTTTGTGCATAACCTTCTTAAAAGCATGCGCAGTACCATTCAAAAGACCAATATAATATCGGGCGGCAACGCCGAGAATATTTATCAGGATATGCTCGACGAAAATTACTCTAAAATCGCGGTAAAAAGAAGCGATTTTGGCATAGCGCGCAAAGTGTATGAACAATTTAGTAAAGCCATTAAATAATTAAGGGCGTCTTCACCGGCCCGATTACCGAAAATAATCAAAAATCCATAGAAAAATTGAATCAGGCGCTAATTTAAGTCATCTTAAATTTTCTTACTTTCAATTCTTGTTTTTAAGAATCGATATGCCTTTCAATCCACATTTCAAAAATAAATTCAAAACCCACACCAGGAGGAATTATGGTATCTAACCAGGTAGAAAACCCTGACATCGAAGTTCAGGATCCGCCTAAAGAAAATGCGCCGGAAATTAAGGCCGAAAAAACGGTAAGGCGCCGTGCCGCTTCAAAAACGGCAGAAAAGAAGGATGCTGCGGCGGAAAAGTCTGACGCCCACAAGACGTCGGGCGAAGAAAAGCCTAAAACTCGAAGCGTCAGGCACCGCGCCGTTGAAAATACGGCCGAAAAAGCCGAAGACGAAAAAAAGGAAAGCGTCCATTCGGTTAAGCCGGCGGAAGCCGTTAACCCTAAAATTTCAGCGGCGAAAACGGACCCGGGCGAGCAGTCCGTAGAAAAACCGGTCCGCGCGCATACCGCCCCAAAACCCGATTTTAATACGGCAAATAAAATCCAGGACCAGCCGCCTGCGGCCCCTGATAACGCGGGAGCGGCACCAAATGCGCCTAACGGCGGTCAGGGCGGAACGAATGCGGCTTCGGGCGGCGGGCAGAATTCATCCTCCGGCAGGCCCGCGCAGAATTATTATAAGCAGCAGCCTTACAACAAGTATAACAATGAAGGCGGCAATAATTATTCGAATTACAGGCAATCTAATTCCGGCGCAAACAATAATAACAATAATAATTACAACCAGACGCAGGGAACCGGCTCAGGTTCAGCCGGCGGCAGCCAGAATCAGAACCCTAACCAGAGCCAGAATTTTTCGGCGCAGCAGGCTCAAAATCAGCAGAACGCCGCATTTCAGCAGCATCAATATGTTGAAATGGCCAGAGGATTCACGATACAGGACCTCAACAAAAAAAACGTGTCTGAACTCTTTCAAATCGCCCAGGACTTAAATATCACTCCCCATCTTCACAAGCGGACCAACACTCTTATAATGCGAATAATGCACGAACAGATTAAAAGGGCCGGCGGGTACGCGGCCGAAGGCGTGCTCGACATACTCGAAGACGGTTACGGCTTCTTGAGAACGGCCACATATTCCATAAACGAAAAAGACGTTTACGTATCGCCTTCGCAGATAAGAAGGTTCGATCTTCGTACGGGCGACGTTATAATAGGCCAGACGCGGGCGCCTAAAGAAGGCGAAAAATTCGCCGCCTTGCTTCGCATCGAGGCAATCAATTTTGAAGAACCCGAAAAAATCAAACACAGAAAAAATTTCGATACGCTCGTTCCTTATTATCCTAACGAAAAATTTACGCTCGAAAAAAAAGCGGATTATGGTGATCTGTCCACGCGCATAGTAGATCTCATATCGCCGGTAGGAAAAGGCCAGCGCGGGCTGATCGTTGCGCCGCCTAAAGCCGGTAAAACTACGCTTCTCAAAAGCATGGCCAATTCAATAATAGAAAACCATCCCGAAGTCGAAGTTATGATTCTTTTGATTGACGAGCGTCCCGAAGAAGTTACCGATATGCAGCGTTCCGTAAATGCTGAAGTAATCAGCTCCACTTTCGACGAACCGCTTGAACATCATATCAGGGTTTCGGAGCTCACGCTCGAAAAAGCCAAGCGTATGGTTGAAAATAATAAGCATGTCGTCATTCTGCTCGACAGTATAACCAGGCTCGCACGCGCATATAACCTGCACCTGCCTTCGTCCGGCCAGACATTGACCGGCGGCGTCAACCCGGCGGCGTTGTATAAACCTAAAAAATTCTTCGGCGCGGCGCGCAATATAGAGGGCGGCGGATCGCTTACGATTCTTGCTACCGCTCTGGTTGAAACGGGTTCGAAGTTAGACGATATCATATTCGAAGAGTTTAAAGGCACCGGCAATATGGAATTGATACTCGACAGAAAACTCTTCGAAAAACGCCTCTTCCCGTGCATGGATATCAAGCGTACCGGCACGCGCAAAGAAGAGCTGCTCTTAGACAAAGACACGCTTAACAAAGTATGGATACTCAGAAAAATACTCGAACCGCTTTCGCCGGCCGAAGCCATGCAGCTGATGGTCGATAGAATGTCAAAAACTAAAAGAAATAAAGACTTCCTCGAGTCCATGCACGTAGCCGACGCGAATTAATCATGCCGGCCATTAGCGCACGATTTGAAATTTAAGATCGGTTCTAATGAAAAAAGGAAAAAACCTATCTAAAAAAACTGAATAACTTAAAATAAGGGGCTGCCATCCTTGCGCGGCCCCTTGTTTTCTTAAAACTTGACAAATTTTAGACGATATAGTATAATATATGCACTATAAGATGCCAGAAAATAAATATAAGGCTTAAAGACAACTAAAAAGGTCTTCAACTAATCTTTTGTCAGGGGGAATTTCAATAATGCAAATATCGAAGAAAGCGTTTTGCTTTTTTTGCGTTACGGTCATAGCGGTATGTTACATATTTTTTATGCCGTTTACAAACCCGGTTACCGCCACTCAATCGGTCAACCTGCTGCTTGAAAAAAAATTCGACAATTCAATGTTTATAATTCCCGATGAGCATTTCAAGCTCGAATGCAAATTTAAAAACATTTCACTTACCGGCCGCGGACATGAAAGTTCAGAAAAAGTCGAAGGCCGCTTTCAGAACGCCAATCTTTTAATCGCAGAAAAAGTTTTATCTACCTCGCCCGATTACGTGTGCGTCAATTCTAATCTTTACTCCCGTTCGCTCGCAAGCGATCTTGCGGTATCGTCGGTTCAGCCGTCAGAGGCCGGTTCGGCCGGCGGCAGCGAGCTCGCGTCGCTGATCGTGATAAACGATATGCCCGACGGATTTTCGGCTTTAACTTCGAACAAGCTTTACCTGGGTAAAATTCAGAAAGAAACTTATGTGCCGGGCTATCTCAGAGGAATCGACTTCGCAAATTACGCCAACCTCCATCTCGAGCGCGACGGCGAGGAAGAATATCCCGCATACGCCGTGGCCGGCGCTGACGAACAGGCCTACGGCCTTAACAATCTTTTAAGCGTAAATTTCGACAACCCTTCGATAACCGAATCAGAAACATCTCTCGATATGAGCGAAATCGATCAAACCGCCGATAAGCTCCCTACCAAAGACATTTTTAAAAGATTTTCAAGCTTTAAAGACATGAATATAGTCGTGGCTAATGAACTCGAACCTTTTGAAATCGACTGTTCGTTCCTCCCCGAAAAATCGGCGCCTAAAGAATTTAATAAATTTCATGCCGTACAGCCCAAAGACAGCGTAATATCCATAGCCAGAGAATATAACGTGACGGCGTCCGAACTTATGGCGGCCAATAATTTAAAAACGACCGATCTGGCTCCCGGCTCCACTCTTCTGGTTCCCGACAGGCAAAACGTTGAAACCGAAACCAGTCTCGCTTTAACGGATAAAGACGCTAAAGACGGCGTTAAAACTAAAAATGAAAAATCGCTCGCGGCCGAAGCAGAAGTCGCGGTCAAGGCCGACGGGCGCCTGCTATGGCCTTCCGCCAGCCGCAGAATCACATCGCGTTACGGCGTGCGAGTGCATCCGGTTTACAGAATTAAAAAATTCCATAACGGAATCGATATCGGCGCAAGTTACGGTTCCGCTATAAAAGCCGCGTCGGACGGCACGGTGGTTTACTCGGGCTGGAAATCATATTACGGCAGGACCGTTATCATAAAACATTCCAACGATCTTTACACCCTTTACGCCCATTGCTCCAAACTCGTAGCTAAAAAAGGCGAACGCGTGGGGCGCGGCGCGCTGATAGCCAAGGTAGGCTCTTCCGGCCTTTCTACCGGGCCGCATATCCATTTTTCGGTTCAGAAAATGGGGCGTTTCGTAAATCCGATGAAATATATGTAAAAGTTACCCGAAGCGTCAAAAAATATAAAATAAAAAAAGGCTGTCAGAAAGTTAAAAATTCGGCGGCCTTTTTTGTTAAGAATTTCTTTAACTTTAGCTTCAAATTAAAAACCGTCAGTATTAATTAAACTATAAAACAGCCGATAAAAAACAATAAGAAAGTTATTATTTTATTTCTTTCTTATAAAACCGGCCATGTGAATTATGATAGTTTTAGCTGCTATACGGAGTTTTATGGATATGACAAGCGTTAAAACGCTAAAATTTAATACCGTTGACGTATTTAAACGCCTGCCGGGCGTTAAAGCGTTCATGCCGCCGCTGGCGATAATTGCGCTCTGCCTGCTTGCGCCGGCTGCGTCCGAAGCTCAGGTGAATAAAAAATTACCGCCGGGTGACCGGGACAATATTTCAAAAGTAAGCCCCGACCGGTATTTCACCGAGGCTTACCAGCGTTATAAAGAAAAGGATTTCGACGCGGCCATAGAACTTTTTAAAATGGCCGTAGTAGATAATCCCGATAACTTTATGGCGTATTTTTACCTGGCGAATATATATCTTGAAAGAAAGATGTATGACGAAGCCGAATCGATAATGAACGTGGCTTCGCACATAAAATTAAACCCGTCCGATGCCGAAAAGGCTTTCGCCGAATCCGGCGGGCCCGTAATGAACGAGACCGAAATAATAAGATTCAAGCAAAGCGCGAGGTTTAATTATAAAGAAGCTTTGAAATTGCTCGGCGACGGGCAATGGCACGAGGCGATAAAACTGCTTCAAAATGCCGCTAATATGGAGCCCGATAACGAAACTTATATAGTTAAAATAGGCGAAGTGTTCTATGATATGCAGAATATATCGAAGGCGCGATCTTATTTTCAAAAAGCTTTGCTCATAAATCCGGATAACCAGACCGCGCTTAAAAAGCTGGCGAAGATATGCTTCGGCAATAAAGAATATGGCGAGGCTAACGAATATTATGAAAGCTTATACAGGCTGACCGGAGAAAATAAATATCTGGTTTCAATGAATGAATGCAGCGAAAAAGATAAGCGGGGCGAACGCGAATCGATCAGCGTAGTGCTTAAAAGGCGCGGCGGAAACGTATTCGTGAATATGGGTTATAACCACGGCCTTAAAATGGGCGATACCATAACGAAAAGGCTTCTGGTTTACCGTTCGCGCAAAAACTCCGAAATAAAAGATCCTCGCAACACGAAAGTAATCGGCTATGAAAGGCCGGTTATAGTGGGTGAGCTGCTTGTAACGCGAATAGAAAACGATCTATGCGAGGCGCTGGTTTCAAATGAAGTTAACGGCGGAATAATGATAGGTGATGAGGTAAGATGGAAGGAATAAAAATTGTAGCCACTAATAGAAAGGCCCATTTCAATTATGAAGTGATCGAGTCGTACGAAGCGGGCGTGGTCCTCATGGGCACTGAAATTAAATCGGTCCGCGATGGAAAAATCAGTATCGGCGACAGCTACTGCATCGCCCGTAACGGCGAAGTGATGATGATTAATTCTCACATCGACGAATATACGTTTGGAAACAGGTTTAACCATGAGCCGAAAAGAACCAGAAAACTGCTTTTGCACAAAAAGGAAATTTTAAGGCTTATAGGCAAGACCAGCGAGCGCGGCTTTTCTATAATCCCTCTTAAAGCATATTTTAAAAGGGGAAGGCTCAAGGTTGAAATCGCTCTGTGCCGCGGCAAAAAGTCTTTCGATAAAAAAGAAACGCTTAAGGAAAGAGATCTGAAAAAGCAATTTCAGAAGGAAATAAAAGGAAATTATTAATTGTCAATATAATTTAGGAGGCGGAAAGTGGTATCTGGTTTTAAAGAAGCTTTCAGTGGGAAGACCTTTTATATCGCGGTCATTTTAATCGGAGCGGTTCTGCTCTGGCCTGCCGCCGGAAAATGTCAGGGCCAGATGAGCGTTGAAGGAAGAGATATCGAAGTCAGTCCGATCGACGGAGTGGATTACGTATCCCTTAATTCGCTGTCTAAAAAACTCGGATTATCGGTTAAATATTTTCCGGAATCCAAAATGTACAAAGTGATAGGCAAAGACAAAAGAGAAATAAGGTTTGTCGTGGATAAAAGGGCCGTCGTGGTAGGCGACACTTTTATAAGAGCGAACAGCCCGGTCGTGGAATCGGGCGATGACGTAAAAATACCGGTTGAAATAATATCCGGGCTTTATAGCACGACAGCTCCGGCAAAGCCGAAGGAAAAACCGGCCGCTGAAAAAACGGAACCCGCGGCGCCGAAACCGGCCGAAGCTAAAGCCGAGGTTCCTAAGGCGGAAACGCCGAAAGCCATTCCCGTGGAAAGCGAGGAAGACATATCTTTTGAAGATGAAGAGCCTTCGCTGGAGGAAGAAACGGTTGAAACGGCCATAGCGGTTACCGAGCATAAAGACGATTCTCATGAAGCGACTATAGAAAATATAAAGTACAGAAGAAACCCGAATTCGTTCGAACTCGATATAGCGTTCGGCGGCGAAACGCCGAAAGGCATTAATTTTTCGACCGGAATGGAAGGCAAAAACGTAGATATCATAATCAATAAAGTCGATTCGAAGCTCGGCGAGCAGCTCATTAAAATTACCGAAAATATAGTTGAAAGCGTAAAATTGACGATGGTCAATCAGGAAAATTCGAACAGGGTCATACTGTCGCTGGCTTCGAACGCAAAAGTCAGCGTCAGCAAAAAGGAAAGCGGAAACGTAATTACCTTTACGGTCAATAAAGCCGACGCCGGAAATGAATTGAAACCCCTGATAGCCGAAGCCGGCGACACCGCGAGCGTGAGCGTGGCGATTCCGCAGGTTGCCGATACCGTTGAAACGGCGCCCAAAAAAGTTCCCGGAGCCGACGTTTTGAAAGGCGGCGATAAAATCGAAGTCAAGGTTTCTAACATAGACGAACTGGTGGCCGGACTCGGTTCGGCGGACCATATTATAGCCATAGACGCCGGTCACGGCGGGGAAGAATTCGGCGTGGTTTCCGAAAACCGCCTGAAAGAAAAAGACGTCGCGTTCGATATCGCGCGCCGCCTGAAAGCGCTTATGGATAAAACGAAATTGAGGGCCATCCTTGTAAGAAACGGCGATTATTTTATGCCCGTCGAAAACAGGCTTAAAGTAATAAATACTTATGATACGAAACTTTTAATATCCATACATGCCGGCGGCGCAACATCGCCCGACGCTTCGGGAATCGGCATCTATCACTACGGCATGGGCACGCAGAGCCCCGCGAACGCTCCGTTGATCGCGTCGAGCTCCAACGTAATAGACGCTGAAGTCAACGCTATTCTCGCGACGCTCGATTCGTCTAAAAAAATAAGCGATTCTAAAGCGCTGGCCGAAAAAATAAACGAAGCGGTTAGAAAAAGAAAAGAGCTTAAGATGAGAACTTTAAAGGGAGGCAATTTTTCTCTGCTGGCGGAATGCATGATGCCGGCCGTAATTATCGAAACGGGATTTATCACCAACCGCGAAGACGAGAAATCGCTTACGTCGGATGATTATAAAGATAAAATGGCGGCCGCCATTTTCGAAGGCGTTAAAAACTATATTTTAAGCCAGAAAAAATAACTGAGATCAAACGACGCACATACAAGGAGTTGAAATTTAAATGATAGAAAAAAAACAGCAAACCGCTTCCAGCGGGAGTTTTTTATCGATATTAATGCTTCTGATCATTCTGGGCATTCTGGTCACTCTCGGCTATTACGTGTTTTTCGAACCGGAAGCGCTGGGCTTTCAAAATGTCGATTCGTCGCAGAAAAAAATACTCGTGCAGGGAAAAGACGCCGATTTGAAATCGGTGGCGCAGGAGCAGACAAACGTAAGGCTTTATTTCGCGAACGCGTCCTTCGACGCGTTGAATCCCGAGGACCGCGGAGTGCCCAGGTGCTCGAGCATTATCGCCTATTCAAAGGCCGTAATAGCGCAGCTTATTAAAGGGCCAAATCAGAAAGGGCTTTTCAGGACGATTCCTCCCGCCGCGAGCCTGCGCGCAGTTTACCTTTACGGCGAAACTCTGGTGGTGGATTTTTCGAAAGACCTGGTCAACCAGCATCCCGGCGGCGTGAGCTCCGAGCTTTTGAGCGTTTATTCGATAGTGAACACTCTCATGGAGCTTCCTCCAGTCGACGGCAAATCGATAAAAAACGTTCAGATACTGATTAACGGCTATCCCATGAAAACTCTCATAGGCCATGTTAATATAGAAAAACCTCTCACTGCGGAATCGGGACTGGTTTCATCGATCTAAGCAGGCTTGATAATTTTTGCTCTTATTCATTTCATGTGGGTAAGTTTATCAGTGAATAGTGTAGAGTGGATAGTGAATAGTTAAGGCTGGGGCTCGCCCTGCGAGCTTAATATATAAAATATTTAAAAACGCCTTATCGAAATATCCAAAAGTCCTTTAGTTCTCAGCTCTCCACTCTGAACTCTTAACTAAATTAAAATATTTTACCCATACGATATGAAAAAGAACCATAATTTAATTTCAAATATGCGGAGAGTCCGGCCCGGGCTCTCCGCATATCGTTTTTAAAAAGAATTAAATATTGACAAAAAACCTATATTTTAATATAATCAGCCTCATGAATTATACGCCATAATATAAAACGGGGTGGTTGAAATTTTAAAGGATTTAAACGTCGCTATAGAAGAAATACTGGGCTGCGTCTCCGGGCCGGCCGAAAAGGAAGAGTTATTCATTCTCGACGCGCTGGACAGAATTTGCGCCGAAGATGTAACGGCGCGTTTCAGCGTTCCGCCCTTCGACACTTCGGCTATGGACGGCTTCGCCGTCGCCAGCGCCGGATTTGGCGAAAGCGCCGCCGGCAAAACCGTTTTGAAAGTTATCGGAGAAGCGGCGGCCGGATGCGTCAACGGCTTTAAAATAAGCGGCGGCGAAGCCGTAAAAATAATGACGGGCGCGCCTTTACCGGCCGGGGCCGACGCGATACTCGTCAAAGAAGCCGCGGAAGAAGAAAAAGAAGGCGGAAGCTGGACGGTTTCGAGCCGTGAAAAGTTGAAGCCGGGCCTCCACGTGCGAAGGACGGGCGCCGATTTTGCGGCCGGCGACGTAATAGTGCCGCGCGGGGCGCGCCTTAATCCGGCCGCGCTCGGAATTCTCGCTTCCTCGGGTTATTCGCGCGTCAATGTTTTTAAAAAAAGATCCGTCGCCGTGGTATCCACCGGAGACGAACTTATAGATCCGCTCGATCAAAGAGTGGCGGCCGATGGATTCGCCCCCGAATTCGGCCGGATAATGAATTCCAATTTATTTCTGCTGTACGGGCTTTTAAATAAAACCGGCGTAAATTGCGAGTTGTGCGGCATCGCCCGCGACACGCCCGAAGAGATAGCTGCCAGGATTTCCGAAGGCCTTTCGAAGGCCGATATCGTGATAACCACCGGAGGGGCTTCTGTGGGAAGCTACGATTTTATACCGGACGCGCTGAGGCTGCTTAATTTTGAAGTCGGTATCTGGAAAATGGCCATAAAACCAGGCCGGCCTTTTATATTCGCCATGAAAAAGGCCGGCAATCATAATAAACTGGTATTCGGCCTTCCCGGAAATCCCGCGTCGTCGCTGGTTTCATTTATAAAATTGCTCAGGCCGGCGCTTTATAAATACGCGGGCCTCGCGAACCCTCGCGAATGCGTATCGGTTATGGGCGCGATAAGCGAATCAGTAAAAAAAGACCCCGAAAGAACCACCTATTTAAGGGCGGTCATTTCAAATCCCGCCGGGGAGCGGGGAAAGTCCCCGCTTATAAGCGTGCCTTCCAGGCAGGATTCCAACATATTGACCACGGCGCTAGCGGCGAACTGCCTGGCGGAAATTCCAGCGGGCGAAGGCCGTGTCGAAAGCGGCGAGAGCGTATGGGCCCAGATTATATAAAAATACCGTATCGCCGCCGCGGCGGCAAAAAAAATACGGCGGACGGAAGTTATGCACGCTGATTCGATGATTATTTACCCCGGGTTTTATCCGGAAAGCCGCGAATTGGTGCTTATTATATTCGCGGTTTTTTCTTTTATAATTTTTTGCGCTCGATTTCTGGCCGGCCGCGGATTGAAGATTTCGATCCGTAAAATTTCCGCCGTGGGGGCCATAGAAGAAGCGATCGGGCGCGCCGCCGAAACGGGCCGGCCCGTTCTTTATCTGAGCGGAATGTACGATATGAACTCCATAGCCACCATGGCTTCTATTAATATATTATCGTACGTGGCGGAAAAGGCGGCGGTTTATGAAGCCGAATTAAAAATGCCCTGCTGCCGCTCGCTTGTCATGAACGCGGCCCGCGACGCGGCCTGCGGCGCGTATCTCAGGGCCGGAAAGCCTGATCTGTACAGGCCCGGCAACATTCAGTACATCACCGACGACCAGTGGGGCTTCGCCTGCGCGGTAGATTCCATTATCATCAGGGAAAAACCGGCCGCCAATCTAATGTTCGGACATTTCGTGTCCGAATCGCTGATATACGCCGAAACCGGCCATGCTATTGGAGCGGTGCAGATAGCCGCCACGAACGATTTCAACCAGATACCTTTTTTCGTTATAGCCTGCGATCACTGCATGATCGGCGAAGAACTCTACGCCGCGGCGGCTTACTTATCTAAAAAAACTTCGGATTCGGCTTATCTTCTCGCTATCGACCTTTGCAAACTGGCCATGATTATTTTTATAATATACGGCGTCGCATGCGTCAGCTTTAAAAATATTCAATAAGCCTTACGATAAGCTTGAAACTCTTTTTGAAACTCATTTTTCTTTTGCAAAAATAAATAAAATATGGTAAAATATCGTGATTAAAAATCCCGGCATACTAAGGAGATAATTTAATGTCAAAATTTTCGCTTATTTATAAATGCAGGCTGATAGAGGCTCTCGGCGAGCTGAAAAAGAGCGGCCTTTTCGCCGCGGGCGGCGCCTCTTTAAAAACGGCCCTGATCAACTCTTTCGCTTTAATATACGGCGTGAGAAATATAGACCTTCATAATTTTATGCTCGCCGAAGGCGACTTTTTAGAGATTCCGGCCTATCCTTCAGGATGCTCGGTAGGCGGCGGAATAACGAGAATCTTTTTCAATCTGAAAGATTATAAGAAGCATAAAAACGAAATTATAGAACATAACCTCAGGCTTATATGGTCGGTTTTTGATATCACCGCAGAGGGCTCCGCGGCTGGTTACGATTCGCACGGAATAACCCTTGCCGCGCTTAATTTAAAGACCGGCGCGGTGGATCTCGTGCGCGAAAAGACTTCCGGCGATATCGACGAGCGCGGCTACATAACGATCAATAATATCCTTAAAAAATGCCCCGAAATTGAAACCGGCGATGCGCTCGTGCTCGTGACCGGAGCGCAGACGCGCGCCGCCACGCAGGGCGATAATATGTATTCGCGCGCCAATGCGCATCTTCACAACGAAAAAATGACGCGCGAAATATTCGGCGATATCATGAGCGCCGCCGAGCTCGAAAAATTCCGCAAGGCCTATCCGCTCGTGGTGGACAGGCAGGGGCCTTTTTCGGTCGGACACAACGGCGACGTCAATTCCAGGATAAAATGGGAAAAATTTTTCCTGAATATGGGGTTTGAAACTAAAGCCGATTCCGATTCCAAGGAAATACCGCGCATAATAAGGATCGTTTACGAATGCCTGATGGCTGAAGAGATTTTAAAGGCCCACGGCCGTTTCACCGGATGGCTCATGGATATTCTTTTTCAAAACCAGGTGCTTTCGCATCGCGCCAAGTTCGAAGAAGACGGCGTAAGCCGGATGCTTACGATAGAAGAGCAGAAGCGCGTGATAATAGAAACCGCTTCGAAGATGCTGAAATCCGGAGCGTCTAAAGTCTTGACGGCGTGCGCCCTCGCCGCGAAGCTTATTTATCTTGTAGATCCGACTTCGATCTTCGTTTTCGAAACGCTTACGAACGTGATAGACGAAAAAGGCGCGGTCATTCCCGTCACCACTATAGTGCGCGGCCCCAAGTCGGGCGGAATGTTCCTCTACCGCGATTCTACCGATCCTACAATACCGGTGAAGTTCGCTTCTTCGCTTTCGAATATGCGCAACCAGATCAAAAAATACGAAAACGAAAAGCAGGAAGAAATAGCGGTCGATTACATCACCAGCGGGGCTAAAATTCTCGTGCGCGAAGGCACGGTTAGCTACCATTCGCTCGCCGACTGGCAGGCCGCCGAAATTTACCAGCCGGCAGGCTCCAAAGAACCCGAATTCAAGATATACGACGTATTGAAATCATGCGTCATTAACAAAAAAGCTGAAAAATCACCCATTATAGATTACCAGCTCAAGGGCCTGGAAAAAAGCGCCATTCTAAAAGAAGAAGGCTATTTCAAGCAAAAAAGCCGCGTGGAGCGGACGGTCATTTATGAGACTATCCTCGGAAAAATAATCAGCGGCCCTAATTTCCTCAAGGGAAAACAGATTAAAAGCTTCGCCACTGAAGAGCCGGCGGCTTACGCCATAGACAATCAATACGGCGTGGAAATTTATCTCAGCTACGTAACGCTGCTCAGAAACACGCGCCATATATTCAAATGCGAATACGACTCGGCCGGCGAGATTTCGGGGCGCATAAAACTCAATCTGGAAGCTTTTTTCAACACGTCCAATCCGGCGCTTAAAGAAGGCTCCATAGAAAAAATAATCAAAAAGATAGATAAAATTTACGGTTTCGCCGAAGGCACTTCGCGCAATATCCTGGGGATGTGCTTTTCCATAGCCAACCTCGAAGGGCTCAACGGCTGCTTTATGAACGCCCTCGAATCCAACCTCGCCAGAATCGAGCGGCCGCGCGTCGACGAAACGAGCCTCGCGCTTTTCGTTTCCAACTCCGGCGGCACCAAGCCGGTAGTGGCTCTTGCGGAGGAGCTTTTAAGCAAATCCGATCAGACTTACGCCGCAGGGCCTTATGTTATGTCGGTTACGAACCTTATAACTTCCGAGCTGGCTATATTAACCAGCAAAAGTCTGGGCGCGTCTGTCACCAATATGCCGTGGGAAAAATCGGTCGGCTCCACGTTCGCCGCTTTTACGGCGATGCAGAATATACTTGCGCTGATAGTTTACATACACGAAGTCAAAGGGCTTATAAAGCCCGAGCGCGCTCAATATTTATACCGCGCGTTGGCCGACTTTCCGCGCATCGCTAAAAAGACCCTCGCCTCGGCGAGCGTCAAGGAAAAAACTTCCGCGCTGGCGAGCTATATAGCCGGCAACAATATAGATATTTCCTATGTGGGAGCGTTCAACGGCTTCGACGGCTGCGAGGGCGCCCTTAAATTCGCCGAAATGATGCAGCATCCGCGCGTCAAATTCTTTTCAGGCGCGTACGAACAGCACGGCCAGAGGGCCACTTACCTTCGCTCGCATAAAAGCGCCCACGGTTCGCTGGTGATACTGCATATACCCAACCTCGAAACTTCCATAGGATCCTGGATGGCGCAGCTCATAAAAGAAGACAAGCCGCGCGTCGGAAAAATAGCCGTCATAGCGTCCGAAGAAGACCTCATGAAGCTTTACGAAAACGGCGCCGATTATGTAATTCCGGCCCCCAGCTCCACCACCGAAAATCTTTTTACTGACGCTCTGTCGAAGCTCATTCTCGATAACATACTCACGCTGGCCACGATACTCGAGTCCAATAAAATCGCCGACGAAATAGTCGGCTGGGGCGCGCGCCTGCTGGACCTCACTTCGGCGGCCGCCCGTTCCGATAAAGCCGTTCCGGCTATAATCAAGGAGCTTAAAATAATATGGAAGAAATATAAAAGGCTCGAAATCGGCGGAATGTTCGCCGAAGATCGCGTGAAAACCCTTTACGAACTGGAATCACAGCGCGTCGACGCCATAATATCCGAGGAAGAAAGAGAAAAATCCATAGCGCGCATTTACAAAGACTCCAGGTCGATTTCCATAATAAATGCCGAAACCCGCTCTTATATCGACGATATATTCGCGATACTGCTCAACTGGGACGCTGCCAACGCCGAAGAAACGCCCGTTTTTTATAATCTCATCAACGACCTGATACTCGAGTTTTCAAACCGCGGGCTGGCGATGAGCCTGGCTGACGAGCGTTTCGAGGATTCGCCCTATATGTCTAAAGCGGCCATTCATTACCAGGGCATGGCCAAAATAATAGGCGCCAATCCCATAAAGCCCGATAACATAGCTAAATTTCAGCAGGGCTGGGGCATTTCGAGCTTTATTCTGGAGGCCGGAAGGCGTTTCTCGGACGCGTCGCTCAACGCGGCCTCGTTTTTCGATAAAATAACCGATATCGAAGACGGCGCGATCGAAAGCTTTGCCTGCGAACTCGAAAAGTTAAAATTTTCGAAGGAATCCGCGATGAAGTTCGCCGCCGTTTTAAAGCTGGTGAAAGTGAAAAAAATCAATAAATACAGCGCGCAGTACGCGGGAAAGAAAAATTACCGCTTCGTTTCGCGCGACGGCGCGAAAGCTCCGGATTATTCGCCGGCGCAGGATTTCATAGATTCAGCGGCCGCGGCCGGCTCCTCCGATTTTAACGTCTGCCGCACCAACGGCTGCAAATACAATATCGAATGCCTTTTTCTCGATAAATACGGCGACGCCGAAAACCTTATCGTGCTCGAAACCGAAAACAGAAAATTAGATGAAAAACATCTGTCGCAGCTTCTATTAAACGACGATTACCTGCGCACTCAGGTGGATTTTCTCAACGAATGGTTCAGTGACGAGACGCAGGGCGGCATCGTAAAATTGCTTGTAAAGCTTTGCCCCATACAGCTCGCGGTTTGCGACAGAAAAGAGCTGGCCAGGCGTTTTGAAACGCTCAAAGACAAGCGCAACCTGATAGATTCCATTGCCAAATTCCAGCCTGTGCTCGAACAGATGCATATAGATCCGTACAGTTTTTCGATCAACGACCTCAAAACCATGCGCAATATTTCAAACGCGATCGTTTCTTTCAAGGGCGGCGCACCCTATCATGTGCAAAAAAAGAACGAGGCGGGCAAGACCGAATTCTGGCGCGCGCACCGCCAGTACGCCGGCATCATCCACTTCGTCTATTTGACGTGCAGCTATCCCGGCGTCTACACGGCCGACCATTTCGCGGATGTGACCCGGCTCAAGCTGGACCCGGCCTTTGCCGACTACATGGGCGAGGCGTTCAAGCCGTTGGGCGTCTACGTTAACTTCTTCCAGCCCACGCTGAAGGCAGGCGAGACGCGCGTTTTCCAAGTCATGTTGGTCAACGACGAGCCGTTCCCCCTGAGCGGCACGCTCCGCCTCGCGCTCGTCAACGGCCGGGGCAAAGAACTCGCCGGCGTTGAACAGGGCTTCGAGCTCAACGAGGCCGGCGACACGAGCTGCGGGCTGACCCTGACGATCCCCGACGTGCCCGGCCCATGCTTGCTCAAGGCCACGGCCACGGCCGATCAGAAAACCGGCGCGCTTCCCACGGTCTGCCGGAGACGCGTGACGGTCGAGGGGAAGCGCCTACAATAGGAGAAGGGCATGCGGAAGGAAAGAGGTTCCGGATTCGTGGCGGCGGG